>NZ_JMHT01000061.1 GCF_001905655.1 Mycobacterium sp. ST-F2
GCCAGTCAGGCCGCGTGACCGAAACTGTCACCTGATCGTGCAGCAGACCCGACGTTCGGGACCGCGGGGCGGCTGGAACTCGTAAGGCGCACCCAGGGCGTCGCCGGCGGCGGTGCCGAGCAGCACCCCTTCAATGCGGTCGTTCAGTGATGCCATGGCGTCCTCCTCGGATCAGCGCGACTATGTAACCACATTTAACGCGATATCGCGCTAATTATTTCTCACGCTACGCTAGGGCACCGACATGAGCCGCAAAACGCACGTAGACACCAGCGGGAATAGCCTCGAGGACTACCCGCGGCCGTCGGTTGCCGTCGATACCGCGGTACTCGCACTCGATCCCGATCTCGGGCTTGTGGTGCTGGAAGTGCTGCGCCCAGACGGCGAACATTGGGTGCTGCCGGGAACTTTTCTCCACGAACACGAGACGCTCGCGAATGCCGTGGAGCGGTCACTGGCGGATAAGGCCAACGTCCGCGGATTGCGGCCGCGGCAGCTTCACGTGTTCGATGACCCTCACCGCGATGATCGGGGCTGGGTGCTGTCGGTCGCGCACATCGCGGTCGTGCGACTCGACCAACTCGTTGGCCTTACACCAGGTGTCACACGGATGGTGCCGGTCGTCCCCACCGGTCGCCTGTACGGCCACGACGACATCGTCGAGCGCGCGGTAGCAGAGTTGCGCAGCCGCTATCGGGATAACGCGGACCCGGACCGTCTGCTCGGTGACACCTTCACGCTGCGCGAGTTGCGGCACGTGCACGAAGTGGTCTCAGGAAAGCGATTGCAGGCGGACAACTTTCGTCGTGCCATGGAGGGTCTGGTCGTCGGTACTGACGAGCTGGCATCTGGTGGCAGAGGAAGGCCGGCCGAGTTGTTCCGCCGCAGGGCCACTGCCGCCGGGTGACCGGCTGCCGTGGGTTCGGGCAATTGCCATCCCGTCAGGCGGCGAGTACTGGCCTGTGCCAGACCGTCGGGGTGCTGCACGCAGCACTGGACTTTCACCAGCATGCCGGCGACACGGGTTGTCCGGTCTGTGGCGGCGGTCAGCTCGATGCTGATTGGGTGGCACGGACCCGGAGCGCTGTCGCCGAAGCTGAAACCGCACTGGCGGAGTACCGTTCTGCAACAGCAAAACTCAAGTCAGCGCGCCAGACTGCGGCCGGTGTGGTCGGTGGGTTTCGTCAGGTGGCCGCTGTTCCCGCCGTCGAGTTGGCCGGGCTCGAGGACTACAACAAAGCTGCCATCAAGGCCGGCGAGGTGCCGACCGACGATCTGGAACTCGCCGATCATGTGGAATCAGTCCTTGTCGACGCAGCCGGTGCCGCGGACGTATTACGTGAACAGGCCGCTGCCGAGCTGTCCCGGCGCGAGGATGTCTGGGCGCCTGTAGCGGAACAGATCGCGGCCTGGGTGCCCGCCGAGCGGCATGCCCGCGAATCCGACGACCAGCTCAAAGTGCTCACCGCGGCCAAGAAATGCCGGACCGCTGAGGTCGAGCATCTCTGCGGGGTGGTGGCGTCGCTGTTGCCGGCGTGATGGTGGACGGCGATATCGTCAACGGCCGGTTAGTGATCTGGCAACAGGGTTGTGTCCATCACGCGTTTCCAGCCGTCGCGAACCTGTTCGGCCGCAGCGATCAGCGCCGCCTCGGCGTTTGACTTGTCGTCGGATCCGGTCGTGCCGTGATTGCCGAGAATGCTTTGTGCCGCTGAGATTTTGCCGTTCAGGTCGTCGACCGCCTCGTTCAACGCGCTGAATGCGTCTGTCATCGCGATTGTCGCGGCGGCTTCGTCAATCTCGGTCAGCATGGCATCGGTGGCGGCGTCGCCGTTGGCCTCACGTAGGTCTTCGACGGACTGACGGATTGACGATTCGCCGTGCCGGCGCACCACGTCCTCCCAGGTCATGTCTTCCGGTGACGGCATATCGGCTATCGCGTCGAGGAATTCGTCGAACTCGGGTACCTGTCCCTCTGCGCCGATGCGGGTAACCAGACCCGTTGACTCGTCGATGAAGAACTCACCGATCTGCTCGGGATCGCCGCTGTCGTTGGTAACCGCCAGGGTGCCGTGCGCAAGCGCAGGCGACGGCTCCTGCTCGACGACGGGTGCGTCGTCAAGTGCGACTCGCAATTCGCCGGCTCGCAGCAATGGCAGTGGTGATGCAGGCACTGCCATCTGGGCTGCGAGTGAGGCAATGGCGGCACGTACATAGGGAAAGACGGTGACGGCACCGGCTTGTTCGATGAACTCTGCGATGAGCGGTCGCTTGCTGGCTGGCAGTGGAGCTGGGAGGAAGAAGACGGCCTCGCCGTCGGCCAGAAAGCTGCAGTACGCATTGCGCGTCTCGACGCGGCATCGCACGCCGAGCTTTTCGTCCTCCAACCGAACAAAGAAACTCACCGCGGCATCGTCGTCGGTCGAACCGGGTGCATGTAGCTCTTCGGGCGGCAAGCCCAGCGCGTGCGGGTCCGGCGTTGTTTCCCGGCGAGCTACAAGATCGTGAATAACGAAGTGGCGCAGTTCCGCAACATCGACTAGGTCTGCTGCTGTCTCGATTTCGTCAGTCACTCGACGTCCTTACGCGCGAACGTTTCTGCATACGTGCCACGTACCGGCTCTCGGTAACTATGGGTTGCGGTTCGCGAACTGGGCGACTGCGGGTACCGCGGGGCAGGGCCGGGCGATCTGGGGTGAGCGGCGTCGCCGAGAGTCGCGTTTCGTACCCAAGCGCGCGGAGATAACGCGCAACCGCTGCGACCTTCATGTTGCCGTCGCCATTGAGCACCTGAGACACACGGCCCTGTGTCACACCGAGCTTCTCGGCGAGTGCTTTCTGGTCGAGCCCGGAGGCTTCCAGCGCCTGATGCAGGAGTCGCATGACTTGACCGGCTAGGTCAGCGGCGGCCAACCCCTGAGCCCCCGCGTCGGTGGCCTGTTCTTCATCAATCAGCGTCAGATTGTCCTGGTTGGTCATGGGCGAGGTCCTCCTCTCTAACTTGCTGAGATTGCCGAAGATCGTGTTTCGGCGTTCTCTGGCTGACCTTCGTGAATGCATGCCCAACGCGGATCAGGTCGTCGAAGTACGGAATCTGCCAGTACTCGCTGTCGGGTGCTTCAGCTTCCTCGTAACGAAGGATCGGCAGTTTAGCGGTGTATCCGCCTTCGCCGTCGGTATCGAAGAATGTCAGTCGCTTGTCGCCGTGGCGGAACTCCCAAACACCGTTATCGAGGGCCTTGACGGCATCTCGGTAGACCGGCTCGCCTGTGTTGGCCCAGTGCCTCATGGCATTGAGAAACCAGTGGTAGTCGGTGATCTGCTCGTCCTGAGCGTCGGCCGATGTCGGGTGCTCCCATATCCCGCTCTTCAAGGAATCGAGGAACTGCGCGGCGGGCGAACTTCCGTCGGCGCGGACCGCGCAGTCAATCTGATGAAATCGCCCTTTCACAATCGCCCGCCTCAGCACGTTCCCCTCCTTGAGTTTAGTGAATGCTAAACCATGGTGCAAGATCCCCGCGTGAACGGCGCGATGGACTTTTCCCGAGCATGACAGCGCCCACCGACATTTCAGTCAGGCCCAGCTCGCGGTCCACCATCGCACGGCGTGCGTCGATCACCTACCGGCAGCTGGGTGCACCGGAGCTCCCCTAGCGGTGCCGCCCGTCGTCCAGCACTGCCGCTGCGATCGCCTTCATCGGAATGAGCAGATGCAGCGGGTCCACTGGGGACTGTACGTATTCCGCATGGTGCAGGTAGAACTCGCGGGCCGCGTCGTCGCGAGCATGAACCAGCAATGCCGGTGCTGCCACTGACTGTGACAACATCAGAACTCGGAGCATCGCATCCCGCAGTAGCCCCCATCCGAGCCCGCGGCCGTGCCATTGCTGGTCGACCGCTAGCCGGGCCAACAGGTAGCACGGGACGGTTGCTGGTGCGGTCTTGGCGATTGCCGGGGGAGCGGAGTCGCGCTCGTATCCCGCGACCGTGATGGCGTAGTAGCCGACGACTCGTCCTTGGTGCGCAGTGATGTAGGTGGTTGCGTTGTTGGCGCGCTGATTCTGCCAGCTGTACTTTCGGAGCCAGTCATCGAGTTCTGTTGCACCGGAGGAGAAGTGGGTCCGGTCGTGGTGCTTGGCAAGTTTCTCGGGCGGAGCTGGCTTGTGTTCGCTGGTCAACGAGCGTCGGTCACTCGGTCGTCGCGAATGGATTTTCGCGCATCAGCAGCCGTCGCAGTTTTGGCATCGGTTGCAGCGGAGCGTCCAGTAGCGCTTCAAATTCGGCCCACTGGTGATCGTCGGCGACGAACCATCGGCGGTCGGCGAGTACGCGCTCCGCGCTGTCGAGGACACTGGCGAGGATGAAGTCGGTGACGGTGGTGTCGGTGGCCTCTGCGGCCTGCCTGATCAACTGCTGCTGGCGCGCGCTGACTCGGACGTTCAACCGCTGGTCGCGCGCGGTTTTCGCGGTGGCGATATCGACCCTGGGCATGAGAACCTCCGTCAGTTCGTATGTACATGGTACATACAAGTTGAGGGAGTGTGTGGTCGAAAATGCCGACGCATGTCATGTTCGACTAGCGAGCTCGGGTCGCTGATGCAGAGTTGGCGGACCGGTTGTTTCGAACAGCGCCGGCCACCCGCGCCTTCGCAATGCCGCACGGGCCAGGGTGGCTGCTACGGGACTGATCCGATTGTGCTCGGTCCGCGACGTCGCCGCTCCGAGATTGCCTCGCGTCGTGCCGATCAGGGCCAAGCTGTCGGTATACGCCCCGCGCGGTTAGGTCTGCCGCCGGGCCGCCACGGCGATCCGCACTCCGAGATCGTCCAGCTCGCCGAGGCCCGCGTCCGGCGGTGCCAGTTGTCGGTGGTCGGTGTCATTCTGTTCGGCTGCTTGAAATGCGCCGAGAGGAACCGACATGCCGAATCACAACTATCCGACCCCCGCGCCGGGTTGGTACCCAGACCCCAGCGGCCAACCTGGCCAGCGCTACCACGACGGCCGACGCTGGACGGAACACTTCGTCCCCACCGCGCCCGCCGCCCCGGCGCCTGCGGTGGCGGTCGCAGTATCAGCCGGCGGTGGACCCAACCACGCGCTGCACGCCATTCTGACCCTCATGTCCTGCGGGCTGTGGCTACCGATCTGGGTCCTGATGGCGATCTTCGGCGGAGCATCCTCCTCGTCGGTCGCGATTGCCAACGGCGGCAATGGCCTTGGTGCCGTGGCGCGTGCCCCGGGGCGGCGCCCTGCAGTCGGAGTGGCTGCGGTCTTCGGCGGCTTATTCCTGCTGGGCACTGCTCACGAGCACCCGTGGCTGTACGGCGTGCTGATCGCTCTGGCGGTGCTGTCGCTGTTCGCTGCCTGGACGCTCAAATCGGCACAAGCGCGCGACGCTGAACTGCGCAGGGAACAGTTCGAGCGGGACATGATCGCCAACCGTGCCGACCGCGAGGACCGCTTCTACGTCCAAGGCGATCCGCGCGGCACCTATGGCGGCTACATGCCGCCGGCATTCCCGGCGGACACCGGTATTCACGGCGATGGCCGAGATTCTGGGTCTGGCGGGCGATGAGGGTGCAGCCCTCCAGCTAATCAATGATGGCCTGAATTGTCGTACCCCCCTGCGATAATTGACTCATGTCGCAAACGATTCACCACCGCCTGCACGTCCTCGAAGCAGCCGATTGGAAAGACGGCGTCATCACGCTCGAGCCCCAGTCGCCCTACCGGCCGTGGCGTTATGCGTTCGGCGAGTCCCGTCCCGGCGACTGTGTTCTGCTGGTGTTGGGGACAGATCCGATGTCGGTACTGACGGTCCTCGGTCGTATCGATCACGAAGGCGGATTCGGCGGGGCGCTGGTGGATGGCACCTCGCGATACCTGGCCCGCCTCGTGGATTTGACCACATTGGCGATGATGCTCGATCTCAGCGATCCGTTCGAGACGTGGCGCTTCGATGACGACGACGCCGAGTAGCTGATCCTCGCGTTACACGAGAGTCGGGTACGCGGAGGCATCCACTATCGATGGGGACACTCATCGGTGGTCGCGGCACGAAATCTGTTGTCCTTCAATGGTAAATGCGATGGCTGTGGTCAAGAGATCGACTTGACCGATGTTGACGCGCGGGACGAGATCCACGTCTATACCGTCGACCCGCTGCAGCGTCCCGCGGCACCTTCGCCGATCCGGACGTCGAACGGCCCAAGCGGACAGACGTACCGCGGCTGGCTGCGGCATTCAGCAGACGACTGGCCGGCGGTGCTCTGCCGTCGGTGCTGGGACCGGATGTGCAACGGCACCTACCGGTCTTTCATCGATTTTCGGTTCGCCCAGAACCCCGGCTGTCCTCGGTGTGGTGGCCAGCGGACTCAGGTGATTCGCTACGGCATGGTGATGAGCCCGGACGAATGGGCACCGTGGCTCGATATGGGCGGGTGCTGCAGGAAAGACGAGAAATGGCATTGCGAGCCGTGTGGTCATGAATGGTACTGAGGGGGCGGTTCACCGTTCGTTGGGTCGCGACGCACATTGCGGTGTGGGCAGAAACGCCGGGGACCTGATAGATCCCTCGTGATCGCGGTAGCCCCCCCGCGTCCGCGCAACCCGACTTGTCGGTGAGCTGTGTCATTCTGTTCGGCTACCTGGAACGCGGGTAGCGACAGTGAGTGCGAGACAGGTGTGCACCATGTTGATGAGGACGGCCGTGGTGGCTGAATCGGCCCGATTGGTATCCGGCCGTGCGTGCCCAGGGAGTGACGTTCACTCCCGTGCAGACGTGGGTGCCCGATGAGCAGCAAGCGTTCATCTGATGGGTCGAATGCCTTGGGCGGCTTCATCTTCTTCGTCATTCTGCTCGTTGTGATGATCCCCAAACCGGTCTGGATCGCCTTCGGGGTCATCGCCGCCGTCGGTGTTGTGATCTGGGTTGTCTACGCGCTCGTCGCGGCTGCGGACAAGCACCGCATCGAGGCCGAGGAACAGGCCCGCGTCGAACAGGCAGCACGGGCCGCGGCCGCCAAACGTCAACGGGAAGAACAGGTCCGCAAGGAAGAACAACACCGCGTCAATACGCTGGGCAAACAGAACGCCGCGCTTGTGGAATCCGCGCTCAGCGCAGTGAAGCGGATAGCCGCGTCCGAGGCCGCTCGCGCCGGATGGTTGGGGGAGGTCGACTTCAGCGTCGATATCAAAGGGATTACCGACAACTTCACGAAGGCGTACGCCCTGCGCAAGGTGGCGAACACGCTGTCGGCGTTGGACAAGCCAACGAGCGAGGACCGAAACATCTTGGCGGAAGCCAAGAGCACCATCGCAGGTCTGGAAGCCGCTGCGACCGAGCGGGTGGAGCTCATTGGCAAATGTGCCATGGAAGCGCAACGTATCGACAAGTCGTTGCGCACCGAACGTGAGGATGCTCGGGTTGCCGAGCAGCGTGCCGAGCTGCACGCGAAATTGAGCGCCATGCTGTACGGGATCGAGGCCACTCAGGATGTCGGCCCAACGGATTCGGCGGTGGATGCGGTGATGGCGCGGGTGCAGGCCTACCGGGAGATCAAGAACCGGATTCTCGTAGCCCGCGGTGATGGGGCCGCGTAGCCGTAGTCTCGAACCGTCCCGGGCAGTGGGAGCGCTACCGACGGGCGGACGACGCGATCCGCACCCCAAGATCATCGAGTTCGTCCAGGACCAGGCCGGCGCCCCACACTTGGTTCCGCTTGCGCTCCGTCAAGGCCCGGAGCACACCGGCGTCGCGGAGCCGGCCAATCGCGTCGAACACGCTGCTACGGGGAGCGTCGACCAGTGCGATCGCATCATCGGAAGACATGATGGGAGTTCCCGGCAATAGGGCCAGCATCTTGGCGATGGCGCTGCCGGCGCGCATCGGTCCGGTCAATTCCCGCCAAGCGCTTGGGATTTCGCGAAGACGGTCCGCGGTGGTCCGCGACTCGGCGGCAGCGATCCTGGCCGAACGGGTAATCGTGCCGAGCAGGGGAGCGAGCTCGCCTGAGCGGTAGCTGCCCAGGACGTCGAAGTAGTCCTCGCGTCGGGCGACCAAGGCCGACGCGAGTGGCACCACAACGCGAGTCGTTGCCCCCCTGCGTCGCAAAATCGCGTTGATGAGGGCACGGCCGATGCGGCCATTCCCGTCGGTGAACGGGTGGATCGACTCAAACTGCGCATGTGCGACCGCGGCCTGCAACAGTGCCGGCATGTCGTTGCGACGGGTAAAGGCGATGAGGTCGTCCATATACCCGGGCACGGTTTCTGGGGGCGGGGGGATGTAGAGCGCGCCTCGTGGTGAGAAGTCGCTTCCGCCGATCCAGTTCTGCACGGTACGGAGTTGGCCCGCGGACGAGGACTCCAACGGATCGTCGCGCATGAGCGCCGCGTGCGCCGAGGTAATGGAGGACAGCCCGATGTGCTCTGCTGTGCCAACCGTCCCGATCATGTCCTCCAGCGCAGCGGTCGCCGCGGCCATGGCAACAGCAGAGGAGTTCGCACGGACGCCATGCAGTGCGCGGGCGTAATCGTCGACGCTTGCTTGGATCTGCTCGATCTTCGACGACGCTACCGACTCAGTACGAAGCAGCAGCGTGTTCAACGCGGAGAGATCATCAGCGTGACTGCTATCGAGTTTGGTGATCTCGGAGGTGGCCGCCTCCAGATCGGCTGCGGTCTCGGAGTCGAGGGCTACGGTTCGATCCGCAATGAGCGGAGGTAGCGAGACTGTGATCGAGCGGAGCGTCCGATCCTCTCGCGTACCACTGCGGTGCGTTTGTGCCCACGGGCGCGCTTCTTGGTCATGCGGTGGCCACGGTGTCGCTGGCTCCATGCGTCTCCTAACTCGGACTAACTGTATCACTAATCCGAGTTATGGATAAGAAGTCGGATTATTGACCAGGTTGGTCCGGGCGCACACCACGCCGCAACGCCGCGCGTGCGAGTGTGGCGGCCATCGGACTGATCCGGTTGCGCTCGCCTCGCGACGCCGGGCGGTCGGCATGACGAGGATTTCGAGAGTTGCCTAGACGTGCGTCGGCCGGGTGAAGAACGCCACCAGCTCCACCGGTGACGGCTCGCTGTCGAGCAGCTCGATCAGTTCGTCGACGTGGTGCGGCTGCACCTCGATGACGGCCCCGACGAGTTCCAGACCGTCGCCGACCGGAAGCGCTCGGCCACACAGGAACTGGCCAACTCTCAGCTGTGCGCCGAGCGCGCCACGGCCCAGCTCCAGCGCGACTTTGCGCCGCAGATCGTGAACGGTCACATGATCGTCGATGCTGTCGACGGCGTACACCGATCGCTCTTCGTCTACCCAGGCTTCCAGCAGTTCGCGCTCGTCGTCCGGCAACAGCACCCCACGTTGCTCCAGGAACTCCGCGAACCCGCCGCCTTCGACCAACACGCTGTCCATGACAAGGGGGTCGGACCTCAGCTTCTCGGCCAGCTCCTCGTCGTGGCCGGCGGGCAGTGCGCGGATCAGCCGCACCGCGGCCAGCAGCTCCTCCCAGTCGGCGGTGAGCACGTGCTGAGCAGCCTTGGCGTACAACCAATCTGAACGTTCCGGCAGCGACTTCCCTTCGCGCCCCAAGTGGCACTTCTTGTACTTGCGGCCGGACCCGCACCAGCAGGCATCGTTGCGCCCGATGTCCGTGCGCGGCGCTGCGACGTAGCCTTGCAGCAACCGGACCAGATAATCGTCGGGATCAGCGCCGGCACGCCGTAGCAGCGACAGCCCACGTTCGGCCTGCCCGCGGTCGGAGGCGAACCGGGCCAAGTCGAACAGTGCCAGTGTGCAGTTCGGATCCATCGTCTCGATGGCCAACAGCTCGCGTTCGGCCTCCTCGACATCGCCGAGCCGCTCCAACGCCGCCGCGCCCAGCCACCGGCAATTCGCCTGGGCCGCACGCGGCACGTACTGCAACAGCGTGTCCGCCAGCATTCCCAGCGCGGCTGCACCGATGCGCCCAGACTCGGTCGCCTCGCGAAACAGCACTTCCGCGAGCACCGGGTCGGCGAGCTTGGCACCGAACTCGGTGTAGGCCCCGGTGAAGACTTCCGCCGTCTCGGTGTCATCGTCGTCGGTCTCGAATTCGGCGCCGGTGTCATCGAGGTCCGGATCTTCAAGCGCTAGCTGGAGCGAGCTGTGGACCAGCAACAGCGAGCTGACGGCCAGCGCATCGTCGGCCGAGAGTTCGTACTCGTCCGCCAGTGCACGGAGTTCCGAATCGAAACGCCAAGCCCCGAAATCGAATTCGCCCAATGCGACCAGGTGTTCGTCGCGCGTCATCCCGGCCGCGTCGATGATGTCGCTCAATGGCGCCAACGGTTCGGTGAACAACGTCGGGTCCTGACTGCAGGCGGCCCACGTCACCGATTCGACCTCGTGGGGATCGTCGGGCTCGAGCACTGCCGCCATCAGGGCGCCGGCGTTCGACTCCGCGACAGCGTCGACCTTCTCGACCGTCAACCCGTCCACGGTGGCGCGGACGCCGACCAGGTCGCCCTCGGACACGCCGAGGGTATGCAGCGTCCCGACAGTCAGGATCAGCACACCGAACTGGTCGCCGCCGTCGTAGGTGATGCGGCCGGCCTCGATCAGGTCGTCGCGGTTGTGCGTGACGCGGGGTGCCAGCGGGTCCGCACTGGCGGCCAGATTCGGGCTGCCGGACCACGCCACCGCTTCCAGGTCGGGCGTGACCGTCAGCACGTCGTCCGCGATCTCACCGGCGCTGAGCCGGTGGGTGAACACCTTGCCGGCCAGCAGCGCGGGTAACCAGACGGTGCGCTCGTCGGGGAGAAAGCCTTGCGGTGCGTCGTAGGCGGAGCTGAACTCGTCCAGGACCGACTCCGGATCAGCGACGCCGGCGGCCTGGAGCTTCTGCACGATGTCGTCGTCGCTGAGCGGGCCGTGCTCGGTCAACAGCTTCACCACGGGATGCGTCGCGTCGAGGGGTTGTGGCATACCCGAACGATAGTGCCGCTGTGCCACGATGACGCCATGCCCTCCACTGATTGGTTTGAGCGCCTAACCGGCTTCGCTGAATCCGACTACGACAGCACCCGGTCGCGACTGAGTGTCGACGGGAACCAGCTCGTCTCGTCGGTGAACGGCGCGCGGTACGTCATCGGGACGCTGCGGACTCCGAGCCTGGCTGAGTTGCGCACGACGGTCGCGATTCCGGACCGCGGCCGCACCACCGTCACCTGCACGGTCGGCGACGTCGGCGCGATGCATAACGAGCCGGAGTTCGAGGGCGCGCTGTTCCAGGTGGCGTCGCAGTTCAACCTGCTGGAGATGACGCACTACACCGTCACTCCCGAGGATGGGGTGACCCGCTACGCCCACGACCACACGCAAGGCCCTGCGTGTGCGCTCGCGGCTGGTGCCGGGGCCATCTACCGAAACTACTTTGCTCCCGTGAACGGAGTGCGGGGGCAGACCGCCGAGCGTCAGTTGAACATGCTTGAGCGAATGGGGCTTTCGCTGTCCGAGCACCTCGGTGTCCCCGTGTTGTCGCTGTGGCGCATGGAAAACGGGTACGCGCTGTGCACCGCGGACGGGCTGACTGCGATCGCTGACGCGCTTGTCTCGCCGGAGACGCGCGATGCTCTTGCGGGGGAGCTGGCCATCGGCCTGCATCTCGGCGTGGAGGTGACGGCGACACCGCGTAAGCCGGGGCAGGTCGTCTCTCAGGCGTATTGCTCGGCGCTTCCCGTCGCCTATTCGAATGTGCCGCGACGGCACTGGGAGGCATTCGCGCGATTAGTTCTGGAATCCGCTTATGAGGCAACCTTTTTGGCGGCTGTCGAGGCGGCAGCCAACGGCGGATCGAACATTGTCCTGTTGACCCGGTTGGGCGGGGGAGTGTTCGGCAATGACGACGAGTGGATCGACACCGCCATCCTCAAGGCGCTGAAGATCGTGGAACCTGCCGGCCTCGACGTTCGGCTGGTGAGCTATGGCGGCGTCCACCCGAATATGCGTGCCATAGCTGAGCGCTGGGTCGCGTAACTCGGCGCGGATGGCTGCTGGGTTGCTCAGGCGAGACGGGTTGTCCTGGACTTGGATGTCGGTCAGTTCGTCTGGATCGACCAGACCAATCCAACCCGTGTCCTCTGAACCAGCCGTTAGGGAGTATCCGGCGAGCTTGGCCAGTCTTGCGGCTCTTGAGAAACAGACATACCCGGTCTTCCGTGCCAGCTACAGCTTCGATAGCACTGATTCGGGCATGCCGGCGAGCAACTGGGCGTCCAGTTCGTCGTAAGTCAAAGGCAGTAAATGATTTTCGGGCTGTACACCGCCCCTGCGCAAGATGAAGTACTTGCTGGGGTCCGACTTCAGCTGGAATTTGGACACGAATTTCCCGAGTGATGTCTGCTGGACGCGCGGGTCCAGTCCGGCGTCCTGCCACGCCCACATGGTCGGGTCCAGTCGACTTGACATTCGGAGGTAGTCGCCGATGTGCCAGAGGATGTATTTCCCGGCATCATCGGCGTCAGTGAAGAATCCCGATAAGCCCTCGCTAGGTGCGTTCCGGCGCTCAGCGGTAGCGGTCAGGACGTTGAACCCTCCGTCGTGTCAGCGGCACGTGAATTCTGACCCCGGCGCGGCAACTGAATTTTGACCCCCTGGTCCGGTGGCCTGGCTCTAGTCGAGCCAGGAGGGCCAGAAGGGAATGTTGTCTGTGGAAGATTGGGCGGAGATTCGCCGTTTGCACCGGGCTGAGGGGTTACCGATCAAGGTGATCGCTCGGGTGCTGGGCATCTCGAAGAACACTGTCAAAGCGGCGCTGGCTTCTGATACGCCGCCGAAATATGAACGGCCGCTGCGGGGTTCGGTGGTCGATGAGGTCGAGCCGCGGATTCGCGAATTGTTGCAGGCCTATCCGCGGATGCCGGCGACGGTGATCGCCGAGCGGATCGGTTGGACCCGGTCTATCCGGGTTTTGTCGTCGCGGGTGGCCGAGTTGCGGCCGGTGTATCTGCCACCGGACCCGGCCTCGCGGACCGCCTATGTGGCCGGGGAGATCGCGCAGTGCGATCTGTGGTTCCCCGAGGTGTCGATACCGGTCGGGTTCGGCCAAACCCGCACCGCGGCCCGGTTGCCGGTGCTGACGATGATCAGTGCGTACTCGCGATGGCTGATGGCCATCTTGATCCCGACTCGGCGTTCTGAGGATCTGTTCGCCGGCTGGTGGGAGCTGATCTGCCGACTCGGGGCGGTGCCGCGAGCGCTGGTCTGGGACGGCGAAGGCGCGATCGGCCGGTGGCGGGGCGGACGGGTCGAGCTGACCAAAGAATGCCAAGCGTTCCGCGGGGTACTGGCCACCAAGGTCATTGTCTGCAAGCCCGCCGACCCGGAAGCCAAAGGCCTGATCGAGCGGTCCCACGACTATCTGGAGCGCTCGTTTCTGCCCGGGCGGACCTTCGCTTCTCCGGCCGATTTCAACACCCAGATGACCGACTGGCTGGCGGTGGTGAACACCCGCACCCGCCGCGCTCTGGGGTGCGCACCGACCGAGCGGATCGACGCGGACCGAGCAGCGATGCTGGGGCTGCCACCGGTGGCCCCGGCTACCGGCTGGTCCTCATCGTTGCGGCTGCCGCGCGATCATTACGTCCGCTTGGACGGCAACGACTATTCGGTGCACCCTGCCGCGGTGGGGCGTCGGGTGCTGGTGCGCGCGGATCTGGATCGGGTGCAGGCGTTCTGCGATGGGCAGACCGTCGCTGAACACACCCGTATCTGGGCCACCCACCAAACGATTTCCGATCCAGGGCATGTGGAGGCGGCAAAGATATTGCGGCACAGACGAACCCAAATCTCACCACCGCCGATGGAGTCAGAGGTGCCGGTGCGGGACCTGTCGTCCTACGACGCGGCGTTCGGCGTCGATCTCGATGGCGGGGCCGCTTGATGGCCACCACCCACAACGCCGGCCCCGGCCGGGACGTGACCGCCGAACTGGCCTACCTGACGCGGGCCTTGAAGGCACCCACGCTGCGGGATTCGATCACGCGACTGGCCGATCGGGCCCGGACCGAGAACTGGACGCACGAGGAGTACCTGGCCGCGTGCCTGCAACGTGAAGTCTCGGCGCGCGAATCCCACGGCGGCGAAGGGCGCATCCGCGCCGCCCGGTTCCCCGCACGAAAGTCGTTGGAGGAGTTCGACTTCGATCATGCGCGCGGACTCAAGCGCGACACCATCGCGCACCTGGGCACCCTGGACTTCGTCACGGCCCGCGACAACGTCGTGTTCCTGGGCCCGCCCGGTACCGGCAAGACCCATCTGGCGATCGGACTGGCGATCCGGGCCTGCCAGGCCGGGCACCGGGTCCTGTTCGCCACCGCCGCCGAATGGGTGGCACGACTGGCCGAAGCCCACCAGGGCGGGCGCATCCAGCACGAGCTGACCCGACTGGGCCGCTACCCGCTCATCGTCGTCGACGAGGTCGGCTACATCCCGTTCGAACCCGAGGCCGCCAACCTGTTCTTCCAACTGGTCTCCAGCCGCTACGAACGCGCCAGCCTGATCGTCACCTCCAACAAAGCCTTTGGCCGCTGGGGTGAAGTATTCGGCGACGACGTCGTCGCCGCAGCCATGATCGACCGCCTCGTGCACCACGCCGAAGTCATCACCCTCAAAGGAGACAGCTACCGACTCAAAGACCGAAACCTGGGCCGCACACCTACCGCGGCCACCACCACCGAGGAATAATCACCAACCACACCGGCAGGGGGTCAGTTTTCACCTGCCGCCAGGGGGTCAATTTTCAACCGCCGCCGACACGTCGGTTGGCTCCACGATGTACGCCGTCCAGTCCGGATACGGATATCCCTCACGGAGATGAAGTCGATCCGATTCCCAAACGGGTGCATTACCCGCAGGCCGCCCTGCACAGGCGTAGATGCGTTGCCACTTCTCGTATCGGTTGACCAGTTCTCTCAGCCGATCGTCCATTTCAGTCATGCACTCCACGCCTTGACGATCCTGCGAAAGCGTGGGTAGGGATGCCCATAGTCCTCATGCGGAAGGCTCCAAGCCGATCCCACTGAACTGGATCGAAAAGATGCTCGGCACCAGTTAGTCGAGGACGCTGAAAAGCGGCTCTCCGCCCTCGTTGGTAAATGAACGCATAATCTCTGCTGGCGGTACACTCAAATAGGTCGAGAGTGGAACAAGATCGCTTGCAGCTGAGATCTCCCCGCCGCTCGAAACCGCCACGACAGTGCCATCAGGATTGATAAGCACGTACCGATCGACGCCGTCAATCTGACGCGTTGCCAGTTGATATCCGGTCGCAAGTTGCTCAGGCGATATCGGTGTGTCCAGCAGGGGCATGCCGCGATTGGACCTCATGGTGTTGCCGAACCAACCGAAAAAGAATCTCTCGACTACCTCAATGGTTCTACCAGCGAAATAGAAATACTCCGGTTGGAGACGGTCGGAGCAGGTGACGTTGATCCAACCATCTTGAGCCTCTTTGATGAAATATCGGATCTCACCGCCCTGATTCCAGAACATATCCGCGGGGCCGTCCGAGGAGTCAACACTCAGCGAGTAGCCAGCGAGCTTCGCCCAATCTTTCAATTCTTGGGAAATAGACATGGTCCTCACTTATCGCTGTCCCAGTATGCGGAGTCGGCGCAATTCATCGACTGGCTTAACCATGCCCCGATCATCTAATATCCGAACTTGAAGGCTGCCTCCGGGCTGTCCAAGGCCGGGCGCAATTTCTGATACCTCTACCTTCCATCCCGGAGGCAGGCTTTGCAGTGTGTAGCTGTTGTAGGGCGACTTGAGCGAATCAACATGCAGCGCTCTCTCTTCCCATGACGCCGGTTGGCCATCCTCCATAACACCGAGATACTTGCCATTCTCGCCGACCCGGTCAAGAGCATCACCGTAGTGCTTGATGTATTGATCGAGATCGTCGAACGCGACCTTCGTGCCTGGTACTGCTCCGTCATTCGCTGGAAAGTTGTTCCAGTGTTGTCCGGTCGGACCTTCCATATTGAATCGTTCTGCGTATTCCTGCGCGCTGTAAGCATGACCGTTCGGATCGCGGCCGAAGGGTGCGTCAGGGTCACGAATCAAGTCCTGCACCTTGGGATTAACGTTCGCGGGGTCCACCGGGTCGTTGTCGAACGGCCAATGATGCTCCAATGGTTCCCCGTAGTGCGGATCCAAGGGTCCGTCCGGCAGGCGGTTCCAGCCATCGCCAGATTGCTCACCGGAGTGCACGGGGTCGTGTCCATTGCCCCCTCCGTGTCCGCCGTCGTTGACGTGCGAACCGGATCCGCCGTGGTCACCGCCCGAATGTGGACCGTCTGTACGGTGATCGCTCGCGCCTGGGTGCGAAGGCTCGTGGACGGAACTGTTTGGCTCGCTGTGGACTTCGGGACCGGGTGACGGAGAGTGCGTGGGCTCATGCGTGGCTGGGGGTACTGGCTGCGCAGGTGGGGGCTCCGCGTGCGGAGAGGGTTGGGCTTCAGGGTGAACCGGCGCTGTTGAATGCGGCTCGGCAGGAGTTCCGGCGCTGTGCTCGATTGGGGCCTGAGTATGCGGGTCGCTCGGCGCGGTCGGCTCGGCTGCACGCGGTGCGGGTGTGTCTGCTTGTGGCGCCGGCTCTACCTTGGGTACCGGCGCTGCCTCCGGTTTCGGTGCAGCAACCGGAGGCTCGACCGGTGCCTTCCCCGCAGCGGTCGGCCCAGGAGCCGCCTCGGGCACACCAACCGTGTCTAGGCTCTTCGTGATGTTTCCCGCCCTGGTTGCCACCTCGTCGGCCGCGGCAGCGGCCGCGCCACCCCGAGACGCGACCGCACCGGCATCGCGCGCCACGGTCCCACCCGCCCGAGCCTCTGCCGCACCGACGCGCGCCGCCCCGCCGGCAGCGTCGGCTGCTGGTGCCGCCTCGCCCACGCCGGGAATGGCGAGTGTCCCGAGTTGTGCTGCGTTGAAACCGACTGCGCGGAGTGGGTGACCGTTCTTGAAGTCCTCGACGTCGAACATCGACTTGCCGAGGTTCGTCAAGTCCTTGCGGATGTCAGGGTCCGCCAGCGCGAACGGAGCGGTCAGGGGGTTGCCGGCCAAGGCCATCTCGCCCAGCGTCTTGGCGGTGCCTTCCCAAGCCTCGGCCGCGCCTTCGGGGTCGTAGAGAAAGCGGTCCGGCGAGAGTTGGTCGAGCCCTTGCGCGGTCTGGGCCACGAATTTGAAGCCACCTTCTTCGAGGTCGGCCAGAGCGGTGAAGTTCATCGCCAGCACGCCACCGACCTCTGGGCCGAACACCTCGACGAACTCCTTGTTCGCCCAGTTTTCAAGCTTGGTGGTCAAGCCATCGAGGTCGTTGATGCCTTGGCTGACAGCCTGATCCATGGCGTTGGCTTCACGCTTCATGTTGTTCAGGACCGTGTCGATGTCGTGGGCGATCTGCTTGATCTTGTCGAGGGGATTGTCACCCTCGAACATGCCTCCGATGGTGCTGAGAATGCCGCTGGGACTGAGCTGGTGGAGCAGATCGCGAATGGCGTTCTGCGCATTCTCGACAGTGGTTGCGAATGAATCGATCTGGCCGGCCAGCGCCTGTGCCTGCGTGTCGATGTTCGTCAGTCCGCCGCCGATGTCGTTGGCGGCCTTTTGCATCTGCGGCGCTTCGGGTATCTGGAATCCGCCCAAAGTTGTTCCCGCAGCGGTCATTGCGCCCGAACCGCCACTGATCGACGAGCCGAAGGTCCGCCATGCCGCGGCTGTCGCGCGCATCTGCGCGGGATCGCCGTCCGGCCATAACCCGCCGACAAAGGCCTCAACCAGAGTCCAGCCGAGCGGGGCAGCGACGGCACCGCCAAATACCGACGGCACGGCCGGTGCCGAGTATTTTCCGGGATCGCCCGGTTTCGGCACGGGCGACTCGCCGCCCCCGACCGTTGAGTGGGCGTTCGCCGTTCCGTAGTTGTAGGCCGACATTTGGATGCCCTGCCCGGTGCGACGCGACGCGTTGACCGCCGACGCAGCCGAATGCAGCAGTGCGAGGGCAGCGTTGTTGTAGCTGCGAGAGAAAACCAGCGCCGCGGCGTCGTGACCGAAGCCGGACTCGTGCCCCGACAACGCGGCGGTCAGCGTCGAGATGGCGCTGGTGACGGCGTTGGATTCAGCGCCGACTGACGCCCCGGTCGAGTTGAGCGCCGTCGGATCGACCGTGATCGGGCTGGTCACAGGTCAAGACCACATCTGCTGGTTCTTGCTCGCAGCGGACGAGTAGTTCTCGTGAGCACCCTCCGCGATCTGCCGGAGTCGCGCGAGTGCTTCCCGCATTTCCCGGGCGCCCTCGTCCCACTGCGCCTGCGCTGACCGTTCCGCCTCACCGGCGTCGCCGTACCAACTGGAGCCCAGTCGGGCGACCGAACCGGCCGCGTGCGCCAGATGCGCTTCCAGGTCGCTGTCGAACGCCGTCATACGGTCGATGACCGCGGCCAGTGCCGCGGGGTTGACGCTGAACTCGCTCATCAGAGGCCCGATCCCGCGATCTGGCCGGCACCTGAGGAGTCGGTGCTCGTGTAGCGGGCCGCGGCGTCGTTGAGCAGGGCCGACATCCGCGTCAGGCCGGTGACCACCTGCGTCGCACCTTCATGCCATTCCTTCCACACGTCCCCGTATGCGGACGCCGCCGAACCCGTCCATCCGGTGCCCATCAGACCGGCAACTTCGCTGTCGAGGGAACCGATTCCGGACCGGAGACCGTCGGCGACGGTGGACAGTTCGTGCGACACCGCGACCAGTTCCGACGGTTCGACCTGTAGTTCGGCCATGCGACACCCCCAACGCGATTGGCTTACGGTTGGAGCTTACCGAGCCTGACCCGGGGGCGACCGACGCGAATTTCCTTGTCGTTCACAGGTTTCAATCAGCGTTCTGCCAGAATGCGGGCAGAATTGTGAGCCGGGCAACGACCAGCCCCATCTACCGACTGGATCTCTCGGGCGCACAAAGCCGCTGGTCCGGGCTGCAGCCGCGAATAGCCGTGGCCAGGTATTTCGACGACCTCTCGTAGGGTCGAAACCGTGCATGTCTACCAACTGGCTTTCGAATGGACGGAAACGAACCGACACTGGCTGATCGAGGTCCCGATCCGCATCGTGTCCTACGGCGTCATCGCCCTCATCGCCCGGTTGGTGCTGCACCGCCTGATCGACAGCGCCACCACCGGCCGGGCCGGCAAGGCTGCGGCCGTCGACGAGGAGTCGCAGGCCAGCCGTCCGCCGCTGCTGCGCTACCTGCGCGACCGGACGGCCTCGTCGAACGCGCGCAAGGCCGCCGAACGGCGCCGCCAGCGCGCCCAGACCATCGGCTCGGTACTGAAGTCGACGGTCTCGATCCTTCTGCTCGTGTGGCTGGTCCTCGCGATCCTCAGCGTGCTGGGCGTGAACATCGCGCCGTTCATCGCCTCGGCCGGTGTGGTCGGCCTCGCGATCGGTTTCGGCGCGCAGAACCTGGTCCGTGACTTCGTCAGCGGCATCTTCATGCTGCTCGAGGATCAGTACGGCGTCGGCGACAATGTCGACCTCGGCGACGTCACCGGCGAGGTGCAGAGCGTCGGCCTGCGCATCACCACCGTGCGCGGCAGCGACGGCACCATCTGGTACGTCCGCAACGGCGAGATCAAGCGCGTCGGCAACATGAGCCAGGACTATGCCGTTGCGCATGTTGAGGTTCCGGTCGCCCTGACCGCGGATCTCGACCGGGCCGAGCTGGTGGCCATCGAAGCGGCGGAGGCCGCGATCATCGACCCGGCGATCGCCGCCCACGTCTTGGATGATCCGGAAATGCTTGGCGTGCACGAGCTCTCGCCCGATCTGCTCACCCTGCGCATGTCGGTCAAAACCCGGCCGAACATGCAGGGCCCGGTGCAGCGCCGGATCCGCCGCGCGATTCTGCGCGCCTACGACGAACACGACATCGCGCTGCCGTACCCGCAGGGGCGGATTCACGCGGTGGTGGGCGGCCGGCCTGCGGATTAGTGCCCTGGGCTCCCCGAACAACATTGGTCGGGGAGCGGACTAGAGGCCCGCCCTCGGATCCACGTTGTCCACGGCCAAAACCGTGATCGCCATGGCTCGTCCGGATTCTGTCACGTATCTGCGGGTTTCGCCGACGTGAGTGGCAACGAGCGCTCTCCCGAGCGGGCAGTCGATCGAGCAGGTGTCGCCCAGCGCCTTGGCATGGGCGGGAAGGACGAGCTGGAAGACGTCGGTGTCGTCCGGGTCGCCGTTGAACGACACGGTGACCCACGCGCCCGGCACGGCCTGTCCGTCGAGGATCAGTTGGTCGCGGGCGTCGATTCTGTTGGTGGATGTGGATTCTCGCGGGTGCCGGTCGGCGATGACCGCACCGTGTTGTTCAGCAGCATTCGGTGACACCGGGTGTGGGGGCGGGACCCTTGACGCGGTGTTCGGGTGAAGTACAGCGTCCACACTCTTACTATCGGTCGCCGCGCCGGTCGCGACCGCGTCACACGAACTTGTTTGCCGTGATGTCACGTGATGTACGTCCGCGTGTCAGGGGCTAGTGGGCCACCAAATCAGCTCTTGCGATCTGCTAGCAAAATGCAAGCAATTCGCATGCAATCTGGGTACAATGGTCGCATGCGGACACTGCATCTACGTAACGTCCCTGACGATGTCATGGATCGACTCGAACGGATGGCGCGCGCAGCGAGCACTTCGGTGACAGCGGTCGCGATCCGTGAACTCGATGCTGCGACACGTCGAGTGGACAATGCAGCGTTGCTCGCCACGTTGCCCGATCTCGACATTCCGACGGAGACCATCGTCGAGCAGTTGGAGTCCGAACGCCGATGATTGTCGTCGATGCATCGGCGGCTGTCTCTGCGCTGCTGCACGATGGTCAAGCGCGTCGATTACTTGCTGACGAACCAATTCATGCGCCGCACCTGGTAGATGCGGAAGTAGTAAGTGCGTTACGTCGTCAGGTTGCCGGCGGACTGCTGACATCAAAACAGGGCCGCCAGGCGCTGCATGTCTGGAGCAGGCTCGGGCTGATCCGTTACGCCGCTCCGCCTCTCCTGGAACGCATCTGGGAACTTCGAGAGGCTGTGACGGCCTACGACGCGATGTGCGTCGCCCTCGCTGAGAACTTGGACTGCGCCCTGGTGACCGCGGATGCGCGGCTGTCAGGGGCCAACGGGCCACGGTGCACCATCACGGTCGTACCACGCTAGGAGATGCGTCGTCGGGGTATTGGCCCTCCTGTGGCACATGTGATTTGGAGCGGTCAAGGATCCTTGACCGCTCCAAATCGAACATGTCAGGAGAGCTCGCCTGGCACGCAGCGGGCGTGCGCAGGGATCGCGAAAACCGAAGCGGTGACGCGCCAGGCGCACGCTCGAGCGATCAGCTCACAGCAGAGACCGGCTCGCTATCCGCAATCTTCTGCGTCCGCTTGTACATCCACGTCAACGCCGCCGCGAAAGCCACGACGCCGATCACTTCAGAAACAGACCCGTTGAAACCAGAGAACACCGCAAACGGCTCGTCGCTACCGGTGCCGGCGACGAACCCGGCGAAGACGACGCCGTACAGGCTCTCGCCGACGATCATGCCCGTCGCCAGCAGCACACCAATCCGCTTCTTGCGCTCGACATCTCCGCCCGTCCGCGAAGCCCAGCGGTTGTAGAAGTACCCGAGCACGGCCCCCAACGGAATGATCAGCGTCAGGCTCATCGGCAGGTACATGCCCATCCCGACGGCCAGCGGCGGCAGGGCGAAACGTGATGTGCGGGTGAGAAACTCGTCGGCCACGATCGCGGCGACCCCGATCGCCGCGCCCAGCCCGATGAGCCCCCAGTTCAAGGATCCGCCGAACACGCCCTTGGCCAGCGACGAGATCAGCGCGGCCTGCGGGGCGGCCAGGGCGTGATCACCAGCACCTGGAGCGCCCAGGAACCCGAACGCACGCTGCATCAGGTTGAGCACCGGCGGGATGATCGCCGACCCGAACACCACGCCAATCACCAACGCCACCTGCTGTTTCCACGGCGTCGCCCCGACCAGCTGACCGGTCTTGAGGTCCTGGAGGTTGTCGTTGGAGATGGTGGCGACACCGAACGTGATGGCCGCCGCGAACAGGGTGAACGCCACCAGCGCGGTCGCTTGGCCGCTGTCGGCGCGCCCGAACACCACCTTGATCAACACCGCGGCGATGAGCACCGTCAGGATGCCGACGCCCGAGATCGGGCTGTTCGACGAGCCGATGAGTCCGGCCATGTAGCCGCACACCGACGCGATGACCATGCCGATGACGAAGATGAACACCAGGCTCGCCACGATGATCCCGGTCGAATGCCCTTGCAGCGCAGTGCCGCGACCGAAATCCCACAGCAGCGCGGCGATCGGCAGCAGCAACACCACGACGGTTCCGATGACCATGGGGAAGGGGATGTCGCGTTCGGTGAGGTCGACGAGTTGGCCCTGCCGCCGGTTGCGCGCTGACGTCAGCGCCTCGGTGATGCCCTTGATGATGGGCCGCAGGATCTTCAGCAGTGTCCAGATGGCGGCGACGGCGATGGCGCCGGCTCCGACGAACCGCACCTCGTGCACGAAGATGCCGTCGATGATGTCGCCGATCGGTTCACTGCCCGTAAGGGCGCCGTTGGTGCGGATGGGCAGCAGTATCCCGAACGAGATGACCAGTCCGACCAGCATCGCGATACCGACCGTCATCCCGATCAGGTGCCCGACACCGATCATGGCCATCGACAGGCCGGCGCTGAACATCGTCCCGCCGGCACCGATACGGGCATACGCGGTAACCGAATTGGCGAGCAGCTTCATGTTGGCCAGCAACCCGAACGCGGCCGAGACCAGCGAGCCGAAGATGATGACGCGCAGCCCGGTGCGGTTGGCTTCCGCGCCGCCAGTGCTGTCACCGACCTTGAGAACCTCGGCGGCGGCGACCCCTTCGGGATACGGCAGGTCTGATCCGGTGACGAGTGCCCGCCGGAGCGGGATGGAGTACATGACGCCGAGGGTGCCGCCGACCGCGCAGACCGCGAGCGTGACCCAGTACGGGAATCCGGTCCACCAGCCGATCATGATCAGCCCAGGCAGCACGAAGATGATCGCGGAGAGCGTGCCCGCCGCGGATGCGATGGTCTGCACGATGTTGTTCTCGACCACGGAGTGGTTGGCGAAGCTGCGCAGCACCGCCATCGAGATCACCGCGGCCGGGATGGACGTGGCGAACGTCAGCCCGACCTTGAGACCGAGGTAGACGTTGGCAGCGGTGAACACCAGCGTGATGACACCGCCGAGCAGGATGCCGCGGACGGTCAGTTCGCGCAGGGTCGGGGTGGCAGGGGTCGCGACGGCCAACTCGTCGTCCTCTCAATTCAGCGCACTACGCCGCGGTCCCACGGCGTTCGGGTTCCTAAACCGTAGGCTCTCGCAGGCCCATGCGTTCGATGGATTGGCCCGAAATTTCGGCGACGGGGTCGAAATCCTTGTTGACGGCCACGTATCAGTGCTGGTGACGCAGGGCCGCACGTGCCAGCGCGGATGCGCCTGAACTGATGCGGCGTTGGTCGGCGCGGGACCGGGGGTGTTTCGCGACGTTGATGAGCGCGCTGTACGTCGGGAGCCGGTAAAGGTCGTAGGACGACACTGGCGAATGGTCCGGGTGGCGCCAACCCAACTCATTGAGCGCTGCCGCGACGTCGTCGAGAGGTAGTGACCCGTCTTGGGCGCCTGCGGCGTAGATGAGCAAGAGGAAGCCGGCGTGTGCCTCGAATGTGTCGTCGTTCGCAGGGGAGAGGCGTGCCGCGAGGTGATCCCACAACGCGGCGGGGTCGCGCTGAGCGCCGGCGCCGGCGCGCGTCAGAAGCAGTGTGCCTTTGTGCTTTCGAAGCAGCCCCATCGATTGCAGTGACTCGCGAAATTCAAGCAGCGGAATGCAATTCACCTCGCGATTTTGCGCACCGTACCAATCGCCCATCGCGGGAACCACTTTCGAAGCAGCCTCAACGTCAGCGGGTTTGAGGTAGCCGGCCGCAGTGAGCGGGATGCCGGCGTTGCCGGCGCGGTTGAGGAACCATAGGTACGCACTCAGGTATTCGGCTGGCTCGTCGACAGTCGTGCTCGTGGAGATCAGTTGTGCTGCCCGGCCGGACAGGCTATCGCCAACCGGACCACCTTGAAGGCGTCGTATCAGATCGATCGCGCGACGGTCGATACCGGTGGCGAACATCGCGAATAGCGGCCCCTCGAGTGCTTGGCGAATCGCGACTGCGTTGAACCGAGCGGGATCGTCGAGGACCCTCGCGAGGTCCTCCGCGTAAGTCAATCCGCCGCAATCTTCGGGCGGGGCGGCGCGCTCGCCGTCTACCAGCGCCGCCGCGGGCACCTCGTCGAGCGCGGTTGCCACCTCCTCGAGGGTGAGCGTGAGATCCCAGTTGTCGCCGTAGTCGTAGACATACTGAAGCTGGTCGCCAGGATTCTGCAGTATCTCGTCCAGGTGCACTTGTGCCGCGGGGAGAGCATCTTCGTCGCCCTCGATCTCCGGGTTCTCCGCGTCGTATTGGCACAGGAACACTTGGCTGTCGGAGTCAAACGCTGAACCGCCCAGCGAGAACCGGTACAGGTGGCGATCTTCCCAGCCGAATGCGGCTTGCAGTGCCTGATGCACCACGTCCAGAGGGAGATCGCTGCGGAGATCCAGTCGACGCCAGATCGGCGGCCGGGCATTGTCGAGGTCAATGCGAACACGGTAGACCGCCTGCTCGGCGCGTCGCGGCCGGCGAAGATCTGGATGAACTGACGGGCGGGGAGCAGGCACGTGCTCACCGTACTGCCGCCGCCGGCTTCGAGTTGCGGCGCGCCGACGCGAGCCGATGACAGTCGTGTCGACCAACTCAGGCGGTTGCCCGCGTGGTGCATGGGACTTGGGTCCCGGTGTTTGTCTGGTGCGCTGAGCGAGCCCGCTATGGGGTGGCCTGCGGCTCAAAGAGATTCGACTGAGCCATGTCGGCCCGAGCCTATCCCTCCGCTGCCGCCACCAGAGACCGAAGCTTGATAGACGGGTTGTCCCGCTGGAAACCTTCGAGCCGCCACGGCGTCGAGAAGAGCACCAGCAGGACGCCGTCGGTGCGGGTCAGCACCTCGCATGACACCTGCTTGCTCATGAACTCGGCGTCTTCGGGCTCGACGATCCGCGCCACCTGGTACGGCAGAGATTCCAGCGTGATGGCCGCCCCGATCTCGGTCTCCATCCGGTGCGAGGCCACCTCGAACTGCATGGGGCCGACGGCCGCGAACACCGGCGCCTGCTCACCACGCTTATCCGAGCGCAGCACCTGCACCACGCCCTCTTGGTCGAGCTGCTCGATGCCCTTGCGGAACTGCTTGTGCTTGCTCGGATCCTTGCCGCGGACCACCGAGAAGTACTCGGGGGAGAAGCTCGGGATCGGCGGAAAGCTCACGGGCACATCGCGATACAGCGTGTCGCCGGGGCGCAGCGCCGCCGCGTTGGCCAGGCCGATCACGTCACCGGGCCACGCGTCGTCCAACGTCGAGCGCTGCTGCCCGAACACCGACTGCGCGTACTTGGTCACAAACGGCTTGCCGGTCCCGGCGTGCGTCAGCACATCACCGCGCTCGAACGTGCCCGAGCACACCCGCGCGTAGGCGATCCGGTCGCGGTGTGAGGTGTCCATACCGGCCTGCACTTTGAACACGAATGCGCTGAACGGCGAATCGACCGGACGTGGCTCACCGGCGACGTCGACGATCGCGCCTGGGGAGGGCGCCAGGTCGACCAGCACGTCGAGCAGCTGGTTGACGCCGAAGTTCAGCGCGGCCGAGGTGAACAGCACCGGCGACGACTCGCCGGCCAGGAACGTCTCGCGGTCGTAGTCCGAGCCGTCCATCGACAGCAGTTCGGACTCTTCGACGGCGGTGTCCCAGTCACCCTCGGCGGCATCGTGCGCCTTGTCGGCGGGAATGTGCTCCTCCGGCGCGGCGGTGGCGCCACCGGCGGTGCGGGTGAAGCGGATGTAGTGGCCCTTGCGGCGGTCCATCACACCCTTGAAATCGCCGGCGATGCCGACCGGCCAGGTCAGCGGCGTGGTCCGCAGCCCGATGCGCTCGTGGATCTCGTCCATCAGCTCCAGCGCGTGCCGGCCCGGGCGGTCCCACTTGTTGATCACCGTGATGATCGGGATGCCGCGGTGCTTACACACCTGGAACAGCTTCAGGGTCTGCGGCTCAAGGCCTTTCGCGGCGTCGATGAGCATGACGGCGCAGTCGACGGCCGTCAGCACCCGGTAGGTGTCTTCCGAGAAGTCGGCGTGGCCGGGGGTGTCGAGCAGGTTGATGACGCAGTCGCGGTACGGGAACTGCAGCGCCGTCGACGTGATCGAGATGCCGCGGGCCTTCTCCATCTCCATCCAGTCCGACACCGTGGACTTGCGGCCCGCCTTGCCGTGGATGGCACCGGCCTCGTTGATCACCCGGGCATGCAGTGCCAGCGCCTCGGTCAGCGTCGATTTACCCGCGTCAGGGTGGCTGATGACGGCAAACGTGCGGCGACGGGCGGCTTCGGCGGCGACCCGGCTGGTAGAGCGGGTTTCTGGGGCGGTGTCGGTCATGGCACCTGAGATGGTATTGGCCCAAGTAGGCAATCGGTAAATCTAGGCGAGCCGGCGCCGCCCAGCACGCTCGGCGAATGCGTCCAGAGCGGCCAATACCTCGGTGGATTGCCACATCCGGTTACGTCCGAAGCCGGTGAATTCCGTGAGTATGCCCGCGTCAGTCAGGGCCCCGATGGATCGCAGCGCATTCTGCGTCGTGACGCTGAGTTCAGCGGCGACGGTTGCGGCATCGACGACGGGCTGCCGAGGCAGAACCTCGATCAGCCGCCATGCTCCCGAACCCCGCCGGGCGCGCAGTCGATCGCTCCAACCATCCCGAATCGTGCGCAGGTCGAGTACCAATTCGCGCCCGTTGGCGATGGCGCTGAGGGCGGCGTGGGCGAGTTTCTCCACGATCGGAGCCGGCTCGCCGCCCCGGTAGGCCGTCAGCGTGTCGAAGTAGCCGTTGGTATCCGTCAGGAGTCCGGCCGAAACCGGGACCGTGACGTTGTTGGCCAGTCCGTGGCGGCGCAACATGGCATGGATCAGGGCGCGGCCGGTACGTCCGTTGCCGTCTGCAAACGGGTGGATGGTTTCAAACTGTGCGTGGGCAATCGCGGCTTGGCTCAAGACCGGGAGTCCGCGGCGGCAGCTGAAGGTGACCAGATCCGCCATCAATTCCGGAACGTGATCCTGGTGCGGAGCAATGTATTTGGCGCCGTGCGGGCTGATCGAATTCCCGCCGATCCAAACTTGCTCGTCGCGCCACCTCCCGGCGATATTGGGTTGGGATGCGGCCAGCAGCGCGTGATGCATCGACAGAATCGCGCTCGCGTCCAAGCGATCGGCGAGCTGGAGCGCCGCCTTCATCGCGGCCACGTTGCCGACGATCTCGGTGGCGTTCCGCTTTTCGGTACTGCCCAGCTCAGCGAGCGCGATCGATTTGGCTCCCGAAGTGAGGTTCTCAATTCTCGAGGACGAGGCCGATTCTGACCGGAGCAGAACCGACGAGAAGGGAGCCACCTCGGCCCCGAGTTCGGAGTCGAAGCGAGCGATCGCCACCGTGGCATCTTCAGCGAGGGCTGTGACGTCGTTGGGCAGTCGTGGGGTCAGCGCGGCGATTGGACTGACAACGGCAGCTCGGTAATGGCCGCGCGCGGCGGTGCGTTGTCTGGCGGGTAGCACGTCAGATGGCAGCCGAGACACCCACGTGTGCTCCTCGGAGCCAACTGCGGGCCAGTCATCTGACACCATGCATTCAACATACGCTCACTTATGGGCATAAGTGAAACTATGGATTGGGCGAATTGTCGGATGCTTCAACCGGCTGGCCGCAGCGCTACTGGCGGAACCGGCACAGCAGCGTGCGGATGGCGCTGCCCGGCTCCGGTGGCCGCCGGCTCACATACGGCCACGGCTCGTTGCGTTCCGGCACCGACGCCGTGCGGACCTGCTTGAGGTGTGTCCGCAGGTGTTGGCGGAGCTCGTGCAGGTCGGGATCGGCCCAGCGGTTGACGGCCTCGATGGGATCTGCCGTCAGGTCGTAGAGCTCCCACTGGTCGTCGAGCGGGTCGGAGCGGTAGGTGTCGCCGCCCCGCTTGTTGGCCGCCAGATGCCGGACGCCCGGTTCGGTCCAGGTCGCCGGATCGTCGAAGGTGCGGACCAGCTTCCACAGGTGCTCGGCGCCGCCGGGCGCATCGCTGTCGGAGACCCGCGCGACGAGCCCCTCGAAGTTGGCCGCGACGTTCGCCGGCACCCGGATGCGGAGCAGCGCAGGGGGATTCGTGTTCGCCCCGATGGCCTGCGCGGCACCTGACGCCCCGGTGTCGCCCTCGAGGATGTTGTCGCGGGTCATGATGTAGATCGGCCGATCATGGTCGGCCGCAGCACCATTCACCACCGGCATGAGGTCGCGGCCGGGCAGGGGATGCACCTCGCTGAACGAGGCGGCGAGCATCTCGGCGGTTGCTTCGACGTCGACGCCGGCGGCGCCGAGCAGCGTCGGCACCAGATCGACGTGTGACGTCGGCGCCTCGACGTCGCGGGCCGCGGTCGCGTCGGCTCCGATCCGGGCGATGACGAACGGCACGCGGGTGGCCTCGTCGTACAGGTTGAACCACTTCTGGTGCAGCCCGCCGTGCGCGCCGAGCAGATCGCCGTGATCGGAAGTTCGTACCAGAACCGCGTTTTCGGACCCGTTCTCGGTGACGGCCCGGCGTACCCGGTCCAGCGGGCCGTCGACTTCGGCGTGCAACCGGTAGTAGAGGTCGCGGTACTGCTGCGCGTTGCGGCGGTAGGTACGTTCGATGACCGCGGCCGGGCCGTAGCCGGAGTAGTAGGCCTCACGGAAGGCGGCCTGCGCGGCCGGCTTGTCGCTCAGGTCCTCGGTGGCCGTGGGTGCCGCGGGCACGTGCGGGGGTTCCAGGACGGGGTAGTCGAGCAGCGGGCTGCTGCGCACCCAGCCCGGAAACAGCACGATGTCATGGGGATTGACGAAGCTGGCCACCAACAGGAACGGCTTCAGCGCGTCCGCGTCGCCGGCGCGCCGCCGGGCGTAACGGTCTTCGAGCCAGGCGACGACGCGATCGGCGACCAAGGGGTCACGCCGAAACCCGCTGTTGGACATGGCCGCTCCGTGCGGCTCGGGTCCGACCCAGCCGGAGAAGCCGTACGGTTCCAGCGAGTCGGCATCCAGGTACGCCTGCACGGCCACCGGGTCGACGACGCCGTCGGAGTCATTGGTGGCGAGCGGCTTTCCGGTCTTCGGGTCCTCGAGGTCTGCGTGCGAGATGTGCCACTTGCCGTCGTAATGCGTGTCGTATCCGGCGGTGCGCAGCCAATTGCCGAGCGTCGGCACCTCGCCGCGGCGCAGCCACCGCAGCCGCGAGTCGTCGTAACGCTTTCCGAGGCCGTCGGTCTGGGTGACGCCGTGCAGATCGGGGTACTGCCCGGTGAACAGCGTCGGTCGGCTGGGCGCGCATGCCAGGGATCCGGTGTAGTGCCGGTTGAAGCGGACGCCGTGTTCGTCGAACCACCGGCGGCCGGTGAGGGTGCGGTGGCGCCAGTCCAGGACGTCGTCGGCCTCGTACGGAGGGATGGCGCGCTCTTCGTCGGTCATGAGGATGACGATGTCGGGCCGCAGCGGCGTCATCTCGGTGCTCCCATCGGCGGAAAATGAGCCCTACCCGGGGGCTACACCCGACATCCAACACCAGCGGAGACTGTGATGGCGCAAATTGGCGCGATCGACAAATAACGTTCTGTTAACTTCTGACAACTCGCGCCCCACTAGATTGCGATGGTCCCAAATCGACAGTGGCGCAACATTTGCCGAGCCAATTGACGGCTATTCGAATTGACCGGAGAGAAACTCCGCTCGCGCCGCGCTGCGGGCCAACTTTCCCGACGTCGTCCGCGGGATGCGCCCGGCGGCAACGAGCCGCACCTCGGCCACGCGAACCTGATGGTGACGCGACACCGCAGCCCGCACGGCCTCGGCGACAGGCTCCAACTCGGCGCGCCCCGCACCCACCGCGCGCTCGGCGATCACGACCAGTTGCTCGCCCGAATCTCCTGGCACAGCAAAGGCTGTCACGTAGCCGGAGCGCACCGCGGATGAGGCGCGGCTGACCGTCGCCTCGATGTCCTGCGGGTAGTGGTTGCGACCGTCGACGATCACGAGGTCCTTGATGCGGCCGGTGACGAACAGCTCGCCGCCCACGTAGACGCCCAGATCGCCTGTCGCCAACCACAATGCGTTGTCTTCGGCGCCGTCAGCGTGGCTGACGGTCTGCCGGGTTTGCAGCTTGTTGCCGAACACCCGCTCGGACTCCTCGGACCGGCCGAAGTAGCCCTGCCCGATGTTGTTGCCGTGCAACCAGATTTCGCCGACCGTGCCGTCGGCGGCCTCGTCGCCGTCGGGCGTCACGATGGTCACCCACTGGTCGGGGATGGCCCGTCCGCACGAGACGTGGGGGACCGCGCCGTCGGCATGCCGGCCCACGACCACGGCCCGGCCCGCCGCGAGCTCCTCGCGATCCAGGTATGTGGCGCACGGCTTTTCGTCGGCGCCGATGCTGGCCACCGACAGCGTGGCCTCGGCCATGCCGTACGACGGCTTCACCACCGTTTCGGGCAGCCCGTAGGGCCGGAAGGCTGCCATGAACTGCTCGATGGATGGCAGCGTCACCGGCTCGGAGCCGTTGAGGAGCGTCACGACATTGCTGAGATCGAGGGCCTCGCCCGCGGGCGGCAGGCCGCGCTGTGCACACAACTCGAACGCGAAATTCGGTGCGGCGGCGAACGTCCGGCCGTGTGTGGCCTCGTCGGCCAGGCGCCGGATCCACCGGTAGGGGCGGCGGACGAACGCCATCGGGTCCATCAGGCTGATCTGCCCGCCGCACAACGCGGGGAACATGATCATGATCAAACCCATGTCGTGATACAGCGGCAGCCAGCTGACGCTGCGGATGTCGGTGTCCAGGCCGCCGGCCAGGATCATCTGAATGACGTTGGTGCACACGTTCCGATGGGTGATCTCCACGCCGGCCGGGGTGCGCGTCGAGCCCGAGGTGTACTGCAGGTAGGCGACGTCGTCGGTACGGGAGCCCGGGTCGACATGCATGTCCGCGAGGGAGTCGGGCACGGCGTCGACCGCGATCACGCGCGGGCGCTCAGCTGCGGGCAGGGTCTTGATGAACGCGCGGACCGCTTCGGCGGCCGCGGTGGTGGTGAGGACCGCGGACGGCTTGGCGTCGGACAGGACGGCGGCCAGGCGTTCGGTGTGGCCGGCGAGCGCCGGTGCGAACAGTGGCACGGCGATGTTTCCGGCGTGGACGGCCGCGAAGAATGCCGCGACGTAGTCGACGCCCTGCGGGGCGAGGATCGCCACCCGGTCGCGGGGCGCGGTCACCTGCTGCAGGCGGGCCGCGACGGCGTTGACCTGAGTCCAGAGGCCGTTCCAGCTGAGTTCGATGATCTCGCCGTCGGGATTCTGCGCGTAATCGATGAACCGGTACGACGGGCTGTCGCCCATCGCCGCGCGGTTGCGTTCCAGGAACGACGTCAGCGTGATGCCGTCCGGTATGACGATCCTGCCGTCCGGTTGAACGTATTGCTCCAGCGACTCCGCCGCCCCAATAATGCTGTGACTCAAGGCTTCCCGACCCATATGTCGACACTAATAGCGAATCTAACTAACCGACGAGTCAGACAATTATGAAAGTCGCCACTGCGGGAAGGGCGATGTGACGCGGCCCACCGGTGATCTGTGGTGGGACGGCGTCCCGCCGCCACGGGCCGCGGAATTTGTTCCCGGAGATATACCCCCCTCGGGTACTATGGCTGGCGATACCCATACCCGAACCGGAGGCCGACGTGACGCATGGCAACACGCGGTTGCGCGTCGTCGGCATGCTCGTCCTCATCGCGGGCATCATCGGCATGCATTCGCTGACCGTCACGCCGACGCACGGCCCGTCGCATCATGCGCAGGTGGCTGTCCATCAGCACGCGGGTGTCCCGGCCGCGCATACGTCCTTGTCGGACGCCTGCAACTGCAACGGACACAACGGCTTTCACGCCTGTGTATTCATCATGACCGAGCTGCTGACCATCCTGGGCCTGGCTTTGCTGTACTGGCTGGGCGTCGCGCCGCAGCAGCACGTGCAGGCTCGCATTCGACAGGCGTTGCGGCGCAGGCAAAGAGCCCCGCCGTGGACCGTCCTGACCCTCGCGGAACTGTCGCTACTCCGAATCTGATGGGCCGCGCCCCGCGTCAATCCCATCCAATTCTCAAGGAGTTCAACCATGTTCAAGATCGCATCCATCGCCATTGCTGCAACCGCCGCCGCTGTCACGCTCGCTGCCTGTAGCCCGCCGAACGAGCAGGCCTCGACGCAGACCGCCACCAGCTCGTCCATGCCGATGTCGGGCCACGACATGCCCGGTCACTCCATGCCGGGCATGTCCGGCACCAGCACGGCACCGGCGGCCAACTTCAACGACGCCGACGTGATGTTCCTGCAGATGATGTACCCGCACCACGCCCAGGCCGTCGAGATGGCCAAGCTGGTCCCGACCCGTTCGCAGAACCAGCAGGTCAAGGAGCTGGCCTCGGCCATCGAGGGCGCGCAAGCGCCGGAGATGCAGCAGATGACGACGCTGCTGGCCGGCTTCGGCAAGCCCGCGCCATCGGCCACGATGTCGCACTCGATGCCGGGCCTGATGACCCCGCAGCAGATGACCGAGCTGACGGGTCTGTCCGGCGCGGCGTTCGACAAGATGTGGCTGCAGATGATGGTCGAGCACCATCAGGGCGCCATCACCATGGCCAATGATGAGCTGAAGAACGGCGCCAACCCCGACGCCAAGAAGATGGCTGAGGCGATTGTGGCCGCGCAACAGGCCGAGATCACCACGATGAACGGCATGCTCGCCAAGATGTGAGGCGATGCCAGGCCGGTAGTCAGTTTTGAAGCCGGTCTCTCTAGGTGAGTTTCGCCGGGAACCGTCAACTTTCCCTGACCCGGTCAGGGAAAGTTGACGGCTTCAGATCGCATGTGTCACAAGACAGAACGACACGCCGGACGCCGACACGCCGCGTCGGACGTCCTAGATCATGTCCTTCTCGGTCAGCCACCGCATGACCGGCCAGCCGACGAACACCGGCAGCCAGCACGTCAGTACCCGGTAGAGCAGCACCGACGGCACCGCGACAGCGGCCGGCAGCCCGAACGCGGCGAGACCACCGATCAGCGCGGCCTCCACGGCACCCACACCGCCGGGTGTCGGGGCGGCCGACGCGAGCGTGCCACCGATCATGGTCACGACGCACACCGTCACGAACGACGTCGACCCGCCGAAGGCCTCGACGCTCGCCCACAGGGCCAGAGCCGCACCCAGAGTCGTTGTGGCGCAACCCAAGATGATCAGTCCGAGGCGCTGGGGTTCGCGGGCCAGGTTGACCAGGTCGGCCCACACCTCCTTCAGCCGGGGCCGCACCGCCGTGCCCAGCCAATGCCGGGCCCGCGGTACGAGCATGAACGTGCCCACCACGCCGAGGGCCGCGCCGGCGAGCAGGTAGAGGATCGTCGACGACGGCACGAAGTGCGAGAGGTCAGCGGACGCACCGGCGGCCGCGCTGAAGAAGATCAGCAGCGCGACGTGCGTGAGCACCTGGACCGACTGCTGCAGCGCCACCGCGGCCGTCGCCCGCAGCGCGCCGAGGCCGGCCTTCTGCAGGAACCGGGTGCTGAGCGCCAGGCCGCCGACACCGGCGGGCGTCGTCGTCGCGGCGAAGGTGTTGGCCACCTGCATGATGGTCAACTTCCAGAAGTTCACCGATTCCGAGGTGCTGGCCCACAGCGCCATGGCCGCGCCGGGATAGGTGATCGCGGACACGGCCAGGCCCAGCAGGGCCCACCACCAGTTGGCGGTCCGCAGCTCGGAGAAGAACGTCGGCACCGTGCTGATGAACGGATAGGCGACGTACACCAGCGCGACGAGCAGCACCAGCTGGATGACCTGGTTGCGGGTGAACCGGGTGATGGTCTCGGTCTGGATGCGGTCGGCGCCGGTCTGGTGCTTCACCTCGTCGCGGGCCGCCGTGATGACGGCGCCGGAATCGGGCACGGACTCGCGCAGCCGCAGCGGCATCGCCGACTTGGTCAGCCGGCCCGACGCGGTCAGCACGGTGTCCTCGCCGAACTGCTCGATGGCCGCGGCCACGGCCGGCCCGGCGCCGTACATGGCCGTCGTCGTCACCAGCAGTTGCGCGACGTCGGACTGCAACTGCACATCCGACGCGCCGTATTCGGAGTTGCCCAACCCGCCGAACACCACCGAACGGTCGTCGACGGTGATCTCGGAGACCCGCAGATCACCATGGGCGATCTGATGGTGGTGCAAGGCGTGCAGCGCCCGCCATACGTCGGCGACCGGTGTCTCGGTGTTCAGCGGAACTCCGATCGCCGGGCTGTGCGCGAACATCGTCCAGCCACGGTCGAGGGCCGCGAGCGCCACGGTCCGGGTGTTCGCGAGCTCGAGATCGCCGACGGCAATGGTCATCAGGGCGCGGTGCTCGACGGCGCGGCGCATGGACGTCTGCAGGGGCGCGGTCTCGTCGTTGCGGAGGGTGATCTTGCGCCAGAGCTGGCTCATGGCGCCGCCCACGCGCTGGTTCGGTCCGTACAGCTCGACGACGGCGCGGGTCCCGTCGGCGGAGTCGGCGCTGAGCACCAGGGGCCCGGTTCCGGCCGGGCGGACGACCGTCAGGGCCGAGACGTCGAACTGGCGGCGGGCCAGCGCCTGCACCGCGCCGGCGAGCGGAACTTCGAGCGCCGGGGTGCCGCTGACCAGAACCACCAGGGCCCCGACGAACCAGCCGACGGCCAGGCCCAGAAGCGACCGGGCCGGCACGATGGCGCTGACCACCAGATGGATCGGCACGAACGCCAGCAGCAGCGTCCACCACCAGCGGCGTAGCCGCGCGGGCTGCCAGGGGCCGGACACCGTGAGGACCGCGGCCAGCAGGGCGATCCAGCGCGGGTCGTCGAGGAACTGGGAGAAGACGGTGTTGAGGCGGTCGGACAGGTCGAAATGCCAGTTCGGGGCCGCGATGCCGTTGGAGTTGATGGACAGCGACAGCACCGCGATCAGCCCGGCCGCGGCATACGGACCGAGCAGCTTCCACTGCCTGGTCACCAGCAGGCTGAGCAGGATGACGAACGGCAGCGCCAGGATCGCGATGGCGTAGGCGATGTAGACCAGGTTCGACTGCGTCGGGGTGAGCACGCCGACGATCCGCGACACCGACCGTTCCAGCCGGACCCAGTCGTTGCGGGTGATCAGCGAGCTGGTGACGACGGTGATGAGGAACGCCGTCGCGGCCACCAACCGCAGGATGTCGTTGGTCCGGCGGGTGATCGGTTGCAGCAGGCTGCCCGAGACCGCGACCTCGCGCCCGTCAACCCGCATCAGCCAAGAATCCCAAGCGCCGGGCCAGTTGGCGAAATTGGCACGCCGTCACCCGGCCAGCGCGGGCCGCAGAAAGTCCCCGCTGACCGCCACCGCCGGCGCCGACGAATCCCCGCCGACCACCAGCGTCGCGAACGCGAGGTCCCCGACGATTCCCGCGAACCAGCCGTGTGAGTGCGTGTTGTCGCCGAATTCCGCGGTGCCGGTCTTGCCGCCGAGGCCGTCGACGTCCTTGAGCGCGGTCGCGGTGCCCTCGGTGACGGTCAGGCGCATCATGGCGCGCAGCGCGTCGGCGGTCGCCTTGTCGACCGGGGTCGACGGCGTGCTGGCGGTGGTCTCCTGGCCGGGCAGCAGCGTGGGCGTGATGGTCGCGCCATGCGCGAGGCTGGCCTCGGCGACCGCCAACCCGAACGGGCTGACGGTGACGGTGCCCTGGCCGATGCCGTTCTCGACGCGCTGCGCTGGAGTGTCGGCGTTCGGCACCTTGCCCGTCACGGTCGTGATGCCGGGGATGACGAAGTCGACACCGATACCGAGGGTCCTGGCGGTGTTGGGCAGCGCGTCGGCGGGCAGCTTGTCGGCGAGCGCGGCCATGGTGGTGTTGCAGGAATGCGCGAAGGCCTGCTCGAGCGGCACGGTGCCGAGGTCGAACTTGTCCTCGTTGGGGATGGTGCGGTTCTCGATGGTCACCGTGCCCGGGCAGGGCTCGGGGGTGTCGGCCTTGGCGAGTCCCTTCTCGAGGGCCGCGGCGGTGGTGACGGTCTTGAACGTCGACCCCGGCGGGTAGAGGCCGGTGAAGGCAACGGGTCCCTGCGCGTTGGCCGCGTCGTTCTGGGCCGCCGCCAGGATGGCACCGGTGCTGGGCGCGATGGCGACGAGGACGGTCGGGCGGGAATCGGTGGACACGGCGTGCTGCGCGAGGAGCTGTAGCCGCGGGTCCAGGGTGGTGCGAACGGGTTTGGTGTCTTGTGGGGCGGTGGTTGCGAGCTCATCGGTCGGCTGGCCCTGGTCGTCGACCAGATCCACCGACCAGCCGGCGGTCGCGTCGATGGCCTTCTGCCACACCTCGGGCAGCCCGGCGATGGCCGGCGAGTGCAGGTTGGGATCGACCGTCAGCAGCGCGCCCTGCTTGGTGACGGTGACGCCGGGAATCTGGGTGAGCTCGTCGGCGACCTGCGCGAGGTCGGCCTCACGGAGCTTGACGACGGTGACGCGGTCGTCCTGATTGCCGTTGAACTCGCCTGCGATGGACTCGGCAGTGATGGTGTCGTCGAACCGGGCAACCACCGGAGCCAACGCCGCGGCGGAGTCGAGATGGTCGCGGCCGAGGGTGATGACGCCGACGGTCTGCCAATTGAGCAGGGGTTGGCCGTTGCGGTCGACGACGGGCGTCAGCAGAGCCTTGTCTTCGCTGAACTGGAACGTGCTGCCCTGACGGAGCTTGGCGTGCAAAAGTGCCGGGGCCCAGCGGATTTTCCAATCGTCGCCGACTTTGGTGGCAATTGCCGTTGTGTCGTAACGAAATTCGCGGCCGGGACCGAGTGTCCAGGTGTAGGCGAGCTTGGCGGTCGACTTGTTGTCGCCGTCGCCGGGTGTGGCCTTGACGTCCAGCGTGGCGTTTTTGCCCATGCCGTCGAACATGGACTTGATGACGGGTTCCGACGCGGCGGCGTCGGTGGTGTCCTTGGCCGCAGCGCCGGAGTCCTTGCGGTGCAACGCATCAGCAAACGCGTTGAAGGCATCCTCGGGTTCCGGGCCGCCAAATATCGAGCATCCGGTAGAGCCGAGGAGCAGCGTGCAGGCCAGTAGCAGCGCAATACGTTTCGTCATGACCCTTCGAGCCAACCATGAGTGGCTATGAATTCCGGCGTTGAAACGCTGGGGTGGCCCGGTATCGCGTAGTGTCCGGGGCGGCGGGCATTCCGCTACACGTCGGAGCGTATTGAAAGGTCTGGCATGAGTGGTGTGGTGGTTACCGGTGGCGCATCGGGTATCGGCCTGGCGTCGGCCAAGGCGCTGATCGCCGACGGTCGCGCGGTGTCACTGTTCGACATTTCACCGCAGGTGGTGGCGGTGGCTGCATCGCTTGGCGTGCACGGCGTCGTCGTCGATGTCAGTGACACCGACTCCATGGCTGCCGCCGTCGAAATGGCCGCCGCCGTCATGGACGGCATCGACGGACTGGTGCACGCCGCCGGCCGTGTACTGCCGGAACCCGTCGGCACTTTCACGGCCGAATCCTGGGACGCCGTCCTCGACGTGAACCTGCGCGCCCAGGCGCTGCTGTCTCAGCTGCTACTGCCGCATTTCGAGAAGGCGCTGGCTGCCGGTGCGGCTCCGGCGATCGTGGGGATTTCGAGCATCGAAGGGCTGGTCGGCAATCCGTTCATCCCGGCCTACTGCGCGTCGAAGGCCGGGCTTCTGGGGCTGACCCGGTCGATGGCAGGTCAGTTGGGCCCCTTGGGAATTCGCGTCAACGCGGTGTGCCCGGGCTTCATCGAAACCCCGATGCTGGCCGACGCCCTGGCCGTTCCCGAGGTCAAATCGGCGTTCGTGGCGGCGGCGCCGCTGGGTCGGTTGGGGCAGCCTGAGGAGATCGGGGCGGCGGTCGCGTTCCTGATGTCGCCGAAGGCGTCGTTCATCACCGGGACCCAGATCGTGGTCGACGGGGGAGTGACGTCGCGGCACGCGTAGGTGGCGCTGGGTGCAACATGCGGGCCACAGCGGCACCAGGCTGAGGTGGTCGACACGACTTCGGAACCCGATGTCACCGGGTATCGGAATGCCAAATCCGGTCGTGCTCCGCGTGGGTCGACAGATACGCCCCCGGCTGGAAGTGTGTGTCGTAGAACCCGAGGTCGATGTGTTGTGCCTGAAGGTAATTCATGATGTGGACGGTGGGTACGGTGCCGGGAAACTTGCCGAAGGTGTCGTCGATGTACTGCGCGGCGATGGTCAGCAGGGTGATGAACTGCTCATCGTGTCCGGCTGCGGCCGAGCGCACGGCTCGCGAATCCCGCCACGGGCCCGGAGTGTCAGGGTGAAACGGTCCGCCGGGACCGAATTTTCTGTCGGCGAAGGCGCGCACGGCGGCGGCGAGGTCTGGGTAGTGAGGGCGGCTGTAGGTTTCGAAAACTCCGGGTAGCCCAGTGGGATTGGGCAGTGCCCACCGTTCGTCGGTTTGGACGTGGAAGCCCAGCCCGGGAACGTTCGGGTCGCCTGACGCGCCGAGAACGGTGAGCCGGTCGATACCGTCGAATGTCCAGCCGCCCAGGCCGAGTGCTCCGAGTAGTAGGTGCCCGTTGTAGACGCTGGTCATCAACTCGGCGGTCGCTTCGGTGAGTGAATACTGCTCGACGAAGGTCAACGGAAACGGGTCGTCGTCCCGGTGCGCCAGACCTGCGGCCGCCTCCTTCAGTCCAGGGATCGGCCGATTGTGGACGTCGTCGTAGATCAGGTAACCGTTCTGCAGAAAGAACGCCAGATTGGCCAACAGATGCTGAGCGATGTCGGCGACCGGGATGACCAGCAGCGAGCCGGGGTGATTGGCGATCCACGTGTTGTGGCCTTCGAGGTAAGGCTCGGACCGTGGAATGTGGATGCGGTCGGTCGAGAGTTGGCGGTAGGAGGACACCGTCGCTGCCAGCCAGTCGTCGATGTCCACCACGCCGTCGTTGACCGGCACCGTCGGTGCGGTGTCTCGGGAGGACAGGAAGTAGGTGCCCGAGTCGTCGGTGAAGAAGAACTCGGCGATCTCGAAACCCGCGGCTGACGGGAACGTGCGACCTGATGCCGACCCGCTGTAATTCGGGAAGGCCGGTGCATATCCGGGGTGGTGGCTGATCCCGAAATGCCAACCGGTGACGCCGGTTACCGTCGCCAGGATCACGGCGCGCTCGACCTCGTCGAGTGGTTCCACATCCCGAGTGCTGGTGTAGGCCAACGGGCCCGACGGGATGGAGCCGCCCACGGGGAAGCGCCGCGATCGCCGGCCCTGAATTGCGGTCAACAGCGGAAACCGTGCCGCCGCTGCCAGCGCTTCGCGTTGTTGCGCGGTCAAACTCAAACGGGGCGAGGGTGTTTGGGTCGTCATGGTTACCCAGATGCTAGGGCCGCCGCGCGCGTCGGGACCACAGTTCGGCGCAACCCGATGCCAACTTTGGGCGATTGGCGTGGGCGCGGCCGGGGTACCTCTCGGCCACGGCTCGGATCAGTCGGGACCGTTGGACATGCAAGGAGCGCGATGAGCAAGTTATCGAAGTCGCTGTATCTGCCGTTGTCGGCTGCGTTCAGCGTCGTGGGCGGCCTGCTGGCAGGCAAGATCTTCACTGTGGTGTGGGAGCGGTTCGACGATTCGGGGGAGGGACCTCCAGACCCCAAGGATCTGAACCGCTCGGGCGGGCAGGCACTGTTTGCCGCGGGTGTGCAGGGCCTGGTCTTCGGCTTGGTCAAGGCGGCCGTGGACCGGGCAGGGGCGCGCAGCTACCGTGCCGTGGCACACGAGAATCCGGTGTAGGCAGCGCGCCGGACAGCGGCACTGGGCCTACACCGCGCACGGGATCTCATCCATGGCTCGCGTCTGTCCAGCGCGCACGCCGTCCCGGAGTCGGCCCGAAATCCGGCCAATCAGTGTTTGAAGGACGCGCAGAACGAGCAATGCAGAGGCCATGGGTGAACGTAAAGGTCTGATCGATTGTTGACAATCAAGGAGATATCGTGAGCATCATCGAATTGCCGTTGCGGGTCTTGCGAGCGCAATACCGTCTGGCCCGCCTTCCTCTTCAGTTCATCGAGGACCGGTGGATCGCCAACCTGGACACCGAAGCACCTGCCCGCCTGATCTATGAGCGATCGCTCGGGGGCCTGGACGCTGCGGTCGGCGGAGTGCTGGGCGATGCCACGTTGCGAAGGCGCGGCGCGGCTTTGGCCCGGCGAAGCGAAGTTCGCGGTGACGCCGCTGTGCGGAGCTTGGCTGCTGCCCAACGGCGTCGACAGGCGGGCGCGCAGCTGGAGGATTCGCTGGAAGACGCCGCCGACGACCGCGACGAAGCCGTCGCCGCCAAGCAGAACGCTGTGACCGAAGTGCGCAAGCGCGCGCAGCAGCGCAACCGGCGGGCCGGCAACGTCTGATCGCGCATGAATGAAGGCGTGCACGCAGCGGCACTGCTCGGGTGCTGGCATCATCTGCGGTATGCAGCGCCAGGTGAGTGCCCGACTCAACATCGACGTGACCGCCCCGACGACTCTGGAATTTCAGATCGCGGTCGCACCCCACCCAGGCGCCTCGGTCGAGGAATCGCTGTCTTTTACGTTGGACGGCAACGAGATACAGGCTCACGAGATCTCTGGCGCGCACGGCACCCGCATTCACACGTTCGATGCCCAGGTCGGCAATGTCAGCGTCCAGTACTCGGCCACGATCACCGGTCGAACGGACCCGGCGCCGGTCACCGAATACGACAGAACCCTGTACCTACGGCCGAGCCGCTACGCCGAAGCGGACAGGCTCTACGGCTTCGCGGCGACGGAGTTCGGCCAGCACTCGGATGCGGCAACGTTGCTGGAGAAGGTGTCCTACTGGGTGAGGTACCGGCTGAATTACGTTCCGGGCTCCAGCGATCCGATCGACGGCGCGGTGGACACGCTGCTGGCGGGCAGGGGAGTCTGTCGTGACTACGCCCACCTGGTGGTCGCGCTGCTGCGCGCTGCGAAAGTCCCCGCTCGTCTGGTCGCGGTCTACGCACCAGGGTGTACGCCCATGGACTTCCACACCGTCGCCGAAGCGTTGGTCGACGGGCAGTGGTGCGTAGTGGATGCGACGGGATTGGCCCCGCGACAATCCATGGTGCGCATCGCAACTGGCCGCGACGCTGCCGATATCGCGTTCCTGGACAACCACAATGGCGCCATCATGCTGAACTACGTCGAAGTCAACGCGACTGTCGACACCGACCTGCCCATCGACCCCGTCCATGAGCTGGTATCGATCACCTGACCGGGCGCCGATGCCGCCGATACCGGCGACATCGGCTCCGTCGTAGTTCGACTCAGAGGATGTAGAGCATCTCCTGGTAGGTCGGCAGCGGCCAGAGGTCGTCGGCCACGATGCTTTCGAGGGTGTCACTGGCAGCACGGACGGCGTCCATGGCGGGCAACAGCGCCTCTTGGGCGTGCTGGGCCTCTTCGAGGGCCGACGCTGCCGAATGATCGGCCAGTGCGGCCTTCAATGTGGCCAGTGCGTCGGTGAGCGCGGTGATCGGCTCCGAAACCGCTTGCAGGAGAGACAAACTCGGTGTCACACCGGCCGCCGTCAACGCCGCGGCATTCTGTGCGAGCTCGGTTTGGTAGCGGATGGCTGCCGGCAGGATCGTGGTCGAACCGATCTCCAGCGCCAGCTTGGCCTCTACACCGATGGTCAGGGCGTACTGCTCCAGGCGCACCTCGTAGCGGCTGTGCAGCTCGCGCTCGTTGAAGACCCCGTATTTCTCGAAGACTTCCACGACCTCGGGCTTGATCAGCTCCGGAATGGCGTCCAGCGTGGTCTTGAGGTTGGGCAGTCCGCGGGCGGCGGCCTCGGCCTGCCAGTTCTCCGAATAGCCGTCCCCGTTGAAGACCACCGCGCCGTGTTCGGTGATGATGTCCGTCAGCAGCTTCTGCACCGCGGTGTCGAAGTCCTTGCCGTCGGCAACCGCGCTCTCCAGCACCGTGGCCATGTAGTCGAACGAATCGGCCATGATGGTGTTCAGGACGATCATCGGCACGGCGACCGTCTGCCCGGATCCCGGTGCCCGGAATTCGAATCGGTTGCCGGTGAAGGCGAACGGGCTGGTGCGGTTGCGGTCGCCGGGATCGGTGGGGAGTACCGGCAAGGTATCGACGCCGATGATCATGCTGCCCTTGCCTTTTGACGACGTCGCAGCGCCCTTGGCGATCTGCTCGAAGACGTCGGCCAGCTGGTCGCCGAGGAAGATCGAGATGATCGCGGGCGGCGCCTCGTTGGCACCGAGGCGGTGGTCGTTGGTCGCCGATGCCACCGAAACCCGGAGCAGGCCACCGAATTTGTGCACCGCGCGGATGACCGCCGCGCAGAACACCAGGAATTGGGCGTTCTCGTGCGGAGTGTCACCGGGCACCAGCAGCGAGCCCAACTCGGCGTTGCCCATCGAGAAGTTGACGTGTTTACCCGAACCGTTCACCCCGGCGAACGGCTTTTCATGGAACAGGCATTCCATGCCGTGCTTCTTGGCGATGGTCTTGAAGATGGTCATCAGCAACTGCTGGTGGTCCGAGGCGATATTGGCCCGCTCGAACATCGGCGCGATCTCGAACTGGCCGGGCGCAACCTCGTTGTGGCGGGTCTTGGCGGGAATGCCGAGCTTGAACAGCTCCCGCTCGGTATCCATCATGAAGCCCAGCACGCGTTCGGGGATGGCACCGAAGTAGTGGTCGTCGAACTCCTGCCCCTTGGGCGGCTTGGCTCCGAACAGGGTGCGGCCGGAGTTGATCAGGTCCGGTCGCGCGAGGAAGAAGTGGCGGTCGACCAGGAAGTACTCCTGCTCGGGACCACAGAAGGAGACCACCTTCTCCAGGTTCTCGTGGCCGAACAGTTTCAGAATGCGCTCGGCGTGCGTGCCCATGGCCTGCTGGCTGCGCAGCAGCGGGGTCTTGTAATCCAGCGCCTCACCCGTCATCGAGACGAACACGGTGGGGATGCACAGCGTGTTGCCGTTCGGGTTCTCCAGGATGTAGGCCGGGCTGGTGACATCCCAGCCGGTGTAGCCGCGGGCCTCGAACGTCGACCGCAGGCCGCCCGACGGGAAGCTGGAGGCATCCGGCTCGCCCTGGATCAACGTCTTGCCGGCGAACTCGGCCAGGGTCTGACCGTCGGAGACCGGCTCCAGGAAGCTGTCGTGCTTCTCGGCGGTCAGGCCCGTCATCGGGTAGAACACGTGCGCGTAATGGGTCGCGCCGTTTTCCAGAGCCCAGTCCTTCATCGCTGCCGCGACCGCGTCCGCGACGGTCGGATCCAGCTTGGCGCCTTTTTCGATTGTCGCCACCACCGACTTGTAGATGGCCTTCGGCAGCCGTGCTCGCATCTCGGATTTGGTGAAAACATTGGCCCCGAAAATCTGGCCTGGTGCCTCGGCAGGGTCGAAGCTGACGGCAGGGGGCACATAGGCCTCGACCTGTGCAATTGCCTGCGCGCGAGTGATGTTGCCGGTCAATGGATTTTCCTTCACTGCCTGTAACTGCACTTTTGAACCTTCGGCAACACCCTAGAAATCCTCTGTGGCATGGGTGTTACGGACGTATCAACGGCAGAATCCGATTCCGGCCGCAGTGCGCGGGTGCCTCAATCAGCCTCGGCGGGCGACGTCCTCGCTCAATACGGTCGGCCAGGTCTCGACGTCGGCCGGGGTGTGCGCCACGGTGAGCGTGGACTTCGGCAGCAGGGCGTGCAGTGATTCCGCGGTCGACAGCGGATGTGCCGGGTCGTCGATCCAGGCCAGAATCGTCGTCGGCACGTCGATTCCGGCGAGGGCCTCGCGCGGCGGCAGGTCGCTGAGGGCCGCTCCGCGGAACAGTGACGGCAGCAGCGCATCGGCGACATCGGGAACCGTTTCCGGCGCGCCGACGGTGGCCGGCGGCGGCGTCGTCCCTCGCGCCGATGCGATGAACGCCCCGACTCCCTCCGTTTCGATGAGTGTCGCCGCAGCCTGGTAATGCGCGGCCTGTGCGACCCGGGTTTCCCACGCGGTGGCCGGCACCATCAACGTGAGGCCCGCGAAACGGTCCGGCTCGCGGGCAGCCGCATGCAGCAGCGTGCCGGTCCCCATGGACGGGCCGACTCCGTGCACGCTCTCGCCGGGAAACCACCGGTCGAGCAGCCGCAACAGGTCCTCGGCAAGGCGTTCCCACCGGTAATCTTCGGGGACTTTGCGTCCCGTCGATTTGCCGTGCCCGCGGGCGTCGTACCGCAACAATCGAGTTCCGCTGAGGCCCCTCCCGAGGTCCAGATTGAGCACCCGGTCGCGCGCGCGACTGGAGGTGAGCCCGTGCAGTTGCACCACGGGATGTCCACCTTCGTCGCTGAGTTCAACAGCAAGTTCTGCGCCGGGAACCACGAAAGTGGGCATCAAACAACTCTTTTCATGACCGACCGCCTCAACCCCGAGCCGACCGCGCTGACCGAGCATTCAGGCTAGCCGGGGCGTTAGGGTACCGCCATGCGGCTCACCAACGTGGCGCACCTACGGCTGCCATTCGGACGACTCTGGGGCTATGACGTCTCGGTTTCCGATCTCGGTCGGCAGCTGCCGGTGTCCTTTGACCAGCGCATACACGTTGGCGCGGGCACGCGACCAGGCTCCTGGATGGCCTTGTCCATCCGGCTGCCGGCTCAGGTCAGCCGCGAATCACTGGCCGAGGCGTGGCTGGCGGTGATCGCCCGCCACGGCACCCTCCGCACCGCATTCACCCCCGGGCCGGACGGCGATCCAGAGTTGCACGAGATCGGCATTCGTCCCGGCCGATGGGTCGAACATCAGATCGCGGAAGGCCAAGCGGTCAACGACGCCCTGCAGGCCGTCCTGAATGCGACGTGCTCGCCATATCAGCGGCCCTCGCACCGGCTCTGTGTGCTGGAGACCGCCGCCGGACTGACGGTGGTCATCGCGGCCGATCACGCTCACGTCGACATGTGGTCGATGTTGGTGATGGCTCGGGACCTGCTGTCGATGCTGACAGGGCGCACGCCGGCACTGGAGCCCGCCCCGGCGTTCGTCGAGCACACGCAGGCACTCCTGGACCGGCCCACGGCGCCGGACCACGTGCGTGACCGGTGGGCACAGATCATCAGCGACAGCGGTGGGGTCATGCCGCGATTTCCACTGTCGCTGGGTGAATCGGGGACGCATCCCGAGCGGGTCGAAGTGCGTGACGTGTTCGATGTCGACGACGGCGCCGCGTTCGCCGCACAGGCCCGCAACGACGGCGTCTCGACGCTGGCGCTCGCGGTGGTCGCGATGACGGCGGTCACGCTCGAGTTGGCGGGGGCACCGCTGCGCGCAGTGTTCCCGGTGCACAGCCGGTACGAGGAGATCTGGCACGACTCCGTGGGCTGGTTCATCACCAATTCTGTCCTGGAGTCGGCGGTCGCCGAGCCGCGTGCCGCGGCTGACGCGGTCAAGGAAGCGGTACAGCTCGGATCCTGGCCGCTGGCCGACGTGCTGGCTCCGTGGGGCGGAATGCCCATGGCCCCAGGCATGTTCGCGATCTCCTGGCTGGACCTACGCAAGCTCCCGGTGCGTATCGACGCGGTCGGACTCGACGCCCAGTATGTGGGCGCGAGCATCCAAACCGACGGTGTCATGCTCTGGTTCATCCAGGACCAGTCCGGGCTCCATCTGCGCTGCCGCTATCCCGACACCGCCGAGGCACGCGCCAATGTGGGGGCGTGGCTGGACCTCTTGGTGGCGCGTCTCCAGGCACTGGCGCAGTCCTCGGTGCGCGGACTGCTGCACGTTGCCGGCCGCACCTTCCGGGTGCAGCGCGCGACGCGCGAGCACGTGGGCGTGATTGCCGCGCTGCTGTCCGACGACGAGTTCGCCCGGGATCGCGAAGGCGCCGACCTCGAACGCTACGAGGGGGCCTACGACGCCGTCGTGCGCAATCGATCCAACTACCTCGGAGTCGTTCTGAACGATTCTGATGTGGTGGTCGCGACCATCCAGCTGACCGTCATCCCCGGCCTGTCCCGCAGCGGCGCCACCCGGTTGCAGATCGAGGGACTGCGCGTCGCCAAAGCTGAACGCGCACAAGGCCTTGGCACGGCACTCGTCGAGTGGGCCCACAACTACGGCCGCGCACACGGGGCGCAATTGGCGCAGGTCACCACCGACGAGGTGCGCGAAAGGGCGCGGGCCTTCTACAGCCAGCTCGGGTACGAGGCCGCCCACGTCGGGCTGAAGCGCACCATCTGAGTCCGGATCAGGCCTCGCGCGCCGCGGCGAGCGACGTTGCGCGGCTGGGCAAGTCGACAGTGAACGTCGCGCCGCTGCCGACGCCGGCGCTGGTCGCCGTGATGCGGCCGTGGTGGGCCTCGACCAGGGCCTTGGCGATCGCGAGCCCGATACCCGAACCGCCGTGCGCGCGGTCGCGCGCCGAGTCGGCCCGGTAGAACCGCTCGAACAACCGCGGCAGATGCTCGGCGGCGATGCCGTCGCCGTCGTCGCACACCTGGATCCGTATCGACCCGCCAACATTCGCCGCCGCGACCCGCACCGTGCCGCCGGCTTCGGTGTGCCGCAACGCATTGGTCAGTAGATTGGCGAGGACCTGGTCGAGCCGCTGCGGGTCGGCCCACAAGTCGGGCAGGCCGGGCGCAATATCCGACGTCAGCGCAACACCTTTGGCGCGGTACGGTGCGGCGAAGGCGTCGACGGCCGTGGCGATCAGCGTCGCGGGCGCGACGGACTGCGTATCGACGAGCGCCATGTCGCGTTCGGCGTCGGACAGTGCGCGAACATCGGAACTGAGCCGGGCCAGGCGGCGGGTCTGGTCGCGCAGCACGCCGATGGTGGTCGCATCGAGCGGATGGATGCCGTCCTCGATCGACTCGAGATACGCGTCGATGACGGAGACGGGCGTGCGGAGCTCGTGCGCCAGGTCGGCCAGGAGCTGACGCCGCGTCGTCTCGACGGAGCCGAGCTGCTCGGCCATGGTGTTGAAAGCGTCTGCAATGGTGTCGAATTCGGTACCCAGGTGTGGTGGCGACACCCGGATGTCGTAGTTCCCGTCGGCGACGGCGGTTGCGGCGGCAGCGAGCTCGGAGGTCGATCGGTGCATCCGCCTACTCAGATACCAACTCAGCGCGAGTGCGGTGGTGGCGGCCACCGCGAGTGACATTCCCACGGAGACGGCCGTCGCCTGACGGAACACGTGCTCGTAGGGGTGCGGACCGGTGCGCCCGGGGACCAGCACGTCCTGCATCACCTTCCGGAACATCGGCGGCCCGATGATGAGGGCAACGGTCGTCGTGGTGGCGATGGCCGCGACAACGACGACCGCGTTGGTGACCAGCAGGCGGCTGCGAATTCCGTGCTTGCTGCGCGGATGTGCCTGGGCCATCACCCTTCTCCCATCCGGTATCCGACGCCGCGCACCGTGGTGACGTAGCGCGGCTCGGCCGAGTTGTCGCCCAGCTTTCGGCGTAGATGGCCGACGTGGACGTCAACGACGTTGTCGTTGCCGAACCACGATTCGCCCCAGACCGCTTCCAGCAATTGCTGCCGCGTCCACACCTGCCGCGGGCGTGACGACAGCGCCGCCAGTACGTCGAACTCGGTGCGGGTCAGCATGATTGGTGCGCCGCCGAGCAGCGTCTGTCGGCTGTCGGTGTCGATGTGCAGGTCCCCGAACACGCGTGGCGGGGTTCCCGTTGCCTGGCCGGGATCGGGGGCACGCCGGGGCCGGCGCAACATGGCGCGGATCCGGGCGACCACCTCGCGGGGACTGAACGGCTTGGTGACGTAGTCGTCCGCCCCGACCGACAGGCCGACGATGGTGTCGATCTCCGTATCGCGGGCGGTCAGCATCACGACGTACGCGTCCGAGAACACCCGGAGCTGTCGGCACACCTCGATGCCGTCGAGCCCGGGCAGCCCGATGTCGAGAATCACCACGTCGGGATCGAGTTCGCGGGCCGCGACCAGGGCCGACGGGCCGTCGTTGGCGATGCGCACCTCGAACTGTTCGCGCTTGAGGTAGCTGGCCACGACGTCGGCCAGTGCCGCCTCGTCGTCGACAACCAGCGCGCGCAGCGTGGGGTCAGTGCCGTTCACCTGCTCATAGTGCACCCGCGAGATGGCGAGGTCGACCAGATGACGTGGTCAGCGCAGCGTTCTTTAACGAATCTTCATCGTTCCTCCGGGGAACCCTTGTCGGCCGATTCGAGGCTGGAAGCCGTCAGCAACCCACCGTGAAGGGACACCGAAATGATCAGCAAGATTGCCTTCTTCTCCACCGCTGCCGCAGCTCTGGCGGCGGCCACCCTGACGGCTGCCGGCCCGGCGCAGGCCGCCAGTGTGTCCGGCAACAACGGTGCCGACGTCGTGTCCACGCTGCGCAGCGAGGGTTACAACGTGCAGGTCAACGGGTTTCCGAGTGCACCGCTGTCCGCGTGCACGGTGACGGACGTGCACGGATTGCCCAACCCGGCAGACCCGACCCAGCGTGCGGACTCCCGCGTGGTCAACAACGTCTACGTCGATGTGACCTGTGCATCGGACTCCTGAGCGGGCCCGCAGCCTGCCGGTTGGCACCGGCATGGTTATGTGAGGGGGTGACCGAAGCGCAGTCGCTGCCGCTGGCCGGGATCACCGTCGTCGCGATGGAGCAGGCGGTGTCCGCGCCCATGTGCACGCGCGTGCTGGCCGACTTCGGTGCCCGCGTGATCAAGGTCGAAAATCCCCAGGGTGGTGACTTCGCCCGCGACTACGACGACGTCGTCCGCGGCCAGGCCGCGCATTTCGTCTGGGCCAACCGGGGCAAGCAGTCGATCACCCTGAACCTCAAGTCCGACAAAGGCATTGCGGTTCTGCACCAATTGTTGGACGGCGCCGACGCCTTCGTCTCCAACCTCGCACCAGGTGCCACCGCACGATTGGGGTTGTCGCCGGACGACCTACGCGGGCGGCACCCGCAGGTGATCCCCGTCGAGATCTCCGGATATGGAGCCACGGGCCCTCTTTCCCAAAAACGTGCGTATGACCTTCTGGTGCAGGCGGAATCAGGGTCCTGCGCGGCGACCGGATTTCCGGGGATGCCGGCCAAACCCGGTCCGCCCGTCGCCGATATCAGCACGGGCCTGTACTCGGCGCTGTCGATCATGGCGCTGCTGTTGGGCCGGGAGCGTGGAGTGTCGACCGGTGCGGCGCCGGCGGTCGCGGTCAGTCTGTTCGACACGATGACCGACATCATGGGTTACCCGCTGACCTACACGCAGCATTCCGGCGTCAACCAGCAGCCGCTCGGGATGGCGTCGCCGGCCGTTGCACCGTATGGCGCCTTTGCGACACGGGACGGCCAGCGGGTGGTGCTCGGCACCACCAACGACAGGGAGTGGCAGCGGCTGGCCCGGGAGATCATCGACCGGCCCGACCTCGCTGACGATCCCCGGTTCGCGAGCAACTCGGACCGCTGCGCACACCGCGACGAACTCCATGCCGTGATCGAATCCTGGTGCACAGAGCGCGATCTCGATGACATTCAGCAGATCGCTGACGCCGCCGGGATCGGCAACTCACGGTACAACGTGCCCAGTGAGGTGATCGCGCATCCGCACCTCAAGGCCCGCGACCGGTGGCGTGAGGTCAGCACACCGCGCGGCCCCATCCAGGCGTTGTTGCCGCCGCCGGTGATCAGCGGACTCGAGCTCGGCATGGGTGCAGTTCCCGGGCTGGGTGAGCATACGGACGTGATCCTCGGCGAATTGGGTTACAGCGCTGAGGAGATCGCCGGCCTGCGGGCCGACGGTGCCATCGGAGATGTCTACGGAGCAGGGAGCGGCCATGCGTGAAGTCGTCATTGTTGAAGCTGTGCGGACCGCTGTCGGTAAGCGCAACGGGGGATTGGCGGGCCAGCATGCCGCTGACCTGTCCGCGGTGGTTCTCAACGAATTGATGGAGCGCTCCGGCGTGGCACCGGAACTCGTCGACGACGTGGTGTGGGGCTGCGTCTCGCAGGTGGGTGACCAGTCTTCCAACATCGCCCGCTGGTCGGTGCTGGCCGCCGGCTGGCCCGAGTCGATTCCGGGGACGACCGTCAACCGGGCGTGCGGATCATCGCAACAGGCATTGGATTTCGCGGTGCAGGCGGTGATGTCGGGTCAGCAGGACGTCGTGGTGGCCGGTGGCGTCGAGGTGATGAGTCGGGTGCCTTTGGGCGCGGCCAGGCAGACGGGCCAGCCGTACGGACCCAAAGCACTTGCCCGGTATGACGGTTTCGGTTTCAACCAGGGCATCTCAGCCGAGATGATCGCGCAGAAGTGGGGGCTGTCGCGGGCCCGGCTCGACGAGTACTCCGCGCGGTCGCACGAACTCGCCGCGGCCGCACAGGATTCGGGCGCGTTCATCACACAGATCGTTCCGGTGTTCACCTACGATGGCGGTGTGGTGCACGAGGACGAGGGCATCCGGCGGGGGACTACGGTCGAGAAGCTGGGCGGCCTCAAGCCGGCGTTCCAGGAGGACGGTGTGATCCACGCCGGCAACTCATCGCAGATTTCCGACGGTGCGGCAGCACTTTTGGTGATGACGCTGGAGAATGCGATCCAGCTCGGACTCACCCCACTGGTGCGGTACGTCGCCGGCGCGGTGACGGGCGCCGACCCCGTGCTGATGTTGACCGGCCCGATTCCGGCGACCCAGAAGGTGCTGCGAAAGACGGGCGTGGGTATCGGCGAGATCGGCGTGTTCGAGGTGAACGAGGCCTTCGCCCCGGTGCCGCTGGCCTGGCTGGCCGACACCGGTGCTTCCGAAGCGGCGCTGAATCCTCTCGGTGGGGCCATCGCGCTGGGGCATCCGCTGGGGGCGTCCGGCGCGGTGCTGATGACCCGGATGATCAACCATATGCGGGACAACGGAATTCGCTACGGCCTGCAGACCATGTGTGAGGGTGGCGGCACTGCCAACGCGACGTTGGTGGAGCTGGTCGCGTAGGGAGTCCCGCACGTCTGCTTCCCGGGTGTGTCGAGTTGTCAGTTGCAAGGCCGAGCGCGCCCAGGTGGTGCGAGACGGAGCTCGGGCGCCACCGGCCCGCGGCTCGCTCAGACGCTCTCGGCGTGGGTGAGATCCAGCGCGATGTCGACGAGCATGTCCTCCTGGCCGCCGACGAGCCCCCGGCGCCCCGCTTCCTCCAACAGCGTGCGCGCGTCGACATCGAAGCGCTCGGCGGTGATCTCCGCGTGCCGCAGGAAACTCGAATACACGCCCGCGTAGCCGAGCGTCAGCGTCTCCCGGTCGACCCGGACCGGGCGTTCCTGCAGCGGCCGGACCAGATCGTCGGCGGCATCCTGCAGCGCATGCAGATCGCACCCGTGCTCCCAGCCCAGCTTGGTCGCCGCGGCGATGAAGACCTCCAGCGGTGCGTTGCCGGCGCCGGCACCCATCCCGGCGAGGGACGCGTCGACCCGAGTGGCGCCATGTTCCACCGCGGCCAGCGAGTTGGCAACGCCCAGCGACAGGTTGTGGTGCGCATGGATACCGATTTCCGTTGCGGCATTGAGTGTTTGGCGTAGGGCATCGACGCGGTCGGCGACGTCACGCATCGTCATGGCCCCACCGGAGTCGACGACGTAGATGCATGTCGCCCCGTAGCTCTCCATCAGCCGGGCCTGTTCGGCGAGTGCAGTGGGGGTGGTGAGGTGGCTCATCATGAGGAAACCGACGGGGTCCATGCCGAGCTCGCGGGCGGTGGTGAGGTGGCGCGCGGACACGTCGGCCTCGGTGCAGTGAGTTCCGACGCGGACGACGGTCACTCCGGCGCGATGGGCGTCACGCAGCTCTCGCACCGTGCCGATGCCGGGCAGGATCAGTGTGGCGATGCGTGCGCGGGACACCGCGGAGGCGACGGCCGAGATCCACTCCAGGTCGGTGTGCGCGCCGAAGCCGTACACGCAACTTGACCCGCCCAGCCCGTCGCCGTGTGCGACCTCGATGGACGCGACGCCCGCGGCGTCGAGTGCGGTGGCGATCGAGACTGCGTGCGCAATGCTGTACTGGTGGCGCACGGCGTGCATGCCGTCGCGCAGGGTGACGTCGCTGATGTAGATCATGTTGGGAATCCGGCGCTTTCGGCGGCGATCTCGACGAGCGCCGTCACCTTGGTGCCCACGAACGTGCCGATTTCCGGAATGCGCAGCGGACCGACGCGTTCGAACTGCACGGCTTGCTTCAGGCGGAAGCCGGGAACTCCGCTGACGTCCACCGCGGCGTGGATGTCACGTTCGATGGCACGGTGATCAGCGTCCCCATCGATCAGGCAGTAGACGGTGTTGCGTATCGACGCGGGCTCGGCCGGGCTGAGTAGCGAGATGACCTTCGCGCGGCGTGCTCCCGCGTTCTCCATTGCGGCAGAGGTGGTTTCGATGAGTTCGTCAATGCGGTCCCGGGCATCCGGACCGGCGGAGCGTGCCGGGATCGACGAGACGATCTCGGCGTACGTCACCGTCGCCGTCCGGGCGACGGCGGCGACGATGGGCACGGTGGCCCCGACGGTCGTCGTCATTGCGTGTTCTCGGCGAGCATCCGCAACGCGGTGTCGTAGATGGCGTTGGCATGCATCTCGAACAACTCCAGCAGGTCCACGGAATCGCCGCCGAGTTCCTTGGCGATGAACAGCCCGTCGGCGCCGGCGATGGAGTAGTTCACCAGCAGCCGGACCTGGGCGTCGGTGAGGCCGGGGGCCAGTTCGCTGAGCGCCGCGGTGAGCGACCCGGTGGCCTGCGTGCGCGCCTGCAGGAACCGCGCGCGGGCACTCGGTTCGATGGGCCGGCGCTCCAGCGCGAGCATCAGGCCGAGGCGCAGGAAATCGGGATTGTCGAGCAGGCCTTTTGCGAGCTGCTTCGCCAGGCCGATGACGCGTTCGCGCGGCTCGCCGTCGGAGGGGAGTTCCCAGACGCGTAGCCAGGTCTCGAAACTGCGGTCTATCACCGCGGCCAGCAGGTCGTCCTTGTCCTTGAAGTGCCAATAGATGGAGCTGGCGGGCAGGCCGCACTTCTTGCTGACCAGTCCGATGCTGGTGCCCTCGTAACCGCGTTCGGAGGCAATCTCGTTGGCAGCATCCAGGATTCGCTCGCGCGACTGTTCGCCGTCGGCCCGCTTGCGGCGCGGCTTGGGTGTTTCTGCCATTTTCACTCCCGACTCTTGACTCTGTAGCGATCACTACATTACCGTAGCGATCACTACAGAACAAGCGGAGGCCCTAATGAGTAGTGAAGACACCTACGACGTCGCCGTCATCGGGTACGGACCCACCGGCGCCACGGCAGCCAACCTGTTGGGCCAACTGGGCCTCAAGGTGCTGGTGGTCGAGCGCGACCCGGATATCTACAGCCGGGCCCGGGCGATCTCCACCGACGAGGAAGTGCTGCGGGTCTGGCAGGCGGTGGGCCTGGCCGAACGGCTGCAGCGCGACATGCTGCCCGGCCGCCCGGTCGCCTTTGTCGACGCCGATGGCCGTCCGTTCATCGAAACGGTGATCTACGGGCGCGGGTGCGGGCATCCGTCGCAGCAGTTCCTGTACCAGCCCGCGGTCGACTCGGTGCTCCGTGAAGGCGTGGCCAGGTTCGCCAACGTCGAGGTCCTCCTGGAGCACGAATGCCTGCGGGTGACCAACCGGACCGACGACGTCGAACTGCTCCTCGCCGACCTGCGCGCCGACACGTTCAAGCGGGTGACGGCCCGCTACGTCATCGCCTCGGACGGTGGCTCGTCGGCGACGCGTGGCGTGCTCGGCGTCGGGTACAGCGGACGCACCTACGCTGAGCGTTGGGTCGTCATCGACACCAAGGTGATCAAGGAGTGGGATGCCCACGACCGCTTGCGGTTTCACTGCAATCCCGCACGGCCGACGGTCGACTGCCCGACCCCGCTGGGACATCATCGATGGGAGTATCCCGCCCGGGCGGGGGAGGACGAGACATACCTCACCAGCCATGACGCCGTCTGGAACGTGCTGCGGGAGCAGGGCGTCACACCCGAGCATGTGGAAGTGCTGCGCGCCGTCGTCTACAGCCACCATGTGCGGGTAGCGGACCGCTGGCGGGTCGGCCGGGTGTTCCTGGCCGGTGATGCCGCGCACGCCATGCCGCCGTGGATCGGCCAGGGCATGTCTGCAGGCGTACGCGATGCGGCCAATCTGTGCTGGAAGCTGGCCGCGGTCCTACGCGGTCAGGCTCCGGACTCGTTGCTGGATTCCTATGCCGCAGAACGCAAACCGCACGTCACCGAAGTCACCCGCCGCGCGGTGCTGGTCGGGCGGATCATCACCGAGCGGCGGCCCTGGCTGGCCGCCATCCGCAACCATGTCGTGCGGGCGGTGACCCGGATCCCCGGCGCCAACGCCGTGGGCCAGAAGTTCTGGTGGATTCCCGACGCCCACTACGACGACGGCTTCTTCGCCGCGGCGCATCCCGCGGTGGGCTGGCAGATTCCGCAACCCACGGTGGATGGCACGCCCCTTGACGAACTGCTCGGTGGGCGCTGGACGGTGCTGCATACCGGCGCGGTGCCGGCCGGGGCGGCGGCCTGGACAGCGGCCGGCGCGTCGATCCTGCAGATCACCGAACCGAGCCTGGTGCGGTGGCTCGGTGACCGCAAGGCCGACGCGGTGGTGATCCGGCCGGACGGATTCATCTACGCCGCAACGTCATCCGGACAACCACTCCCGGCCCCGCCGGCCGGGCTGAACCTCACCACCCTGACAGGAGCATCCGCATGACCACCACCCTCACCGAACACACCGTCACCGTCGGCGGCCGGAAGATCTTTGTCGCCGAGGCGGGTTCGGGCCCCGCGGTGGTGCTGCTGCACGGCGGCGGCCCGGGTGCCTCCGGCGTCACCAACTACTCGCGCAACATCGACGCCCTCGCCAAGCGCTACCGCGTCCTCGTTCCCGACATGCCGGGATACGGGCGCTCGTCGAAGAGCATCGACAAGTCCGATCCTTTCGGCTCTCTGGCCGACGCGATGCGAGGGATGCTTGACGAATTGAGCATCAGCACAGCACATCTGATCGGCAACTCGTACGGCGGCGCCGCGGCGCTGCGGCTGGCGCTGGACACCCCGGGCCGCGTCGGCAAGCTGGTGCTGATGGGCCCCGGCGGTATCGGCACCACGCGCGGGTTGCCGACGGATGGCCTGAACAGCCTGCTGGCGTACTACGGCGGCTCGGGACCCAGCCGCGAGAAGCTGGCCACGTTCATCCGCAATTACCTGGTCTACGAAGGTGATTCGGTGCCCGACGAGCTGATCGACCTGCGCTACGCGGCATCGATCGACCCGGAGGTGGTGGCCAACCCGCCGCTGAGTCGGCCGTCGGGACCGTTCGCGCTGCGGACGCTGTGGCGTATGGACCTGACGCGCGACTCACGGCTGGCATCGCTGCAGACGCCAACCTTGATCCTGTGGGGACGCGACGACAAGGTGAACCGGCCGTCGGGCGGACCCATGCTGCAGAACATCATGCCCAACGCCGAACTGGTCATGACCAGCCGCACCGGGCACTGGATGCAGTGGGAGCGTGCCGATCTGTTCAATCAACTCGTCGACGAATTCCTCTCGGAAAGCACGGTATTCCGGCCATGAGTATCTTCGGCAATGTCTCGCTCGGTTATCTGGTGGTCGAAACGGAACGGTTCGCCGACTGGCGACGGTTCGGCCGCGACGCGATCGGCATGCACCTCGACGACCTCGACACCGACGCCCTCCGCTTCCGGCTCGACGAACAGGAATGCCGGTTCCTTCTGCGGCGCGGGCCGGCCGAGGATGTCACCACGCTGGGCTGGCAGATCGACGACCACGAAACCTTCGACGAGGTCCTCGGCCGGGTGCACCGGTGCGGCGTGCCTGTCACCATCGGCACCGACGAGGAGGCCGCGCTGCGCGGCGTCGAGCGCCTGGTACGGATCCCCGGTCCCAACGGGCTGGCACAGGAGCTGTACACCCGTGCGCACATCGATGGACAATTGTCCGTGGCCGGAAAGGGTTTCGTCACCGGGGAGTTCGGGCTCGGACACGTCGCTGTCACCAGCACCAAGCCGCATCAGGTGCGCGGCTACTACAACACGCTGCTCGACGCCCGGCTCAGCGACTTCATCGACGAAACCATGAGCGGCGTCAAGGTCAAGATCCGGTTCCTGCGCGTCAACCGGCGTCACCACTCCGTGGCCATCGCTGCGGTGAATCGGTTGCCCATCAACCCGATTCGGACCCGCGTGCAACACCTCAACATTCAGGTCGCCGAGCTGGACGACCTGACGGACAGCTACCAGCGCGTGCGGGCACTGGGGTTCGACATGGCCCTGGGCGTCGGTCAGCACACCAACGACCGCGAGCTGTCGTACTACGCCGTCACGCCGTCCGGTTTCGAATGGGAAGTGGGATGGAACCCGCTGGTGGTCGACGAAGCGACCTGGAAGCCGACCACTCACCAGGGCATCAGCATCTGGGGCCACGAGATGCAATCCAGCGTCGACAGGCTCGAGCAGTTCACGACCGCAGTCAGGTCATTGCTGCACCGCGAAGACACCGTCCCCGCGCTCGCCGGGGCGGGAATCCCAGACTAGTCCCGCGATTTGTGCACGAAAGTCCGCGGTATGCGCGGAATATCGTGCACGAATCACCGGAGGAGGAAGCATCATGAACCGAATTGACACACACCACCACATGGTTCCGCCGGTATACCGAAAGGTGTTGGACAAGGCCGGCATCGGCGATGCCGGCGGCCGGGCAATGCCGGACTGGACTCCCGAAGCATCCCTGGACGCGATGGCTCGCCTCGGCGTCGCCACGGCGATCCTGTCGGTGTCCGCGCCGGGCACGACGATGCTGCAGGCCGCGGCTGACGCGGCAGCGTTGGCCCGTGACGTGAACGACTACAGCGCCGAACTGGTTGCCGCCCAACCGGATCGGTTCGGGTTCTTCGCCACACTGCCGATGCCGCATCTGGACGCCTCCGTCGCCGAGGCGGTGCGCGCACTCGACGAACTGGGGGCCGACGGAGTGTTCCTGCTCGCCAACAGTGCGGGGACCTATGTCGCCGCGCAGGGCCAGGACGCGTTGTTCGCGGAGCTCGACAAGCGTTCAGCGGTGGTGTTCATCCACCCCGCCGAGCTGCCCGGCCCCACGATCGACGGCGTGCTGCCGTTCGCCGCCGACTTCCTGTTGGACACCAGCCGGGCGGCATATCTGCTGGTGCGCAACGGTATTCGACGCCGCTACCCGAACATCCGGTTCATCCTGAGCCATGCCGGCGGCTTCGTCCCGTATGCGTCCTACCGGATGGCCATGGGTATCACGAGTGATGTCGGCGGCAGCCCGGCCGATCATCTCGACGACTTCGCGAGCTTCTACTTCGACACCGCGCTGTCGTCCACAGCGGCCGCGCTGCCGTCGCTGCTGGCCTTCGCCAAACCGGGGCACGTGACGTTCGGCTCGGACTTCCCGTTCGCGCCGGTCGAGGTGAGCCAGCTGTACGCGGCCGGGCTGGAGACGTACGGGGGATTGGACGACGCCGGGCGCCGCGAGATCGACCGCACCAACGCGCTGGCGCTGTTCCCACGGCTGGGCAGTGCCCCGCTGCCGGCAGCGCCGTCGCTGCTGGCAGAAGTTAGGCATACCGCCAGCCGGACGGTGATGCGGGGCGTGACGCGGTTGCTGACGAGTTAAGGGGCTGATACGCCGAGATTGACGCAATGGCCGGGTATGCGCGCCTTCAGCGACCACTTTGTCAATCTCAAGGGGATGGGGCCTAGAGGCTCCCCACTTCGAGCTCCAGGTACTCGGCGTACTTCGCCTGTGCCGCTTCGCGTTTGCCGGGCAGCCACTCCGTCGGCCACAGCTTGTCGGTGCCCGTGTAGTCCCGCAGCACCTGCTTGGCCACCGTGACCTTGTGCACCTCGGTCGGTCCGTCGGCCAGTCCCATCACGGCGGCGCCGGCGACCATGCCCAGGAACGGCACTTCATTGGTGACCCCGAGTGCACCGTGCACTTGCATTGCGCGCCAAGCGATGTCGTGCAGCACCGTCGGCATGACGACCTTGACCGCCGCGATGTCCTTGCGGACCTTCTTGTAGTCGTTGTACTTGTCGATCTTCCACGCGGTGTGCAGCACCAGCAGCCGGAACTGCTGCAGCTGCGCCCACGAGTCGGCGATGAAGCCCTGCACGGCCTGCTTGTCGGCCAGCAGGCTGCCGGCGGTGTGCCGGGACAGCGCCCGCTCGCACATCATGTCCAGCGCCTTCTGCGCGAGCCCGATGGTGCGCATCGCGTGGTGGATCCGGCCGCCGCCCAGGCGCGTCTGCGCGATTACGAACGCCTGGCCCTCGCCGCCGAGCACGGCCGAATTCGGTACGCGCACATTGTCGTAATGGATGAGGGCGTGCGAGCCGTGGCCGTCGGATTCTCCGTAGATCGCCGAGTTGCGGATGATGTTGACGCCCGGCGTGTTGGTTGGCACGAGGAACATCGACATGCCCTGGTACGGGCTGACGTCGGGGTTGGTCACCACCATGACGATGAGGAACGTGGACGTCGACGCGTTGGACGAGAAGAACTTGTAGCCGTTGATCACCCAGTCGTCGCCGTCGCGCACGGCCGACGTCGTGAACTGTGTCGGGTCGGCGCCGCCCTGCGGCTCCGTCATCGAGTAGCAGGAGAAGACTTCGCCGTCGAGCAGCGGACGCAGGTACTGCTCCTTCTGCTCCGGGGTGCCGTAGTGCGCGATGATCTCGGCATTGCCGGTGTCCGGGGCCTGACAACCGAAGATGATGGGCGCCCACTGCGAGCGGCCCAGGATCTCGTTGAGCAGCGCCAGTTTCAGCTGCCCGTAGCCCTGGCCGCCGAGTTCCGGGCCAAGGTGTGTGGCCCACAAGCCTTTTCGGCGCACCTGGTCCTTGAGGGGGTCGACGACGCGGCGCTGGGTCTCGTCGAGTGCGGTGTATTGCAGGTGCGGCCAGATCAGGTCGAGCGGTTCGACCTCCTCGCGTACGAAGGCGTCGGCCCAGTCGAGGAGTTCCTGGAACTCCGGATCGGTTTCGAAATCCCAAGCCATGCGGCCTCCTTCAGTTCAGCCCCGGCGGGACAGGACACCCGTCTGTCGTTTGTAACGCACCAGCGGCGGTTTGGGAATGCCTAGCGGGGCTAAGCGACCGCCAGCGAGTAGGTGTTGCCGAGGTTGTCCTGCGTGACATGGGCGGCTTCGGCAGTGGTGTCGATGCTGAGGGTGCTGTTGAGGACAGACGTGCGGTACCTCCAGCCTTCGGGTAGCTGCAACCGGGGACCGAGGTCTGGGAGGTCCGCCAGCGACAATGCGTGATCGACGGTCTGACTCCACGACTGCATGACCCAGCGCTGCCCGTCCGGATCGTTCAGCTCGAAGACCGGCCGCCCGGCGCCGAACAGGAACACCGTGCGTCGGCTGACCCTGTTCACGCTGTAGGGCGCGGGGTTCATCGACGACAGTTCCACCGTCGCCTGCTGCAGCATCTCGATACCACCGAACGTCTTCGTCTCGCCGACGTCCTCGCGGGCCTTCACGATCTCGCTCATCAACCAGTAACGCGGACCGTTCAGCAAGACGGCCGCGACGCCGTTCTCGGCGGCGAGGGCCTGGGGGTTGAGCGCGGCCCAGGCATCCTGCGGGCAGTCGTTCAACGGGAAGGTGTTGAACACCGCGACCTGCGGCCCCGAGGGGGTCTGGGAAACCAGCAGCACCTCGCCGTAGCGCTTTCCGAACGTGTCGGTCGGAGAATTTTCCACAGCGTCAACGCTACGGCCGAAATCGGGCGAAAAGACCCCGATTCGTCCCAACTCATGGGAGGTAGAGCCACCTTTTGCGCCGCCGCGCTGGATAAAAGTTTGGCCAGCTAGGTATATTTCGCGCGACAGTGATTGTGTAACGCCGACGAGCTCCATTTCCATGGACCTGCCGGTCCTGATGGAAGGGTGACGCCGATGAGTGCCACCAACACCGAGCGATCCAAGATCGGTCACCTGATCTGGGTGCTCGCCGTACCCATCGTGATCGGGTGGTTCCTGCTCAACGTCGCCACGAACACGCTGGTCCCGCCGTTGGAGAAGGTCGGCGAAGAGCACACCGTCGGGCTCAGCGCCAAGGACGGTCCGGCGATGATCGCGATGAAGCAGATCGGCGCCAACTTCCAGGAGTTCGACTCCGACAGCAACGCGATGATCGTCCTCGAGGGCGACCAGCCGCTCGGCGCCGAGGCACACCACTACTACGACGGTCTCGTCGCGAAACTGACCGCCAACACCGCGCACGTCGAGCATGTCGCCGACTTCTGGAGTGACCCGCTGACCGCTGTCGGCTCCCAGAGCGCCGACGGCAAGGCCGCGTACGTCCAGGTCTACCTGCGTGGCAACCAGGGTGAGACCAAGGCCAACGACTCCGTCGCCTCGGTCCGGGAGATCGTCGCCGATTCCAAGCCTCCGGCCGGGCTCCACGTCTACGTCACCGGCGGTGCCCCGCTGGTCTCCGACCAGCACCACGCCGGTGACAAGAGCGTCGCCAGGGTCACCGCCATCACCCTGCTGGTGATCGCCGTGATGCTGCTGTTCGTCTACCGGTCGCTGATGACCATGATCCTGATCCTGCTGATGGTGTTCCTCGAACTCGGTGCCGCCCGCGGTGTCGTCGCGTTCCTGGCCAACGCGAACATCATCGGCCTGTCGACGTTCGCGGTGAACCTGCTGACGCTGATGGTGATCGCGGCGGGCACGGACTACGCCATCTTCGCCATCGGGCGCTATCAGGAAGCGCGCGGCGACGGCGAGGACCGGCAGACCGCCTACGACACCATGTTCCGCGGGACGGCGCACGTGGTCCTGGGGTCGGGCCTGACCATCGCCGGCGCCATGCTCTGCCTGAGCTTCACCCGGCTGCCGTACTTCCAGACCATGGGTGTGCCGTGCGCGATCGGCACCCTCGTGGCTGTCATCGCGGCCCTGACGCTCGGACCCGCCGTCATCAAGATCGGCAGTCGGTTCGGCCGCTTCGAACCCAAGCGTTCCATCCAGTCCCGCGGCTGGCGTCGCGTCGGCGTCCTGGTGGTGCGCTGGCCGGGACCGGTGCTCGTCGCCACGCTGGCGCTGGCCCTCATCGGACTCGTGACGCTGCCCGGCTACAAGACGAACTATGACGCCCGCCGCTACGTGCCGGCCGATCTGACCGCCAATGTCGGATACGCCGCCGCGGAACGGCATTTCAGCGCCTCGCGCATGAACCCTGAGCTGCTGATGGTGCAGAGTGACCACGATCTGCGGAACTCGGCCGACTTCCTGGTGATCAACAAGATCGCCCGGGCCATCGTGCACACCCCGGGTGTTGCGCGGGTGCAGACCATCACCCGCCCCGACGGAAAGCCCATCAAGCACACAACGATTCCGTTCATCATGGGCATGCAGGCCGTCACGTCGAAGATGACCGAGAAGTACCAGCTGGATTCGATGGCCGACATGCTGCAGCAGGCCAACGACATGCAGGTCAGCATCGACACGTTGACCAAGATGCAGGCCATCACCACCCAGATGGCGGCCACCACGCACGACATGTCGCAGAAGACCGCCAATATGGCGCTCGACGTTGCTGACCTGCGCGACCACATCTCGGATTTCGACGATTTCCTGCGGCCCCTGCGCAATTACCTGTACTGGGAACCGCATTGCTACGACATCCCGATGTGCTGGTCCGCGCGGGCGTTGTTCGACACCCTCGACGGCATCGACGTCATGACCGACGACATCCAGACCCTGGTGCCCGATCTGCTGAAGCTGGACAAGCTGACGGCCGAACTGGTGACGGTGATGCCGCCTCAGATCGAGGTCATGAAGAACATGAAGCAGTACATGCTGACCATGTACCAGACCCAGAAGGGTCAGGTGGATCAGCGTGCGGCCTCGTCGGACAACGCCGCAGCCATGGGCGAGGCGTTCGACAACTCGCTGAACGACGAATCCTTCTACCTGCCACCGGAAGCCTTCGACAACAAGGACTTCAAGCGCGGCATGAAGAACTTCATCTCGCCGGACGGCAAGTCGGTGCGCTTCATCATCCAGCACGAAGGCGACCCGGCAACGCCGGAAGGCATCGCGCACGTCGACCCGATCAAGCAGGCCGCCAAGGAAGCCATCAAGGGCACGCCGCTGGAGGGCTCCAAGATCTATATGGCCGGCACCGCGTCGACCTACAAGGACATGCACGACGGTGCGCAGTACGACCTGATGATCGCCGGAATCGCGGCGGTATCGATGATCTTCATCATCATGCTGCTCATCACCCGTGCCCTGGTGGCGGCCGGCGTGATCGTCGGCACGGTGCTGCTGTCGCTGGGCGCGTCATTCGGTATGTCAGTTCTGTTGTGGCAGCACCTGATCGGCCTCGAGCTGCACTGGATGGTGCTGCCGATGTCGGTCATTCTGCTGCTGGCCGTGGGGTCCGACTACAACCTGCTACTGGTGTCGCGGTTCAAGGAAGAGCTGGCGGGCGGCATGAAGACGGGCATCATCCGGGCCATGGCCGGCACCGGATCGGTCGTCACCTCGGCGGGTCTGGTGTTCGCGGCCACCATGGCGTCGTTCGCGTTCAGTGACCTGAAAGTCATGGCGCAGGTCGGCACCACCATCGCGCTGGGGCTGCTGTTCGACACCCTGATCGTCCGGTCCTTCATGACGCCGGCCATCGCGGCGCTGCTGGGCAAGTGGTTCTGGTGGCCGAAGCGCGTCCGCCAGGAGGCCTCCGAGCGGCGACTGGCGGCCATCGGGATTCAGCCCGCGGCGGCCGGCAAGTAGCCCGCGATCAGCTCGACGGTCATCTGACGGGCCAAGGTGATCGGCGCAGTGGACCGCTCGAGTTTCGATGCGGTGAGCGCGCCGTCGTAGATCAACTGGATACGTTGGGCGGCCGCGGTGGCGTCGGGTACGTCGGCATCCCGGAGTAGTTCGCTCAGCTGCCGGCGCATCCACTGGCGGTGTGCGCGCACGGGTTCGAGGGTTTCGCCCGGGAATTCGGTGGCCGCGTTGGCGTAGAGACAGCCACGGAACTGGCGCTTGCGGGCCGCGGCGGCCGCGAGGTCGAAGAACGACAGCAGCTTGTCCACCGGGTCGACGATGCCGGAAGCCTTGGTCGCCCAGCGCTTGCGATCAGCCTGATCCAATTCATTCAGGTACGCGATCACCAACGCGTCCTTCGAGCCGTAGGAGCTGTACAGGCTGGCCTTGGCGACGCCGGCCTCGCGTAGGATCGTGTCGATTCCGACGGCGCGAATACCCTGTGCGGCAAAGAGATTCGACGCGGTAGCCAGCAGGCGCTGGGCCGGTCCGGCGATGTCGGTGCGGGGTGCCGGCCGGTCGGGACGACGGGTGCGGGTCGCGCTCATATCTGCACCATAGCCGAGGAACGACGATAGACAGACCGGTCTGTTCATGCGAGCGTCGTGGTGTCATCGACGCCGACGAACAGGAACACCGTGACTCTGTACCTCTACGAAATCGCAGGACTGCCCGGCCGGGCCGAAGTGGACCAGGCCATCAAGACGCTCGATGCCGAAATGCACCGGGCCGGTGGTGAACTCATCGAGGCGCAGGTGACCGGGCAGCACCGCGTGTTTGTGGTGGCGGAACTCGGCGACGGCGCGCTGCAGATCGACGCGGCCACGGTCGGGGCGACCGAACTCACCGGGCCGCACGAGGTGCGGCTGGTCGGGGCCGAACTGGACCAGCTCAAAGCCGTCCGCCCGACGGCCGGCTACCTCGTCGAGTGGGACCTGCCGGCCGACCTGGACATGGAGAGCTACCTGGGGCGCAAGAAAGCCAACGCGCCGAAATACGCAGAGGTGCCGGAAGTCAGCTTCCTGCGGACCTACGTGCGGGTCGACATGGACAAATGCCTGTGTTTCTACGACGCCCCGGACGAAGACGCCGTGCGGCGGGCCCGGGTCGCCGTGCAGACCCCGATCGACCGGCTGTACGGACTGGAAAGTGGTGGGCAATGACAACTCTGGTGTCCGACGACGTCGCGACCCGACTGGCTCATGTCACGGCCGGGGTGGACGCCCGGGCCGGTGACCTGGACGCGGGGCACACCGACGTCCGTGACGATCTGCGCGCGCTCGGCGCTGCCGGATTGTTCGGTCTGCCGGATTTTCCCGACACCGTGCGGGTCATCGAGCGGGTGTCGGCGGTGAGCCTTGCGGCCGGATTCTCGGCCTGGGCGCACCAGATGGCGATTCACTACCTCGGCGACCGGCCGGACCTGTCGGAGGCGCTGCTCACCGCGCACCGTCCCGGCGTGACGGCCATGGCCGCGGGCCTCAAGCATGTGGCAGGCCTCGGGCAGCTCCCGATCTTCGCCGGGGAGACGCGTCGTGGTCTGCGGCTCAGCGGTCCAATCCGCTGGGCATCCAACGTCTTTGACGACGCGTTGATCGTGCTGCCGGCACGGACCGTCACGGGCCGTCTGTATGTCGTGGCGGTCGACGTGAGCGCGGTCGGCGTGGTGGTCGATCCGGCGCCCGCGCTGATGGCCCTGGGTAGCACCGGGTCGACGTCGCTGCGCCTGGAGGAAGTCGAGGTGAACGCGGACCGCATCATCAGCGCCGACCTCACCGGGTTCGTCCGCCGGATCAAGCCGACGTTCCTGCTGCTGCAGACCGCATTCTGCGTCGGGGTCACCGGGTCGGCGCTCGACGCGGCCGGGCGGGCGGGCGATCCTCTGGCAGCCCAGTTCGACGACGACCGCATCGAATTGGTCGCGCGCGCCGACGACAACCGGCGACGGCTCTACGAATTCGCCTCGGCGCCAGAGGAAGTCAATCTGGCCGAGATCATCCGGCTGCGGCTGGACGCCGCCAATGTCGCGGTGGCGGCGACCCGACTGGAATCGGCCCTCGCCGGAGGCCAGGGCTATCGCGCCGGGACGGCCGCCAATCGCCGCTTCCGCGAAGCCGCTTTTCTGCCCGTGCAATCACCATCGGAAGGACAACTGAGGTGGGAACTGAAGCAGTACGAGTAACGGCGGGCATCAAGAGGTTCGGTGACAGTGTCGTGCTCGACAACATCGATCTGGCTGTCGAGACCGGGGAGTTCATCGCCGTGCTCGGCCGCAGCGGCAGCGGGAAGTCGACGCTGCTGCGGGTGCTGGCCGGCCTGGAATCGCTGAGCGCGGGCACGGTCAGTTGGCCTGCCGACGGCGAGCGTCCACACATCGGGGTGGTTTTCCAGGACGCGCTACTGATGCCATGGCTGACGGTGCAGGACAACGTCTCCTATGCGCGACGGTTTACCCACCGGCGCAACGGTTTCGATGCCGACTATGCCGCCGAACTGATGCAGCGCTTCGGCGTCGACGGGCTCGCCGACCGGTATCCCGACCAGCTGTCCGGTGGGCAGGCCCAGCGCGTGGCGATTCTGCGCGCGGTGGCGACCCGGCCCCGGCTGCTCCTGCTCGACGAGCCGTTCAGCGCGCTGGACCCCGCGACACGAGCGGACCTGCAGCAGTGGTTGACCACGCTCACAACCGAATTGGGCGTCACGGTGCTGCTGGTGACCCACGATGTCGAGGAGGCGCTGGCCCTCGCGCAGCGCGTCGTGCTGCTGGCCGACGGCGGCCGGATCAGTCGTCAGTGGCACCTGGGTGATGCGGAGCGCTCGGGTCTGCGTGACGAAATCCTCAGCCATTACCGGGTTTCCGAACTGTGGGTGGCATGAGCAAGCTGCTGATCTCGCGGCGGCAGGCCCTCATCGCCGGGGTGGCGGCCGCCGGTGGGGCGTTCGGTCTCGCCGACCTGGCGCACAGTGCCACAACAGATTCGGCGGCCGGAGGGTCGCTGCGGGTGGGCTATCTGCCGATCACCGACGCTGCGCCGCTGTTGATGGCGCATTCGGGGGGACTGTATCCGGCAGGCGTCGGCAAGCCGGTGTTGTTCCGGAGTTGGTCGGCGCTGGGGGAGGCGTTCCTGAACCGGCAATTGGATGTGGTGCACCTGCTGATGCCCATGGCCGTGCAATTGCGGTACGCACTCGGTGGTGGCATTCGGGTCCTGGGGTGGAACCACACCAATGGCTCGGCGCTGACTGTCGCGCCGCATATCCGGGAGTTGTCCGACCTGGCCGGGTCGCAGCTGGCCATCCCGTTCTGGTGGTCGATTCACAACATCGTCCTGCAGAAGCTGTTGCGGGCCAACGGGTTGCAACCGGTGATCCGGCGGTCGGCGTCGCGATCCGCACGGACCGTCGAGCTCGTCGTGATGAGTCCCTCTGACATGGTTCCGGCACTGGCCACCGGCACCATCGGCGGTTACGTCGTGGCCGACCCGTTCAACGCGATGGCGCAGACCAAGAAGGTCGGGCGTATCCACACCTTCCTCGGCGACGTGTGGCGCGACCATGCCTGCTGCGCGCTGGTGACGCGTGACGACGTGATCGCGAGCCGCCCGGCTGCCGTCCAACAGCTCACCGATGCGGTCGTCACCGCGCAACTCGCGCTGTCGAACGACCGGAAATCGGCGGCCGCCAAGCTCGGCGGCGGGAAGTACCTGCCCCAACCGGTGCCGGCAGTGACGCTGGCGCTGACCTATCCCACGGCGCCGTACCCGCTGCGCCACCCCGAGTGGCAGCCGCAGCGCCTCGGCTTTCAGCCGTTCCCGTTCCCGAGCTTCACCACCGAACTCGTGACCGCCATGCACGACACCGTCATCGATGGTGACCGGAGCTTTCTGGCACGGCTGGACCCCGCCACCGTGCACGGCGACCTCGTCGATGACACCTTCGTCCGCAATTCGATTCAGGCCCATGGCGGCCCGGCCGCCTTCGGAGTCGGCGGCGATTTCACCCGAACCGAGCAATTGGAGCTGGTATGACCACAACACCCGTACGCGTCGCAGCCGATCCGCCGGCGGCGGTACGGCGCTGGGTCCCGCCGGTCGGCGCCGTCGTCGTCGCGGTCGGTCTGTGGTGGCTGGCGACCACCGTCCTGAGTGCCCCGCATTCGCTGCTGCGCCAGGCCGCGCCGCAGCGCGTGGCCCCCGCGGTGGTGGACCTGTTCTCCCGTGGTGTGCTCTTGCCCGATATCGGGATCAGCCTGTGGCGGTTGGTCATTGGCCTGGCGATCGCCATCGTCGTCGGGATCCCGGCCGGACTGCTGCTCGGACTCAACGCCACGGCCGAGCGGGCCGCCGCGCCGCTCGTCCAGTTCGTCCGGATGATCTCGCCGCTGTCCTGGGCGCCGATCGCCGTCGCGGTGTTCGGCATCGGCAACGAGCCGGTGATCTTCCTGATCGCGGTGGCAGCGGTCTGGCCGGTGCTCATCAACACCGCGGCCGGGGTTCGCGCCGTCGACCCCGGCCTTCTGGACGTGGCGCGGTCGTTTCACGCCACCCGGTGGGAACTGATCACCGCCGTGGTGCTGCCGGCCATCCGTGGGCAGTTGCAGACGGGCGTGCGCGTGGCGCTGGGCATCGCCTGGGTGGTGCTGGTTCCGGCCGAAATGCTCGGCGTGCGTTCGGGTCTGGGCTATCAGGTACTCAACGCCCGGGACCAGCTGGCCTACGACCAGGTGGTGGCGGTGATCGTGGTGATCGGCGTGCTGGGCTTCCTGCTCGACGTCGTCACCCGCCGGCTCACGTCGTCGAGCCGGCCAGGTGGATGACTGCGCCTCAGCTCGAGAAGGACTCGCTCAGCCCGGGACGACCGAGTCGCCCTGCACCTTGACGGGCTTGGCCTCCAGCGGCTTCTTCGCCGGGCCCTGTTCGACGCTGCCGTCCAACGTGAACTTGCTGCCGTGGCACGGACAGATGATGCTGCCGTCGACGATCTCCGACACGGTGCACCCCTGATGGGTGCAGATCGCCGACAGCCCTTTGAAGTCCCCGGCGGTGGGTTGCGTGACGACGACGTCGCCGACGATCACCCCCGAGCCGACCGGCACCGCCGAGGTCTTGACCAGTGCGTTGCCTGACTCCGCCGGCGGGGCCGCGCCGGACGGGGACGGCCCGGCCGAACTCGGCGCCGCCGACTTGGCCGGCGGCTTCCCATAGGTTTCGCATCCGACGATCGCGGTGGCGCCCAACGCAATTCCAGCGCCGGCCAATAGCTTTCGGCGGCCGACGCCGACTTCGTCCGTGGTCATCGCAGTCCTTTCAGAACTTCAGGCCCTGGCCGGCGAACAACCACAGGGCAGAGGTCAACCAAAGGTAGATCAGGCCGGTGAACACCGCGCCGCCCAGCACGGGTAGCGCCCAGCCCGGTACTCCTTTGCGGCTCAGCACCAACATCTTCGCCACGAACGCGCCGTAGAAGAAACAGCCGAGCAATGAGTGCGTCAGCACGCGCGTATCGCCGGTCTGGAATCCGACGGCGTACAGGCAATGCACCGCCACGGGGACGGTCGCGAGCACCGCCAGCCGGCCCGACCACACATGCGCCGCGCCGATCCACGATGGTGCCGCCAGGGGCAGCTTGCCGTACATCACCAGGGCCGAAAACACCTGGAACAGACCGAGAACCGCGGCGATGGTGGCCAGCCAGGCCTTCGCGTACAGGCCGCTGGAGAACCCGGCGAAGTTCACCGAGAAGAACGTCGGGTCATGCATGGTGCCGTAGACGCCGAGCCCGACCGCGACGAGCGCACCGGCGACCAACGCCAACAGCAGGCCGCTCGAACTGGAACTGACCTGTGCACGCTGCGTCGGGGCGTCAGGCGGGTAGTCAGAAGACATCGCTGTCACCCTCCACGCGGGTTGCATTGGGCGGCAAGGCCGGTGCGGGCGATGTCGCACCGTCGGCGGCGCGTTGCACACCGGTGACCGACTTGTCGGCGTCGACGATCCAGCTGTTGCGGACACCGCCCGCCTGCTCCAGGTACAGGCCCGCCGGCGGCTGGACGGCGGCCGCCGTGAACGGCCAACTCTTCTCGCCGATGGTGAGGGTGCCGCTGACATTGGTGCCTTCGTGGCGCCCCTCGAGTCGGCTGGTCTTGTTCTTGTTCGTCAGCGTGACGGTGCCGGCTTCGGCTGGTCCGGTCAGCCACGTCTCGACCGACTTGCCATCGCAGGCGTAGGCCACGGCCTTCTGGCCGCTGACCGCGATGTCCAGCGTGATGACGCCGGTGCTGGTGTTGATCTTCCCGACGTAATCGGCCTTTGCTGGGAACGGCGCCGGGGGTGGCGGGGTGGGTGTGGTGCTCGTGGTTGTCGTTGCGGCTGCCGATGTCGACGACGCGGCCGGTGGCGCTGCCGGCGGGGCCGTCGGTGAGTTCTCCTTGGACATGTTCACCGCCAGGAGCGCGACGCCCACGGTGGCGACAGCACCCAGGGTGACCAACGGACCCGATACCTTCATGTTCACTCCTAGGTGGCTGTGTACCGGCTGGCAACAATGATCTAACGGTGTGGGATCGCCCCCGGTTCGATTGGCCAAAAATTGTTTGCCAAATCCAGCCGAAGAAACGCACAACGTCCGCTGAACCGTGAATCGGCCAGTGCTGCCGGGATGCCCGATAGGGTGGCGCGGTGACTCTTTCGGCGATCGTGACCGTGCCGGCCGGCTTGGCCCCGGACGACTTCACCGCGCCGATCGCGGACCAACCGGCGCTGGTGCGCGCCGTGCGTGCGGTAAGCGGTGTCGCGCCGGTGGCTGTGGTCGCCGCCGAAGGGTTGGCGAGCGCCGCAGCGGAATGCCTTGCGGCCCATGGCCTGAGTGACGTGCCGGTACTCACCGCGCCGAACTGCCTCGGGGATGCGGTCCTGGTGCACGACGTCCGATATCCGTTGGCCCCGGCGGATTTAGCGGTGCGGGTGGCGGCGGGGCTGGTGGAGCACGACGTCGTCGTCCCTGTGCTGCCCATGATCGACAGCGTGAAAAGCATTGCCGCGCACCACATTGTGCTGGGCAATGTGGACCGTGCCGAACTCGTCACGGCGCAGTACCCGCGGGCTTTCTCGGCAACGGCTCTGGCTCAACTCCCACAGACCGATGACCTCGCCGCGTTGATGCGCGCGGACCTCAAAGTCGGCACCGTCGAGGGTGACCCGAACGCCTTCGCCGTCGACCTCGCGCATGATCGGGAACTGCTGGACGCGATCGTCAGCGCCGGCTGAGCAGGGTCTCCGCGACCTGGACGTCATGCGCGAACGTCACCTTGAAATTCTGGGCCGATCCGGCGATCGCATGGACCTCGACGTCGGTGAAGCGTTCCACGCACGACGAGGTGTCGGTGCCCTCGAAGCCGTTGGCGGCGGCGTCGCGGTAGGCCTGCAACAGCGGCGCCGCCCGGAACGCCTGCGGAGTCTGCACCCGCACCAGTGACTGGTCGATGGCGCTGAGGCCGTCCGCGGACTGTCGCAGCACGTCGCCCGCGGGCAGCACCGGTATGGCGCCGCCCTGCGCGCGGGCGGTCGTGACGGCCGTGTTCATCAACTCGGCACCGGCCAGCGGGCGGGCGGCGTCGTGGATCAGCACGACGTCGACGGTCCCGGCGTCGATATCGGCAGCGAGATAGCTCAGGACGTTGTGTTCGGAACCGTGCCGCGAATCGCCACCCTCGACGAATTCGACTGTGGTGCCCGGGAGTTCGTCGGTCATGAGGCGCACGACCTGGTCGCGCTCACCGCGCCGGAACACCAGGATGGTGCGGGCGATCCGGGGGCTGGCGGCCACGGCCGCCACCGACCACGCCACCATGCTGCGGCCGGCCAGCTGTAGGTAGGCCTTGTTACCGTCGGCCCCGACGCGCGATCCGATACCGGCGGCAAGAACGACGCCGACGGCGATCGGGGGAGCGGACACGTCTTCACGGTAGTGGGACGTAACCGTGGTTCTGCGGCAGGCTTACCGTGACGCGGCCCGGACGGGGCCCGGATCGCTGAAGGGACACGGCATGGATGGGGCAGAACAGCACGCTCCTGACCCACACAGCTCGGTACGCGCGCACCGGTTGACGCCGATGCGCGGACGCGATCCGCACGAAAGGCACCGTGTCGCGACTCCGCTCGAGCTGCTGTTCGACCTGACGTTCGTCGTCGCGTTCGGGGTCGCGGCATCGGAGCTGTCGCACATGATGGCCGCCGGGCACGTCGGCGCCGGCATCACGGGCTTCGTGTTCTCCACCTTCGCCATCTGTCTGGCGTGGATCAACTTCACCTGGTTCGCGTCGGCGTATGACACCGACGACTGGGTGTTCCGGCTGATGACCATGGTCGAGATGGTCGGCGTGCTGGTTCTGGCACTCGGCCTTCCTGCGTTCTACGCCTCGATCGAACACGGCCATCACGTCGACAACGCCGTGCTGGTGGCCGGCTACGTGGTGATGCGAATTGCGTTGGTGGGGCAGTGGTTACGTGCGGCCCGCCAGGACCCGGCGCGCCGCGGGGCAGCGATGACGTATGTCTGGATCGTGTCGGTGGTGCAGGTGGGCTGGGTCGGCACCGTGTTCCTGCCGACCGATGTGCCAGTGACACTGAGTGTCTGGGTGCTGCTGGCACTCGTCGAACTGGGCGGTCCCATGGTGGCCGAGAGAAAGTGCGGCGGTACGCCGTGGCATGCGCACCACATCGCCGAACGCTACGGCCTGCTGGCGATCATCGCGCTGGGTGAAGGTGTCGTCGGGACCGTCGCCTCATTGTCGGCCGTCGTCGGGGAACACGGCTGGTCTCCCGACGCGGTACTGCTGGCGATCTCGGGCACGGCACTGACCTTCGGCATGTGGTGGGTGTATTTCACGGTGCCGGGGGCCGACGCGCTGCACGCGCACCGGGAGCGGGGATTCTGGTTCGGGTATCTGCAGTTGCCGGTGTTCGGCGCCATCGTCGCGACCGGCGCCGGCCTGCACACCGCCGCGTACTACATCCAGCACCACTCGGCGCTTGGGTCGGTGGCGACGGTGCTGAGCGTGGTGATCCCCGTCGGCATCTACATCGTGCTGGTCTACGTGCTGTACGCGCTGATGCTGCGGTCGGTGGACGCCCTGCATCTGCTGCTGGTGGTGCTGACCGCGGTGGTGCTGGGGGCGACAGTGGTGCTGGCCGGTGTCGGGGTGCCCGTGACCTTCTGCCTTCTGGTGGCCAGCCTGGCGCCGATGGTGAGTGTGGCCGGGTTCGAGATCATCGGGCATCGGCACGTCGCCGAGGCGGTCGCGCGCCAAACGTGACGATGAGCAGGCACTTCTGGGACAAAAGCTCGCTGGTGTGGCTAACGGGTCGGAAGAGGTAGCTGTCATATTCTGTGACGCGTGGCAATTTCGCGTCGTGACCTGCTGAAATACGCTGCAGCCGCCCCAGCAGCGTTCGGCCTCGGGGCCGGGTTGCAATCGATTCTCGGCGCGACGACCGCCTCGGCGGCCCCGCACGGCGTGTTGCTGGACTACGCGGCGGGCGTGATCAGCGCGGCCGATATCCGGTCGGCCGGAGCGTTGGGTGCCATCCGGTACGTCTCGGATCGGCGCCCTGGCGGGGCGTGGATGCTGGGCAAGCCCATCCAGATGCCCGAGGCCCGCGACCTCTACAAAGGCGGCTTGAAGATCGTCTCCTGCTATCAGTACGGCAAGGAATCGACCGCCGACTGGCTGGGTGGGCACGCCGCCGGCGTGCAGCACGCCCAGCGCGGCTTCCAGTTGCACACCGCGGCGGGCGGCCCGATCGGTGCGCCCATCTACGCGTCCATCGACGACGATCCGACTCCAGAGCAGTACAAAGCGCAGGTCGCGCCGTACCTCCGGGGTTGGGAATCGGTGTTGGGCCACCAGCGGGTCGGGGTGTACGCCAACTCGAAGACCATCGAGTGGGCCGTGCAGGACGGCCTGGGGTCCTACTTCTGGCAGCACAACTGGGGATCGCCCGGCGGCGCCGCGCATCCGGCGGCAGCGCTGCACCAGGTGGAGATCGACAAGCAACACGTCGGCGGAGTCGGTGTCGACATCAACCACATCCTCAAGCCCCGCTTCGGGCAGTGGGACTGACGGCCGCGCAGATTACTGCTGAGTAGGTTAGCTGGGGCCGACTCTGAGAAATCGTTATCGAACATCAGCAAATGGCGGCGCGGTAACTTACCGCCCGTATAGACACACAGACTGTCAATGTCGACTGTTTTCTGGACCGGGTCTTTTCCTACTCATTAGTAAGGTCCCGTGCCGTCACAAGCATGGTAACGATTTGATAACAATACCGCTTTGATCAGCGATGTTGTTACTACTCGACCGTAACCACCCGCCAACAGGACGTTTGTCCTGTTGGGTACAGGCGGTCCCAGGACGCGGTGTTACCCAGCCGGGTGGTTACCCATCCGTAGAACTCGCGGGTAACCAATTCCGGCCGAAAAGCGCAGCGAATCTTATGACACTCTTAGTGCAGTCGGCCCGGCTCATTTGGCACCCGAAGACATCGGGCGCCAGACGTAGCACGGGCCTGACGCGGTCCGATGTCGCATCGCGTCGCCCCAGGGCCGACACCAAGACCAAGCAGCACCTGACGGTTCGCGCGGCAACGAGGAGAGAGACGAAGTGACGATCAACGAGCACCGCAATGTGACCAGTGGCAACACCGAGGCGGTAGCGGCGAGCGCCCATGCTCTCGTGGACCTGCTCAATGCCGGCGAGCCCTACGCCGTCGCGTTCGGCGGCCAGGGCGCGTCCTGGCTGGAGAACCTCGAAGAACTGGTCAGCTCGGCCGGTATCGAATCCGAGCTCAGCGAGATCGTCGGCGAAGCGGCCCTGCTGCTCGAGCCCGTCGCGCGTGAGCTCGTCGTCGTGCGACCCATCGGCTTCGAGCCCATGCAGTGGGTGCGTGCCCTCGCTGCCGACGAGCCCCTGCCGACCACCAAGCAGCTGACCACCGCCGCCATCTCCGGCCCCGGCATCCTGCTGGCCCAGATGGCCGCCATCCGCGCCGTGCAGCGTCAGGGCCTGGACCTGGCCGGCACCCCGCCGGTCGCGGTCGCCGGCCACTCGCAGGGCATCATCGCCGCCGAGGCGCTCAAAGCGAACGGCACGCGCGACGCCGAGCTGCTCGCGCTGCTGCAGCTCATCGGTGCCGCCGGTTCCCTCGTGTCGCGGCGTCGCGGCATGGTCGGACGGGGCGACAAGTCGCCGATGGTGTCGGTCACCAACGTCGACCCCGAGCGCATCGCCGAGCTGCTCGAAGACTTCTCCCAGGACGTGCGCACCGTGCTGCCGCCGGTTCTGTCGATCCGCAACGGCCGCCGGAGCGTCGTCATCACCGGCACCCCGGAGCAGCTGGCCCGCTTCGAGCTGTACTGCAGCAAGATCACCGAGAAGGACGAAGCCGAGCGCAAGAACAAGCTGCGCGGCGGCAGTGTCTTCAACCCGGTCTTCAGCCAGGTCCAGGTCGAGGTCGGCTTCCACACCCCGCGTCTGGCCGACGGCATCGAGCTCGTCGACCGCTGGGCGGCCAAGTGCGGCATCGACGCCGAGCTGGCCCACGCGATGACCGAAGCCATCTTCGTCAAGCCGATCGACTGGGTCGCCGAGGTCGAGCGCATGCACGAAGCCGGTGCCCGCTGGATCATCGACCTCGGCCCGAGTGACACCGTCACCCGCCTGACCTCGCCGATCATCCGCGGCCTCGGCATCGGCATCGTGCCCGCCGCCACCCGCGCAGGCCAGCGTTCGCTGTTCACCGTCGGCGCCGCCCCGGTCGTGCAGCCCGCGTGGTCCAGCTTCGCGCCGACCGCTGTCGAGCTGCCCAATGGCGACGTCAAGCTGTCCACCAAGTTCACCCGCCTGACCGGTCGTTCGCCGATCCTGCTGGCCGGCATGACCCCGACCACCGTCGACGCCAAGATCGTCGCCGCGGCCGCCAACGCCGGCCACTGGGCCGAGCTGGCCGGTGGCGGTCAGGTCACCGAGGAGATCTTCGAGAACCGCGTCGCCGAACTGACCGAGCTGCTCGAGCCGGGCCGCGCCATCCAGTTCAACTCGCTGTTCCTGGACCCGTACCTGTGGAAGCTGCAGCTGGGCGGCAAGCGCATCGTGCAGAAGGCCCGCCAGTCGGGTGCCCCGATCGACGGCGTCATCGTCACCGCCGGTATCCCCGAACTCGAAGAGGCCGTTGCGCTCATCGAGGAACTGCACGAAATCGGCATCACCAACGTGGTGTTCAAGCCGGGCACCGTGGACCAGATCAAGTCGGTCATCAAGATCGCCGAAGAGGTCCCGAACAAGGAGATCATCGTCCACGTCGAGGGCGGCCGCGCCGGAGGCCACCACTCGTGGGAGGACCTCGACGACCTGCTCGTCAGCACCTACTCGGACCTGCGCAAGCAGGCCAACCTGACCATCTGCGTCGGTGGTGGCATCGGCACGCCCGAGCGCGCCGCCGAGTACCTGTCCGGCCGCTGGGCCGAGACCTACGGCTTCCCGCTGATGCCGGTCGACGGCATCCTCGTCGGCACCGCCGCCATGGCCACCCTCGAGGCCACCACCTCGCCTCAGGTCAAGCAGCTCCTGGTCGACACCAAGGGCACCGATCACTGGGTCGGCGCCGGCAAGGCCCAGGGCGGCATGGCATCCGGGCGCAGCCAGCTCGGCGCGGACATCCACGAGATCGACAACACCGCGTCGCGTTGCGGCCGCCTGCTCGACGAGGTCGCCGGTGATGCCGACGCCGTCGCCGAGCGCCGCGACGAGATCATCGCCGCGATGGCCAACACCGCCAAGCCGTACTTCGGCGACGTCGCGGACATGACCTACCTGCAGTGGCTGCAGCGCTACGTCGAGCTCGCGATCGGCGACGGCAGCAGCACCGCCGACACCAAGCGCGACCACTCGCCGTGGCTCGACGTCACCTGGCGTGACCGCTTCGAGGAGATGCTGCAGCGCGCCGAGGCCCGCCTGAACCCGGCTGACGCCGGCCGCATCGACACGCTGTTCCCGGCCACCGCGGAAGGCGAAGCGCTGCTTGAGGATCCGCAGCGCGCCATCGCCGAGCTGCTGGCCCGGTACCCGGAGGCGCAGACCCTGCGCCTGCACCCGGCGGATGTCCCGTTCTTCATCGCGCTGTGCAAGACGCTGGGCAAGCCCGTCAACTTCGTCCCGGTCATCGACAAGGACGTCCGCCGCTGGTGGCGCAGCGATTCGCTGTGGCAGGCCCACGACGCCCGCTACGACGCCGACCAGGTCTGCATCATCCCCGGCACTGCTGCCGTCGCCGGCATCACGCGCGTCGACGAGCCCGTCGGCGAGCTGCTGGACCGCTTCGAGCAGGCCGCCATCGACGAGGTACTGGCCGCCGGCGTCAAGCCGGTTCCGGCCGTCTCGCGCCGCCAGGCCCGCGCCGACATCACCGGCCCGCTGGCCGTCGTCCTGGATTCGCCCGACGTGCTGTGGGCCGGTCGCACCGCGATCAACCCCGTGCACCGCATCGGCGCGCCCAGCGAATGGCAGGTCAACGAAAACCGTTCGGCCACACACCCGTCCACCGGTGCCCGGCTGGAGCTCGACGGCGACGGTGTCGTCCTGAACGTGCCGCTGTCGGACGTCTGGATCGCCATCCGCTTCACCCTGCCGGCCGCCACCGTCGACGGCGGTATGCCCGTCGTCACCACCGAGGACGCCTCGGCCGCCATGCGCGCCGTGCTCGCCATCGCCGCGGGCGCCGACGGCGTGGACTCGCTGCCGGTCGTCACCGACAACGTCGCGACCGTCACCGCCGACTGGGACCCCGAAGAGGTCGCCGACCACACCGGCGTCACCGCCACCTTCGGCGCGCCGCTGGCGCCGGGCCTGACCCTGGTGCCCGACGCCCTCGTCGGCCGCTGCTGGCCTGCCGTGTTCTCGGTCATCGGCGCTGCCGTCACCGACGACGGCATCCCGGTCGTCGAAGGCCTGCTGAGCCTGGTCCACCTGGACCACGCCGCGCACCTGCTGGCCCCGATGCCGGCCGAGCGCGCCGAATTGACCGTCACCGCAACGGCTTCCGCCGCGTACGACACCGAGGTCGGCCGCGTGGTCCCGGTCTCCGTCAGCATCACCGACGCCGAAGGCACCGAGCTGGCGCGCCTCGAAGAGCGCTTCGCCATCCGTGGCCGCAGCGGTGCCGTCGAGCTGGCCGACCCGGTCCGCGCCGGCGGTGCGATCACCGACAACGCCACCGAGACGCCGCGTCGTCGTCGTCGCGACGTCACCGTCACCGCGCCGGTCGACATGAGCGCTTTCGCCGTCGTGTCGGGTGACCACAACCCGATCCACACCGACCGCGCCGCCGCACTGCTGGCCGGTCTGAAATCGCCCATCGTGCACGGCATGTGGCTGTCCGCCGCGGCCCAGCACGTGGTCACCGCCACCGACGGCCGGGCCACCCCGCCGGCCCGCCTGGTCGGCTGGACCTCCCGCTTCCTGGGCATGGTCATGCCGGGCGACGAGATCGAGTTCCGCGTCGACCGCGTCGGCATCGACCGCGGCGCCGAGATCATCGAGGTCACCGCGAAGGTCGGCGGCAATCTGGTGATGGCCGCGTCGGCCCAATTGGCCGCTCCCAAAACGGTTTACGCGTTCCCCGGTCAGGGCATCCAGCACAAGGGCATGGGCATGGAGGTCCGTGCCCGCTCCAAGGCCGCCCGCAAGATCTGGGACTCCGCGGACAAGTTCACCCGCGACGTCCTGGGCTTCTCCGTGCTGCATCTGGTGCGCGACAACCCGACGAGCATCATCGCCAGCGGCGTGCACTACCACCACCCGGACGGCGTGCTGTTCCTGACGCAGTTCACCCAGGTGGCCATGGCCACCGTCGCGGCCGCCCAGGTGGCCGAGATGCGCGAGCAGGGTGCCTTCGTCGAGGGCGCCATCGCCTGCGGCCACTCCGTCGGTGAGTACACCGCGCTGGCGTGCGTGTCCGGTGTGTACGAGCTGGAGGCACTGCTCGAGGTGGTGTTCCACCGCGGCAGCAAGATGCACGACATCGTCCCGCGCGACGCCAAGGGCCGGTCCGACTACCGCCTGGCCGCCATCCGGCCGTCGCAGATCGATCTCGATGACGACGACGTCACCGACTTCGTCGCAGGCATCGCCGAGGAGACCGGCGAATTCCTGCAGATCGTGAACTTCAACCTGCGCGGTTCGCAGTACGCCATCGCCGGTACCGTCCGCGGCCTCGAGGCCCTGGAGGCCGAGATCGAGCGTCGTCGCGAAATCACCGGTGGCAAGCGGTCTTTCATCCTCGTGCCCGGTATCGACGTGCCGTTCCACTCCGAGGTGCTGCGGGTGGGCGTCGCCGACTTCCGCCGCGCACTCGACCGCGTCATGCCGCACGGACAGGACCCGGAAATCCTTGTCGGCAAGTACATCCCGAACCTGGTGCCGCGGCCGTTCACCCTGGACAAGGACTTCATCCAGGAGATCCGCGACCTGGTGCCGGCCGAGCCTCTCGACGAGATCCTCGCCGACTACGACACGTGGCGTAACGAGAAGCCGTCCGAGCTCATGCGCAAGATGGTCATCGAGCTGCTGGCCTGGCAGTTCGCCAGCCCGGTGCGCTGGATCGAGACCCAGGACCTGCTGTTCATCGAGGAAGCCGCCGGCGGCCTCGGTGTCGAGCGGTTCGTCGAGGTCGGTGTGAAGACCATGCCGACCGTCGCCGGCCTGGCCACCAACACACTCAAGCTGCCCGAGTACTCGCACAACACCACCGAGGTGCTCAACGTCGAGCGCGACGCCGCCGTGCTGTTCGCGACCGACACCGATCCGGTGGAGGACGACGCCCCGGCGCCGGCCCCCGCTGAGGCCGCTGCTCCGGCGGAAGCCGCCCAGGCAGCACCGGTTCCGGCCGCCGCCCCCGCGGCTCCGGCCGGAGGCCCGCGTCCGGACGACATCACCTACGACGCCGCCGACGCCACCATGGCGCTCATCGCGCTGTCGGCGAAGATGCGCATCGACCAGATCGAGCCGCTGGACTCCATCGAGTCGATCACCGACGGTGCGTCGTCGCGACGTAACCAGCTGCTGGTCGACCTGGGTTCGGAGCTGAACCTGGGCGCCATCGACGGTGCCGCGGAAGCCGACCTCAACGGGCTGAAGGGACAGGTCACCAAGCTGGCCCGTACCTACAAGCCGTTCGGTCCCGTCCTCTCCGACGCGATCAACGACCAGCTGCGCACGGTGCTCGGCCCCTCGGGCAAGCGTCCGGCGTACATCGCCGAGCGCGTGAGCAAGGCGTGGGAGCTGGGCCCGGGCTGGGCCAAGCACGTCACCGCCGAGGTGGCGCTGGGCACCCGTGAGGGCAGCAGCGTGCGTGGCGGCGACATGGGCGGCCTGCACGCCGGTGCACTGGCCGACGCCGCCGCCGTCGACAAGGTCATCGATGCGGCCGTCGCCGCGGTCGGCGCCCGGAAGGGCATCGCCGTGTCGCTGCCGTCCGCCGGCGGTGCCGCCGGTGGTGTGGTCGACTCGGCCGCGCTCAACGAATTCGCCGAGAAGGTCACCGGCCCCAACGGTGTGCTGGCCGGGGCTGCCCGCCTGATCCTGGGCGAGCTGGGTCTGCAGGCTCCGGTCTCCGTGCCGGATGCCACCGACTCCGAGCTGATCGACCTCGTGACCGCCGAATTGGGTTCGGACTGGCCGCGTTTGGTGGCTCCGTCGTTCGACGGCCGCAAGGCTGTGCTGTTCGACGACCGCTGGGCCAGCGCCCGTGAAGACCTGGCACGCATCTGGCTGCTCGACGAGGACGACGTCAACGCCGACTGGGCCAAGCTCTCCGAGAGCTTCGAAGGTGCCGGACACGTTGTGGCCACGCAGGCCAGCTGGTGGCAGGGCAAGGCGCTCGCCGCCGGTCGCACCCTGCACGCCGCGCTGTACGGCCGTGCCGCCGCCGGTGCCGAGAACCCGGACAAGGGTCGCTACGCCAACGAGGTCGCGGTTGTCACCGGTGCCTCGAAGGGCTCGATCGCGTCGTCCGTGGTCGGCCAGCTGCTCGCCGGTGGCGCTTCGGTCATCGCGACCACGTCCAAGCTGGACGACGACCGGTTGGCGTTCTACCGGACGCTGTACCGCGACAACGCCCGCTTCGGTGCCCAGCTGTGGGTCGTGCCCGCAAACATGGCCTCCTACAGCGACATTGACGCGCTGGTCGAGTGGGTCGGCAACGAGCAGGTCGAGAACCTGGGGCCCAAGGCCATCCACCTCAAGGACGCGCAGACCCCGACGCTGCTGTTCCCGTTCGCCGCGCCGCGCGTGGCCGGGGACCTGTCGGAGGCCGGCGCCCGCGCCGAGATGGAGATGAAGGTTCTGCTGTGGGCCGTGCAGCGGCTCATCGGTGGGCTCTCGCACATCGGTTCCGACCGCGACATCGCGTCGCGTCTGCACGTCGTGCTGCCCGGTTCGCCGAACCGCGGCATGTTCGGTGGCGACGGTGCCTACGGTGAGTCGAAGGCTGCGCTCGACGCGGTCGTCGCCCGCTGGAAGGCGGAAACCTCATGGTCGCAACGGGTTTCGCTGGCGCACGCCCTGATCGGCTGGACCAAGGGCACGGGCCTGATGGGTCACAACGACGCCATCGTGGGTGCTGTCGAAGAGGCCGGTGTCATCACGTACACCACCGAAGAGATGGCTTCCATGCTGCTGAACCTGTGCAGCATCGACGCCAAGGTGTCGGCTGCCCGTGAGCCCATCCAGGTCGACCTGACCGGTGGCCTCGGCGACATCGAGCTCGACATGGCCGAGCTGGCTGCCAAGGCTCGTGAAGAGATGGTGGCTGAGTCTGCTCCTGGGGGAACGGACGCGGAAGACTCCGCTTCGACGATCTCGGCGCTGCCGTCGCCGCCGCGTGGCTACCAGGCCGCGCCGGCTCCCGAGTGGGCCGACCTGGACATCGACCCGGCCGACATGGTCGTGCTGGTCTCCGGTGCCGAACTCGGCCCGTACGGCTCGTCGCGCACCCGCTTCGAGATGGAGGTCGAAGGCGAGCTGTCGGCCGCGGGCGTCCTGGAGCTGGCCTGGACCACCGGTCTGGTCAAGTGGGAAGACGACCCGAAGCCGGGTTGGTACGACACCAACACCGGTGAGCTGGTTGACGAGTCCGAGCTGGTCGAGCGTTACCACGAGACCGTGCTCGAGCGCGTCGGCATCCGCGAGTGGGTGGACGACGGCGCGATCGACCCCGATCACGCTGCGCCGCTGCTGGTTTCGGTGTTCCTCGACAAGGACTTCTCCTTCGTCGTGTCCGCCGAGGCCGACGCCCGGGCGTTCCACCAGTTCGATCCGGAGCACACCGTCATCGCGCCGGTGCCGGACAGCAGCGACTGGCAGGTCACCCGCAAGGCGGGCACCGAGATTCGCGTCCCGCGCAAGGTCAAGCTGTCGCGGACCGTCGGCGCCCAGGTGCCGACCGGCTTCGATCCGCAGGTCTACGGCGTCACGCCGGACATGACCAGCTCGATCGACCGCCTGGCCCTGTGGAACCTGGTCACCACCGTGGACGCGTTCCTGTCGGCCGGTTTCAGCCCGGAAGAGCTGATGCGCTGGGTGCACCCGAGCCTCGTGGCCTCCACGCAGGGCACCGGTATGGGCGGCATGACCTCGATGCAGACCATGTACCACGGCAACCTGCTGGGCCGGAACAAGCCGAACGACATCCTGCAGGAAGTCCTGCCGAACGTCTTCGCCGGTCACGTCGTGCAGTCGTACATCGGTAGCTACGGCGCGATGATCCACCCGGTCGGCGCCTGCGCCACCGCGGCGGTGTCGGTCGAGGAGGGTGTCGACAAGATCCGTTTGGGCAAGGCCGAATTCGTGGTCGCCGGTGGTTACGACGACCTGACCCTGGAAGCCATCATCGGCTTCGGTGACATGTCGGCCACCGCCGAGACCGCGATGATGCGGGCCCGCGGCATCAGCGACTCGAAGTTCTCGCGCGCCAACGACCGTCGTCGTCTCGGCTTCGTCGAAGGCCAGGGCGGTGGCACCGTCCTGCTGGCCCGTGGTGACCTCGCGGTGAAGATGGGCCTGCCCATCCAGGCCGTCGTCGCCTACGTGTCGTCGTTCGGCGACGGTGTGCACACCTCGATCCCGGCTCCTGGCCTGGGTGCCCTCGGTGCCGGCCGCGGTGGACGTCAGTCGCAGCTGGTGCGCGACCTGGCCAAGCTGGGCGTCACGCCGGACGACATCGCGGTGATCTCCAAGCACGACACCTCGACGCTGGCCAACGACCCCAACGAGACCGAGCTGCACGAGCGGCTCGCCGCCTCGATGGGCCGGTCCCCGGGCAACCCGCTGTTCATCGTCAGCCAGAAGAGCCTGACCGGACACAGCAAGGGTGGCGCCGCGGCGTTCCAGATGCTGGGTCTGTGCCAGGTCCTGCGCGACGGCGTCATCCCGCCGAACCGCAGCCTGGACTGCGTGGACGACGAGCTGTCCAACGCGCAGCACTTCGTGTGGGTGCGCGAGGCGCTGAAGTTCGGCGACCGCCTGCCGCTCAAGGCCGGTCTGGTGACCAGCCTCGGCTTCGGTCACGTGTCGGGCCTGATCGCTCTGGTGCACCCGCAGGCGCTGGTGGCGGCCCTCGATCCGGCCGAGCGTGAGGACTACCTGCGTCGTGCCGGCGAGCGCGTCCTGGCTGGTCAGCACCGGTTGGCCTCGGCCATCGCCGGTGGGCGTGCGCTGTACGAGAAGCCTGCCGACCGTCGCTTCAACCACGATGCGCCGGAGAAGCGTCAGGAAGCCGACATGCTGCTCGACGCCGATGCACGCCTCGGCGAGGACGGTTGGTACGCGCGCTCGTGAGCCCTTGCGTAGCGCTCGGATTCGACAAGCTAGGTTGTTGCCCATGAGCATCCTGGGTGTGGGCATCGACCTGGTCTCGATTCCCGATTTCGCCGAGCAGGTCGACCAGCCGGGCACCGTCTTCGCGGAGACGTTCACCCCAGGTGAACGCCGTGACGCCGCCGACAAGAGTTCGTCGGCGGCACGGCACCTGGCGGCCCGCTGGGCGGCCAAGGAGGCTGTGATCAAGGCGTGGTCGGGCTCCCGGTTCTCGAAGCGTCCGGTGCTGCCCGAGGGCATTCACCGCGACATCGAGGTCGTCACCGACATGTGGGGCCGGCCCAAGGTGCGGTTGTCCGGCGAGATCGCCGAGCATCTCAAGGGCGTGGCCATCCACGTGTCACTGACCCACGAAGGCGACACCGCGGCCGCGGTCGCGGTCCTTGAGCAGGATTAGGTTCCTTCCGGGGTCCACCTTCCTTTTCCGGGGTCACTTTGGCTTCGCGAGCAGACGTAAACCTGTCGATTTCCACTTGGGAAATCAACAGGCTTACGTCTGCTCGGCAATAGGGGCGACGAGCGTACTAGGCGGAGTGGCCCGTCGGCAGCAATTGTGCGAGGTCGGTGACCACGTCGTCGGCGCCTTCGGCTGCGAGTTGCGCGGCCCCCACGCCGCGGTCGACGCCCACCACCCAGTAGCCGGCACGGCTTGCCGACTGCACGCCGGAGATCGCGTCCTCGACCGCAATGGATCTGTGCGGCTCGACCCCCAGCAGGCGAGCGGCGAGAAGGAACATATCGGGTTCGGGCTTGCCGGGCAGCCCGCGTTGCGCGGTGACCTGGCCATCGACGATCCCGGTGAAGGCGCCGAGCAGGTCGGCGTGCTCGAGCACCATTCTGGCGTTCTTGGAGCTCGACACAACCGCCATGGGAACGCGCGCTGCGCGCAGCGCGTTCACAAGGTCTCGCGAGCCCGGAAATACATGCACGCCTTCGGTATCGACGATGTGACCGAAGGCGGTGTTCTTGCGGTTTCCCAGACCATGGACGGTGACGGCATCGTCGGCGTCGTCGGGCCGGCCTTCGGGGAGGTCGATCCCGCGCGACGCGAGCACGGCTCGGACGCCGTCTGCTCGCGACTTCCCATCGACCAGCGTGAAGTAGTCGACGTCCGTGTAGGGCGCGGACTGTGGCGCGTGGTCGGCGAGGAACTCGGTGAACATCGCCGACCACGCGCGGCGATGGACGGCGGCCGTATCGGTGAGGACACCATCGAGGTCGAACACCACCGCTTCGGCGGCCGTGACCGAGATCGGGGCACGCTGCTGCGCTGTCATGCCGTCGCCGTGTCGACCATTGCGGCCTCGCCGGGCCGGAGGACGAGTTCTCGGCCGTCGACTGTGATCGTCTCGGGTGCGCCGTCGCCGACCAGCCGGAACCGAGACTCGTTGTGCCCCAAGTCAACTTCGACCGCGCGGCCACGCCACTGGATGGTGAACCGGAGGCGCTGCCACGATTCGGGTAGCCGGGGCGCGAAGTGAAGGCCGGAGGCGTTCGCCCGAAAACCGCCGAACCCGCACACCGCGATCTGCCACGTGCCGCCCGCGGACGCGATGTGCATGCCGTCCTCGGTGTTGCCCTGATTGTCGTCGAGATCCACGAACGCTGACCGGGCGAAGTACCGCTCTGCCATCGATGAATCGCCTATCTGCAGCCCGACGATCGCGTGGATCGACGGGCTCAACGATGACTTGTGCAGGGTTCGCTTTTCGTAGAACTCGAAGTTCTTACGGCGGGTGGCGGGCGAGTATTCGTCGGGCAGTTGAAACATCAACTGCACCACATCGGGTTGCTTGAGCAGCGTGGTGCCCTCGCAGTTGAAGTGGTTGTACCCGGCGGGGTAGCGGGGCATGTCGTTGTCGTCCCACTCGGTCACCGGTACTTCCTCGCGGTCGAAGTAGCCGTCGAACTGCTCGATGAGTCCGCAGTCGGGGTCATTGGGCGAGACGATCCTGCGAGCGGCCGCTGCCCAGGCATCGCGCTCGTCCTTGTTGATACCCACCGTCACGCAGATCTCGGTGAACTTTTCCGGCTGCTCCCGGGCGAGGTCGTCGAACACCGCTACCGCGAACTCCCAATGCCAGCGCACCATGCGGTTGGTATAGGCGTTGTTGTCGACGAACGAGTGGAATTCGTCGGGTCCCATGACTGTCTTGAGGACCAGTTTTTCGCCGTCGTCCTCGCATCGGTCCAGCCAGAACCGTGCGGTTTCGAAGACGATTTCGGCGCCCTCGTCGAGCAGTTGTTGCCAGTCGCCCGTCACCTCGCGGTAGCGGCCGATGGCGAACGCGACGTTGGCGGTGACGTGCAATTCTTGTTCGCGGGTGTAGAAACGGTTCTGCCCGTCGGGTGTGACGATCGGGCATTCCTCGCGGCCGGTGTCAGCTGACTCCCACGGGTACCGTGCGCCGATGTTGCCGTTCTCGGCTGCGATGGCCCGCGCCCCGTTCAGAGTGTGGAATCGGTATCCGAGAAGCGCTTTCGCCGTGGCGGGCTGGGTGAACAAGTAGAACGGCAGCATCATCACTTCGGTGTCCCAGAACACGTGCCCTCGATATCCCTCTCCGGAAAGGGATTTCGCGCCGATGTTCACGGTGGGGTCGTCCGGGTTCGCCGCGATCAGCAGGTGGTAGATCGAGAACCGCATGGCAAGTGCGGCGCGATCATCGCCGAGCACACGGCAGTCGCAGGCCTGCCACATTCGCCGCCACGCCTCGCTCGAATCAGCCAGCGCCTCTTCGAAATCGGGCACCGAAGACGCCGTCTGCAGGGCGCGCGGCACCGGGCCCGCACCGGTGGTGGATACGTCGCGCGACGTCGCGACGCCCACCGCCTTCTCGATGCCAACGGTCTGGCCTGCTGCCGCGGTGAAAGTCAGTTCGGTGCTGACCGATTCGTGCCGCGAGCGCTGTCGTACGTGCGGCTCACGGCCCAGCGGTGTCAGGCGCATGGCGTACGCCACGTCGATGCCGGAGTCGATGGTTCGGGTCATCACCCAGCCGACGCCGTCGGCGAATCCGTGTCCGACCTCACGCAGGTGCCGAGACAATGCCCATTTCTCCCACTTGCGCTCATGAGTGAATACCGTGTCTGCGGGATAGACGGGGAGGGCCTCCATGTTTCGGCGGTGCGCGTCGATTTGCGTCGCCACGGTGACGGTGGCTGCGGCGTCCAGTGGGGTCACCGTGAGCATGAGGTGGCAGGCGTCGCGGTCGGACATCGACGCGAACCGCCGCGACTGGACCTGGATGCGGGATCCGTCGTTCCGGGTGAACACCGTCTTCCGCTCGAGGACTCCGTTACGCAGGTCGAGCGTTCGGTGATGCTCTGTGACAGTGGCGGTTTCGGTATCGAGCCGCTCGTCGTCGACGTAGATGTCGGTGGACAGCCAATCCGGCGCGTTCACCAGATCGACGACTTGGGAATCGTGGCCGTCATAGACTCCGGCGAGATAGGTTCCAGAGACGCAACCGAGATGTCCTTCCTCAAGCGAGCCTCTGGTGCCGAGCCGGCCGTTGCCCACCGTGAAGATCGTCTCGAAGTAGTTGGACCGCAGCGGCTGCCACGACTCCTCGATGATCTGCCACGGACCGTCAGAGTCCTGTCCCGCAGGGGTGAGGGCGGCGCTGCGCGGTGCGGTGTGGGTCATGCGTACGACTCGTTTGCCGCCGTGGCGTAGACCGCATCGATCTGGGCTTTCGTCTCCGCCAGCGGCAGGTACACGTCGATCTCGCGGCCGGCGCATCTCTGTGCGCCCATGGCGTTGCCGTACCGCGCGGCGGCCACGAAGTCACCGGTCTCGAGATACCCGAACCCCATTCCCGCAGCGAAGGAGTCGCCGCACCCGGTGGTGTCCACCACCTCGTCGACCGGGATACGTGGCACCGTCTCGTGCTGCATGGTCCCGGCGTGATCGAGCCAGAACACCCGACAACCCTCCTCGTCGAGTGTTATGCACACCGCCTTCACACCGTTGCGCAGGCAATGTTCGGCGAACACCGGCAATTCGTCGAGATCGAGCTCTTTGCCCAAGTCGTCGGGATTGTGGCCGGGTGGGGGGAACCAGCTGCAGCCCGCCTCCTCCAGGTTCATCTTGAGGATGTCGATGTTCGGCAGCCACGCGTCCCGGTCGATCCACATGCGCGGCACCCGGTGACCGGACGAGGTCAGTGACACCGTGGGGCCATGGCCGTCGAGCAGGATCACACCGGTGCTGTTCGCCCGGATATACGCCAGAGTCGCTTGTGCGACTTCGTAATCGGTGACGGGCACACAGATGAACGCATCAGAGTCGAGCGCGAATTCGACGTCCTTGGCGGTGATCGGGTGCATGAAGCCCACTTGTCGTTCATCGCGGTAGTTCTGGTCGCGGAACTTCAACTCGATCACATCGCCGCGGTCGGAATCGTCGCGTAGGCCGGTGTAGTCGATGTTGTCGAAGCGGGACAGAATCTCTTTGATGGGCGCCATATCCTCTTTGCGCACATGGACAATCGGCCGGACCACGTCGTCTGTTCCGAGCAGCGAAGCCATCGCCGCGACCGTGTAGAGAACACAGCCGTACTTGTCGAAGACCTCGCCACGGTGGGTGATCACGTGATCGCGGGGAATCGGACCCAGAACAGCGACTTTGCGCGGTTTGCGATCGGTTGTCCGTCCGTTTTCGGGCAGTGCGGAACCAGGGTGGGACATGGTGTGCTCCGAGGTGATTGTGTCGAGTAGCGAATCGAGGTGTAGCCGAGCGGTCCGACGACGCGGATGGTCAGGCGGCCGCCGGATGGGCAAGGCCCGTCGCCGAATCCATGTCTTCCAGAGACATACCCTTGGTCTCCTTGACGAACCGCTTCACGAAGAACAGCGACAAGAGTGCGAACGTCGCGTACATGCCGTACGCGAATACCAGTGAGAGATCGGCAAGTTCGGGGAAAGACACGGTGATGAGCCAGTTCGCGGCCCATTGGCCCGCCGCCGCCAGCGACAGTGCCGCACCGCGGATCCGGTTCGGGAACATCTCACCCAGGAGCACCCACACCACGGGGCCCCAGCTCATCCCGAAGAACACAACGAACAGGTTCGCAGCGACCAGCGCGATCGGACCCCACGCACCGTCGAGGTGCGGGACGACCTCGCCGGCGGCGTTGCGACCTTCAGTTGCGGCACTGAAGCACACCGCCATCGTGGCGAGTGTGACGGTCATTCCCGCCGAGCCGACGAGCAGGAGCGGTTTGCGGCCCAACTTGTCAACAAGGGCGATCGCGACGATGGTCGTAGCGATGTTCACCACGGAGGTGAAGACCGTGATCTGGAATGACGCGCTCTCTTTGAAACCGACCGCCTGCCACAGCATGTTCGAGTAGTAGAAAATGACGTTGATCCCCACGAACTGCTGGAACATCGACAGCAGCAGACCGACCCAAACGATCGGATAGATGCGGCCGCTGGGACTCTTGAGTTCCTTCCAAGACGGCTTGGTGTCGCCCTCGAGGCTCTGCTGGATCCGGGTGATGGTGATCTCGAGGTTCTTCTCGCCGAGCAACAGGGTGAGCACTCGACGCGCCTCGGAAATCCGATGCGTCGCAACGAGATAACGCGGTGACTCGGGAATGGTGGTTGCCAGCACGCCGTACGCGACGGCAGGAATGGCCATCGACAGGAACATCCAGCGCCACGCGTCCAAGCCCATCCACAGCTGGCTGTTCGCGCTTCCGGCCCAGTCCGCGAGCACATAGTCGACCAGCAGTGCGAGGAAGATACCGAGGACGATCGCCAGCTGCTGTAGCGATCCGAGTCGCCCGCGGATGCGAGCGGGCGAGGTCTCCGCGATGTACGCCGGCGCGATCACCGAAGCGATGCCCACTCCCAGGCCGCCGACGACGCGACCGATCACCAGCGTGATGATTTCGGGTGCAAGACCGGCGATCACGGAGCTCGCGAGGAACAGCACCGCAGCGATCTGCATCACCCGCAAGCGACCGATCCGGTCCGCGATACGGCCCGCGGTCATCGCTCCCGCAGCCGCGCCGAGCAACGCCGACGCGACGGCGAAACCCAGCACGGCACCCTTGACCGCGAAGTCTTCTTCGATCGCTTTCACCGCGCCGTTGATGACAGCACTGTCATAACCGAACAGGAGTCCACCGAGCGCGGCGACCGAGGCGATCAGGATGATCCGATTGCCTGCCGACTGCTCATCGTCCCCAAAGATCGATGGTTCATTCGAAAACCCACCGCCGCTTTCCATTCCGGACCTCTCGTGACTGCTGGGCGAACTCCCAGGCGCGTGTGATGCACATCACATACAAGCCGTCAGTCGAGACAATGTCCAAGAATTCGACGAGGTTGGCGGAATTACTGCCGAATTCGTTCAACTTGTGAACGTGGCTTGCGGTGTGCCCTCGAGAGCCAACGCGATGGCGCCGAGGATGTGTGTCCGCGCTCCCAGCTTGGACGGCGCAATTTTCAGAGTCGCCGTGGCCGATGGAACGCCGCATCGGTCAACCACACCGCGGATCGCCGGGATGAGAATCGGCGACGCCTGTGCCAGCTCACCGCCCACGAGGATCAACTCGGGATTGAACACATTGCACAGATCCGCCAAGGCGCGCCCGACCTGACGACCGACATCCTCCAGAACGCGCACGCAGGCACGCTGGCCCAGGCGCGCTTGATCGGCGATCTCGGCGATGGTGGCCCGGCGTCCCAGCGTCGACTCGAGAAGTCGCGCCACTCGGCCGGCGGAGACGACAGTCTCAAGACAGCCTCGATTCCCACATCGACAGACGTCACCGAACTCATCGGTCGTCGTATGCCCGACCTCCCCCGCGGTTCCGGCCATCCCTGAATAGATCTCCCCGTTGATGATGAGCCCGGCGCCAACGCCTTCGGAGAGCTTGAGGTACACCATGTCCGAGACACCGATCCCTGCACCCCAGCGACGCTCGGCAAGCGCTCCGAGGTTGGCATCGTTGCCAACCTTCACGCGGACAGGAAGGTCCAAGATTGCACCCGCGAGTTCGCTCGCATCCACCCCGACCCAGCCAGGCAAGATCGAGGGTGAACCGACTCTGCCCGTCGCCCGCTCGATGGGAGCGGGAAGACCCAGACCGACCCCCACCACGGTCGAGCGGTCCACGCCGGATCGATTCAGCACGCTGGTGAGCAGTGACGCTGCAAGCGTCATCCCCTCCTCTGCCGTCATTTCTGCGGTGAGCTCAGCGCGCGTCTCGGCGAGAATCGAGTGTGAAAGGTCGCTGACAGCGACCCGAATGTGCCGATGCCCATGATCGATCCCCACGACATACCCGGCCTCGCGAGCGAGATGCACCTTACGTCTGCGCCCGGAGTCGTCCACGGCGATCGTCCCGGCTGCGATGAGCGCGCGCACGATGTTCGAAACAGTCGCTGTAGCCAGACCTGTTTCACGAGCCAAGTCGGCCTGAGTAAGGTCACCGTGCGATCTCAGCGCCTGGATCACGCGGCTGCGATTCTGCTCTCGAAGCGCGCTCGGCGCCCCCGGGCGGGCACGGTCGGTCATCCTGCGATCATGCCAGCATCCCAGCCTCCGCACGGCGGACCTGAAACCGAAGGACAGGGGGACACGCCTCGAAGGATCGAGGCTAACGTTGGCCGCATGAGTGATCTCGTCGCCGCTGTCCGCGAGGTGCTGCCGTCGGTGCGTGCCGACCTGGAGGACCTGGTCCGTATCCAATCGGTGTGGGCCGACCCGGCCCGGCATGCCGAGGTACACCGCAGCGCCGCACTGACCGCAAAGCTGTTGTCCGATGCCGGTTTCGGCGAGGTGCACATCGTCCAGGAGGGCGGGGCGCCGGCCGTCATCGCCCGTCACCCGGCGCCGGAAGGTGCCCCGACCGTGCTGCTGTACGCGCACCATGACGTGCAGCCCGAGGGCGACGCCGCACAGTGGGAGTCGGAGCCATTCGAACCGACCGAGCGCGATGGCCGGCTGTACGGCCGCGGCAGCGCCGACGACAAGGCCGGCATCGCCGTGCACCTGGCCGCCATGCGGGCGCACGGCGGCAACCCGCCCGTCGGCGTGACGGTTTTCGTTGAGGGCGAAGAGGAATCGGGCTCGCCTTCTCTGGGTGCCCTGCTGGCTGCGCACCGTGACCTGCTGGCCGCCGACGTCATCGTCATCGCCGATTCGGACAACTGGAGCACCGAGATGCCGGCGCTGACGGTGTCCCTGCGGGGCCTGGCCGACTGCGTGGTCGAGGTGGCGACGCTGGACCACGGCCTGCACTCCGGGCTCTGGGGCGGTGTGGTGCCCGACGCGTTGAGCGCTCTGGTGCGGCTGCTGGCGACGCTGCACGACGACGACGGCAACGTCGCGGTCGAGGGCCTCTACGAGGGCACCGCAGCCGACGTCGACCGGGGCCCGGACTGGGTTGCCGCCGAGACCGGCATGCTCGACGGCGTCCAGCAGATCGGCTCCGGCTCTGTGGTGCAACGACTTTGGGCCAAGCCGGCCATCACCGTCATCGGCATCGACACCACGTCGATCGCCAAGGCGTCGAACACGCTGATCCCGTCCGCGCGGGCGAAGGTCAGCATGCGCGTGGCTCCGGGTGGCGACGCGCTGGCTCATCTGGCGGCACTGACCCGTCACCTGCAGAGCCACGCGCCCTGGGGTGCCAAGGTCACCGTGACGCCCGGCGACGTCGGGCAGCCGTACGCCATCGACGCCAGCGGCCCGGTGTACGACGCGGCGCGGTCGGCGTTCACACAGGCGTGGGGTGTTGCCCCGGTGGACATGGGGATGGGCGGGTCCATCCCGTTCATCGCCGAATTCGCCGAGACCTTTCCCGACGCAACGATTCTGGTGACCGGCGTCGAAGACCCCGGCACGCAGGCGCACAGCATCAACGAGAGCCTGCACCTCGGCGTGCTGGAGAAGGCCGCGATCTCCGAGGCGCTGCTGCTCGGTGCATTGGGTCAGAACGACTCGGGATCTCGCTGAACCGACTCCGGCACCGGGTGCTGGTACAGCCGAGAGGCGTTCTCCCAGGTAATCTTTCGGATTGCGTCGGCGGGCAGGGTGCCGATCTCCTCGTGGATGGTGGCCTGCGTGTGTGGCCAGGTCGAGTCGCAGTGCGGGTAGTCGGCCTCGAGCATGATGTTGTCGACGCCGATGCGGTCGCGCTGCACGAACGACGACTGGTCCTCGACGGCGCAGAACCAGAAATTGCGGGTGAAAACCTCGGCCGGGGTGAGCTTTTCGCCGAGCCGCTCCCAGGTGCCATACATCGAGTGGTAGCTGAGCATGTGGTCCAGCCGGTCGAGCAACCCGGCGACCCAGCCGATGCCGCCCTCGGACAGGCAGATCTTGAGGTCCGGAAAGCGGCTGGGCAGACCGGAATACAGCCAGTCCACCGCTGCTGAGATGGCGTAGGCGAAGAACAGCACGCCCTGCACATCCGGCGGCGCGTCGGGCGTGGTGGAGGGGGAGGAGCCCGACGACCCGATGTGCAGGTTGACGACCGTGCCGGTCTCGGCACAGGCCGCCATCATCGGATCCCAGTAGCCCGAGTGAATGGTCGGCAGCCCGAGCATTGCCGGGTTCTCGCTGAAAGTCATGGCGTGGAAACCACGTTCGGCGTTCTCGTAGATCATCTTGGCGCCGACGTCGGGGTCCAGCAGCCACGGCAGCTGACAGGGGATGATCCGGTCGGGGTACGAGCCGGCCCACACGTCGAAGTGCCAGTCGTTCCAGGCTCGCACCGAGGCCATCGCCAGGTCGCGATCGGTGGTGACCTGCTGCAGCCGCTGGCCGGCGAAACCGGGCAGGAACGACGGGAAGTTCAGCGACGCGTAGACGCCGTTGAGGTCCATGTCGCGGACCCGTTCGTGGATATCCCAAGCGCCCCGGCGCATTTCGTCGAACCGGACCGGTTCGAAGCCGTACTCGGAGACCGGCCGTCCGACCACGGCGTTGAACCCGACATTGGGCAGTTCCTTGCCGTCGTACACCCAGGTCTGGCCGCCGTTGTCGGTGTCGACCACGCGCGGCGCCCGGTCGGCGAACTTGCTCGGCAGCCGGCCGGTGAAGGTGTCGGGCGGTTCGACGATGTGGTCGTCGACCGAGATGACGGTGTACCGGCGCGGGGCACGCGGTGGGTCGGGTAGCAGCGTGACGGTGCGGTCCGCGCCGGTCTTGGCGACGGTGAAGTCGAGATTGGTGGCCAGATCGTCAATGGATTTCATGTCGTACCAGCGCCTTCACTGCAGAACGGACGGATCGGATTTGATGGTCATGCGGGCAGCGCCGGCCCAGTACACGTCGGCCGCGCGTTCGATCAGGGAGGCCTTCATGCCGACCATGTCTGACCACTTCATCTCGGTCGGCTTCAAGTCGGTCAGCAGGACGTCGTAGGCCAGCTTGCAGACCCGTTCGATTGACGCCGCCCGGTACACGGCCTCGGCCAGGTTGCGGCCCGTCGCGATGACGCCGTGGTTGGCCAGGATGGTCAAGTTCGCGTTACCGATGCGGGTGGCCAATTCGGCTGCGCGCGAGGGACTGTCGACCTCGCCGTCGTACTCGTCGACCAGGCACAGATCATCGAGGAACAGCGATCCGGTCTGGTGCACCAACTCTGGAAGCCGACCCAGCGCGGCGAGCACGCACACGTAGTAGGGGTGATTGTGGATCACGACGCGGGCATCGGGGCGGGCGCGGTGCAGCTCGGTGTGGATGTGGATGGCCGGAGTGACGTCCCAGCGGCCTTGGGTCACCCGGGCCTCCTCGTCGACCATGCAGATGTCGGATGCGGTGACCTCCTGCCACCACAGGCCCCACGGGTTGACGTACATGTCGGTCTGGCCGTCGGGCTGAAAGGTGATGTGCCCGGCCAGGTTCTCGGCGAAGCCGATGCTCGCGAGGTGCCGGAACGCGATGGCCATGGCCTGTTCGTCGGTGAGGTCGACGCCGATCGATGGGGTCACCGACGGCGCCCACACCTCTAGGCCGCCGCGGCCTGGGGCCGTTTTGCTCCTCGCGTGCGCAGGCTCAGCTGCGGTCATGTCCGTCTCCCATCCGGGCTCGAATGTCCTCGCGCAGTTGGCCTTTGGCGACCTTGCCGCCCGACGACCGGGGTAGTTCGTCGACCACGATCAACCGCTCGGGCAGCAGTTCCTTCGAAACGTCCTGGGCGAGCAGGTACGTGCACAGCTCGTCGAGGTCCAGCGTCGACGAGCCGATCAATTCGACGTAGACACAGACTTTTTCGCCGAACACCGGGTCGGGCATGGCCACCGCCGCAGCCAGGCCGACCGCCGGATGCGTCATGACGACGTCCTCGACCTGGGCGGCGCTGATGTTCTTGCCGCCGCGCACGATGAAATCGGACGTCCGGCCCGTCACCCGCAGGTAGCCGTCGGCGTCGATCTCGCAGATGTCGCCCATCCGCATCCAGCCGTCGGCGGTGAACAGCTTGTCGTGGTCGGTGCCGCCCAGGTAGCCGAGACTGGTCGCCGGACCGCGGCATGCGGGCTGACCCCGGCCGGTGTCGGTGACGTCGGTGTCGCCGTCGAACAGGCGGACTGCCATGTCGGGGACGATCCGGCCGCCGGTGCGCAGCCGGTGCTCCAGCGTGTCGTGCACGGTGGTGCCGCTGAGCAGGCCGGTCTCGTTGGAGCCGTAGAACTGCAGAATCGTTGCGCCGGTGAGTTTTTCGAACTCGTGGGCGGGCCGGTAGGGCAGGGCCTCGCCGCCGGTGAACACCACTCGCAATGAGCTCAGGTCGTAGTCGCGGGCAACCGGGTCGGCCATGATCATGGTCAATTGAGTACTGACGCAACACAATACGGTGATCTTGTGCTGCTCGATCGCCGCGCACGCCGCCGCCACCGTGAACCGGTCGAGCAGAACGGTGGTGGTGCCCAGGTGGATCGGGGTGATGTGGGTGGTCCACAAGCCGAAGCCGAACGGGGTCGGGATGACCGGCAGGAAGACGTCGTCTGAGGTCAAAAGCCCATTCGCCACTGCCTGCTGATGGAAGTAATACCAACGGTTCTGGGTGTGCACCACACACTTCGGCAGTCCGGTGGTGCCGGAGGTCGAGTTGATCAGGAAGACGTCGTCGGGGCCAACCTGGGTGTCGGGGCTCAACGTCACCGGTTCGGCGCCGACGGACAATGCATCCAGCGTCAGCAGTGGGCAGCCGATGGCAGTGGCGACGGTTTCGGCCTGAGCCCGGCGCGGGGGATCGGTGATCAGCAGCCTGGGCTCCGCACCCTGCAGGATGGCCGTCACCTCACGGATGCCGGCGCGCGCGCCGACGCCGACCACCACTGCACCGCAGCGCTCGATCGCGACGAACAGCACGTGGATGGCTGTGGTGTCGCCGTGCCACACGGCGATCCGGTCTCCGGGGCATACGCCCGCGCCGGCCAGTTCGGCTGCCAATGCGGTTGCCGCGGTGTCGAATTCGCGCCAGCTCAGGGATCGGTCCGGGTGATCCACGTAGGCGGCGCGGTCCGGGGTGCGAGTGGCGTTGACCCGCACCGCGTCCGAGATCGTGGTGCCCGTCCACCAGCCGTTGGCGTAGAAGCGAGCGACGTCGTCGGCCGTGAACGCGGGCGAATTCGTGACCGCCGTCGCCGTCGCCTCCAGCTGCATCTTCAAATCATATGAAAATAAGGCTGTGTCCTGTCAAGGATTCAGGAAGAACGGGTGCGGGTGCGCACCGTCGCGGGATCGACCACCCCGGCTGACCCCGGGTAGTGCTGGGCATCGAGCAGGTGCGTGGCGGCCAATTCGCGGGCGCGTTCGGCGTCACCGGCCTCGATGGCATCGATCAGCGTGCGGTGCTCCTCCAGGGCAGACCGGCGCTCGTCGACGGGAATGCTGGCGTGGTCGGTGAACTGTCGCGACCAGCTCAGCTCGTGCGACGACCACAGCTTTTCCAGCGCGCCGGCGAGGATGATCATCGTCTCGTTGCCGCAGTGCTGGACCAACGCCTCGTGGAAGCGCCGGCTGGCGGAGGTGACCAGCACCAGATCCTCGACGGAGTCGACCGATTCGGCGTGAATCTGCCGAAGGATCGGCACCACCGCGGTTTCACGGTCGCTGCGCTGGGCGCACATCGCCGCGCAGGCCGGCTCCACCTGCTGCAGGGCGGCGCCGACATCGCCCAGGCTCACCTGGTTAGCGCCGAGGACCAGGCCCATCGTGTAGGCCACGTTGCTCGCGCTGGGCCGGTGCACCACCGAGCCGCCGAGCTTGCCGCGGCGCACGCTGAGGAGCCCTTCGGCGTCCAGGATGCGGATGGCTTCCCGCAGTGAGGGCTTGCTGATCGGGAACTCGACCAGTAGCTCGTCTTCCGTCGGCAGCACGCTGCCGTCGGCGAGCTCGCCGCTGAGGATGCGCCGACGCAACTCGTCCGCCACCTGCTCAGCGAGGCGGCGGAAACGGACGTCGGGCGCGGACATGGGGTGAGTGTGCCAGACGAGGGTGGCGCTGCTGTTGATCGCGGAGGGTTGGATTTCGCTGCTGGGATAGGTGCCTGGTTATCCACAGGGAAGTCGGTTATCCACAAAGAGGGTGCCCCAGATGTGGCGTTTCACCGCCGTGTCCGTTCCAGCACCTAGCGTCTGCTGCATGACCCTGACGGACCTGTTGCCCTACATGATTGCGGGATGCATGTTCATTCTGGTGTGCGTGTTAGTTGTGGTGCTGTGCGCTGCGGTCAAGGCGTTTGACCTCGAACACGTCAACCTCAATGCGAACGTCTGGAAGCTGGCCAACTTCAGCTTCACCGTGAAGGGCGGGGCACAACCACGCCGGCCGACAACTCGGCCGCCGTCTAAGTCGCGGTAGGCCGCTCAGTGCGAGAGGAAGACGAGGTACTCGGGTTCCTGAACCAGCATCGCTATGGCGCCCATGAGCGGAAAGACGAGAATGCCGGCCACCAAGGCGGCGAGGTTCCACCGTGTGTTGGCACCTGACCTGACGCCGTGCCGGTAAATGGGCACCGCCGCAATGATCCACAGCACGACAGCGAGGAAGTACCCGTTGTAGATCGCATAGCCGGGCGGCATCCCGGCGAATCCGAGGATGAGACTCGACGCTAGAAACAGCAGCATCCCGACGCCGAGCCCAACGGTCAGCAGGACGCCCCTAATGGCTACTGAATTGAGCGTCATCGATTGGTGTGAGTGCGGCTAGACCGACAGGTCCCGTCGCAACTTCGCGACGTGCCCCGTCGCCTTGACGTTGTACTGGGCGACCTCGACGTTGCCCTTCTCGTCGACCAGGAATGTCGAGCGGATGACACCCTGCACGGTCTTGCCGTACATCGTCTTCTCGCCGAACGCCCCGTACGCGGTGAGCACCTTGCGGTCGGGATCGGACAGCAGCGGGAAGGTCAGGCCCTCGTTGTCGCGGAACTTGGCGAGCTTCTCCGGTTTGTCGGGGGAGATGCCGATGACGTCGAGTCCGGCCTCGTTGAGTTCGGCCAGGCTGTCGCGGAAATCGCAGGCCTGCTTGGTGCAGCCAGGCGTCGAAGCCGCGGGGTAGAAGTAGATGATGACCTTGCGGCCCTTGTAATCCGACAGCTTCACGGTGTTGCCATCGGCGTCGGGCAGGCTGAATGCGGGGGCTTTGGCGCCCACTTCGAGTCGCGGGGTCGGTGCCACCGGGATGTCCCTTCTGTCGGCCAGGCGTTGCTGTTGCGGCAAGCTGCTCTAGGGTAGAGCGCCAAGGTGCAACGCGAGCTGGAGGGCTGAAGTGGCTGACCGGAATCCTGACGAGATCAAGCAGGAAATCGATCGTGCACGCGATCAGTTGGCGTTGACGGTTGACGCCCTCGCGGAGCGGGCAAATCCCCAGCGACTGGCTGACGACGCCAAGGCCAAGGCCATTGCGATCGCGTCCAAGCCGGCCGTCATCGCGTCGTTCGCCGGACTCGGCGTTGTCGTGCTGGTGGTGGTTATCCGCAAGATACGCGGTTAACCCGACTTTCTAGTTACTCCGCCGCGGCGTCAGCCAGCCAAGCAGCCAGCTGCGCGGAGGATTCGCGACCCGGCCGAGCCGGGTGCAGTTATGGACGATGACCAGGGTGTCGTCGGCTGCTGTCGTGACGTCGGCGCTGGGCGCTGCGTAGACGGCAACGGCTGTCGGTGTCATCAGCTAACTCCCATCACGCGTCGTCACCTACATTTCTACACCATCATGCCCTGTTTCAGCTAACTTGAAAATTGCGCGTCGCGTCACAAAATTGCAGGTCCATCTGATTTTTGAGGATTTTCCAGTCGCGACCGCTATTGACGATCATGCCTGCATACAGACGTGCGACCGGTGTCTGGTGGCTACCGCTACATGCCAAAAGAACCGGCTCTCCTGGTCATTTCGAGCTGTATCGCTGGACCCTGTCGTCGGCTGTGACGTTGGCTACAGTTCGGTCCGGTGGCCTGGCGGTCGTGAGTCTCGGCCCAGTGCTGATACCCCGGCTGCGGCCGTTAGAAACGGCGCTGACCATACGATTTCACCCTGCAGCCATCGGACTGTTAATGTCTCTCTCGCGCGCCGTTAGCTCAGTTGGTAGAGCAGCTGACTCTTAATCAGCGGGTCCGGGGTTCGAAACCCTGACGGCGCACAGATACGAAAGCCCCCTCCTTCGGGAAGGGGCTTTCGTCGTTTGTTCACCGTTTTTAGCGCGGTCCATCATGTCTGCAACCGCCCGATGGACTCGTCCTCGTGCCATGTAGCGGTCCCGAGTCATCGACACTTTCGCGCGGCCGAGATGGCCCGCGCCGACGCGCGCTGACTGCCCATCCTCGTCGATGAGTGTTCCGAGTGTCTTGCGGAAGCTGTGCGTCGTGATGTCCGGTACGCCGAGATCCTCGCGAACTTCGCGCCAGATGGCAACGGCGGGTAACCGGGTAGGGCGGTTGTAGTCGCGCCGCGAAGGCTGGCGCGGCGCCACCGGGGTGGTGACCTGACGTCTGTCCGACTGTCGAAGCGCGTCAGATTTTTCGGGCTGGCTTGCATCACGGCCATAGGAATCGGTTCAGCGGTTAGCATTCGCCCATGCCGTTTCGGATCGGTGAGACCTTCGCTGGATACCGGATTCTGCGTTTTCTGGGATCGGGTGGGATGGGCGAGGTTTACCTGGTACAGCATCCCCGGCTGCCACGCCAGGATGCGCTGAAGGTCCTTCGCCCAGATGTTTCCAATGACACCTCGTTCCAGGAGCGGTTCATCCGTGAGGCTGATCTGGCCGGAGGTTTGCGGCACCCACACATCGTTGGGATTCAGGATCGGGGAGAGCATGACGGCCAGATGTGGATCACGATGGACTACATCGAAGGAACCGACGCGGCCCAACTTGTACGCGAGCGCTACCCGGCAGGCATGCCGGTTGAACTTGCCACCACCATCGTCACCGCTGTGGCCAGTGCGCTGGACTACGCACACAAGAAGGGCTTGCTGCACCGCGATGTAAAGCCCGCCAACATCATCGTGGCGGATACCGACGCCGATGATCCGCAGGTATTTCTTGCAGACTTCGGCATTGCCCGACCGGTGGACGACACCAGCGGAATCACGACCACGAACATGACCGTCGGCACGGTGGCCTACGCCGCACCCGAACAACTCATGGGCGAACCGATGGATGGCCGAGCCGACCAATACGCCCTCGCGGCCACCGCATACCAACTCCTGACCGGGATGCAGCTGTTCCCGCACTCCAATCCGGCGGTGGTAATCAGCCGACACCTCAGCACAGACCCACCGCCGTTGAGCCCGCACCGCTCGGACTGCGGAGTCCTCGACGATGTTCTGCAGATCGCGCTGGCCAAAAATCCTGACGACAGATTCAGTTCGTGTTTGGCATTCGCGCAGGCTCTGGCCGATGAATCCCCGGCACGGGAAATTGCGTCGGCAAACGCGACCACTCGGGCAGCCCGGCGACCGGATCGGTCTGTGCTTGCACCCGGCACGCCTACATCGACGGAGGGCCTTGCCCCCATGTAGTGGACACGGGATTTGTGGTTACGCGGCTACT
>NZ_JMHT01000062.1 GCF_001905655.1 Mycobacterium sp. ST-F2
TCAATGACGAATGGCCACCCCGTGATAGCCATCCAGAGAGACGGTCAACAGGCGGACGGATCGAGCTGACCAAGGAGTGTCAGGCTTTTCGAGGTGTGTTGGCCAGCAAGGTCATCGTCTGCCGGCCGGCCGACCCGGAAGCCAAGGGCCTCATCGAACGCTCCCACGACTATCTGGAGCGCTCGTTCCTGCCGGGGCGGACGTTCGTCTCGCCGGCAGACTTCAACACCCAGCTGGCCGACTGGCTGGCCGTGGCCAACACCCGCACACGCCGCGCCCTGGGCTGCGCTCCGAGTGATCGCATCGGAGCGGATCAGGCGGCGATGCTCGCGCTGCCGCCCGTAGCGCCAGCGGTGGGCTGGAGTTCGTCGTTGCGGTTGCCGCGCGATCACTACATCCGTCTCGACGGCAACGACTACTCGGTGCATCCCGCCGCGGTCGGCCGGCGGGTACTGGTGCGTGCCGACCTCGATCGGGTGCAGGCGTTCTGCGACGGGCAAACCGTCGCCGAACACGACCGGATCTGGGCCACGCATCAAACGATCTCTGATCCGGCACACGTTGAAGCAGCAAAGGTGTTGCGGCGCAGACATATACAGACCCCACCGTCACCGTTGGAGTCCGAAGTGGCGGTGCGCGACCTGTCGTCCTATGACGTCGCGTTCGGGGTGGATATCGACGGCGGCGCCGCCTGATGGCCGCTGGCAAGACCACCGCTGCCGCCGGCCGTGACGTGAGCGCCGAGCTAGCCTATCTGACCCGCGCATTGAAGGCGCCGACGCTGCGGGATTCGATCGCCCGGTTGGCCGAACGCGCACGGGCAGAAAACTGGACCCATGAGGAGTACCTCGCGGCTTGTCTGCAACGCGAAGTCTCAGCACGAGAATCCCACGGCGGTGAAGGACGCATCCGGGCTGCCCGATTCCCAGCGCGGAAGTCGTTGGAAGAGTTCGACTTCGATCACGCCCGCGGACTCAAACGCGACACGATCGCCCACCTCGGAACCCTGGATTTCGTCACCGCCCGCGACAACATCGTCTTCCTCGGCCCACCCGGGACCGGCAAAACGCACCTGGCCATCGGGCTGGCGATCAGGGCGTGTCAGGCCGGCCACCGCGTCCTGTTCGCCACCGCCGCCGAATGGGTCGCACGATTGGCCGAAGCCCACCAAGCCGGACGAATCCACGCCGAACTGACCCGACTCGGACGCTATCCGCTCATCGTCATCGACGAGGTCGGATACATCCCGTTCGAACCCGAGGCCGCCAACCTGTTCTTCCAACTAGTCTCCGTCCGCTATGAACGCGCCAGCCTGATCGTCACCTCCAACAAGGCCTTCGGCCGCTGGGGCGAGGTATTCGGCGATGACGTCGTGGCCGCCGCCATGATCGACCGCCTCGTGCACCACGCCGAAGTCATCACCCTGAAAGGAGACAGCTACCGACTCAAAGACCGCGACCTCGGCCGCACACCCCCCGCGGCCACCACCACTGAGGAATAATCACCAACCAACCACCGGCAGGGGTCAATTTTCACTTGCCGCCAGGGGGTCAAATTTCAGCCGCCGTCGACACTCCGGAACTACGTGAGCTTCCCGGTGTCGGCTCGGTGGTCGCCGCATCCGTGCTAACGGCATGGGCGCACCCCGGACGGGTGCGCTCCGAGGCGGCTTTCGCCGCACTGGGAGGAACCTGCCCAATACCCGCCTCGTCGGGAAAAACACTGCGACACAGGCTCAACCGCGGTGGAGATCGACGACTCAATAGAGCACTGACTACCGTGGTGATCGTCCGGATGCGCACCCATGCTCCGACTCGAGATCGTCGCGGGTCAACTCCCCACCGCCCTCCGGGCCTCGCGGTCCCGGGCAACCCAGTTGCCCAGCGTGCCCTCGTGGATCCCCAGGTCCCGCGCGACCTGGGCGATCGACTTACCCGTCTCACGCACGATCCGCACAGCCCCCTCACGGAACTCCCGGTCGTACTTCTTCCGTTTCTCTGACATCGCCACCCCTTATAGCTGATGCCTCCACGGTCTCGGGGGAATGTCACGCCGAAGGCCGGACCACCAAAGAGATCATGCGTTCCCTCAAGCGTTACATCAGCCAGCAACTCTACCGGACCCTCGCTGCGCCCCATCCAGTGCCAACAACCCCTTGTGAAGTACCCCGGGTTTTGTTCCGATCTTCATAGGAGGATTGGAAGCTATGCCCCGTCAGTATTCCGCCGAGTTCCGGCAGCGTGCGTTGCGGTTGTTGGACACGATGATGGAAGCCTCGGATATTTCTGAGTTCGAGGCCATCAAGTCTGTGGCGAGCAAACTTGGCATCTCGGAGGAGTCGGTGCGCCGGTGGCGCCGCAAGGCTCAGGTCGATGCCGGTGAACGTCCCGGCACGAGCAGCTCTGAGCACGCCGAGATCCGCAAGCTCAAACGTGAGAATGCGGAATTACGCAGGGCCAACGAGGTGTTGAAGGCCGCATCTGCGTTTTTCACAGCGGAGCTGTGCGCCACGAGGCGCTGGGTATATCGAGAGGCGGTGAGAGACC
>NZ_JMHT01000063.1 GCF_001905655.1 Mycobacterium sp. ST-F2
ACGGGCGGCGCGGCCGGCTCTTCGGGGCCCGCCCCCCCGCCGATCCGGTTGCGCCGCCAGCCGACCGAAGCCGACGCGGTGCGCACCTTCCACCCGTCGACGCACCTGAAGATCATGCGGTCGACGGTCGAGACCCTGCGCATCGTCCCGGTGATGGTGTCGTTCGGCATCGGCGTCGCGGTCCTGGGCGTCCTGCAGGCGCTAGCCGACGAATTCGGTTGGCTGTGGGCATCATTGGGCGCCGGCCTGGTGCTGCTGAACGCGGGCGCTATCGCCGGTGCCATTGCCGTGGTGGCGAAATGGTTGATGGTCGGGCGGATTCGGGCCGTCGAACACCCCTTGTGGTCGCCGTTCGTGTGGCGCAACGAAGTGTCCGACACCTTCGTCGAGACCGTCGCCGGCCCGTGGTTCGCGCGCGCCGCCAGCGGCACCCCGGTGATGAACCTGTGGCTGCGGGCCCTCGGCGCCGCGATCGGCCGCGGCGTGTGGTGCGAAACCTATTGGCTGCCAGAAGCCGACCTGGTGACGCTGGGCCGGGGCGCGACGGTGAACCGCGGCTGCGTGGTGCAGACCCACCTGTTCCACGACCGCATCATGCAGCTGGACACCGTGGTGCTGGAGGAGGGCGCGACGCTCGGTACCCACTGCGTCGCACTGCCTGCGGCCAGCATCGGCGCCGGGGCGACGGTCGGGCCGGCCTCCCTGGTGATGCGCGGCGACGCGGTGCCGGCCTCCACACGCTGGCAGGGCAACCCGATCGCCCCGTGGGTCGGCAAGAAGCGCAAGTCCGGCGGCAATCGACATAAGGCGCAGGCCGCGTGACCCGGAGAAACAAGAAGGACCTGGCCCCGGTCATCGATCCGTATTTGCCCAACAATGGCAACTTCGGCTTCCGGGTGTCCCGCTACGAGCTGAGCCTCGAATACAAGGTCGAGAGCAACCGGCTGACCGGCATCGCCAGCATCACCGCTGTCACCCTGGCGTCGCTGCACTGGTTCACCCTGGATCTGTCCGATGACCTGTCGGTGGCCAAAGTCGAGGTCAACGGCCGGCGCCCGGCCAAGTACCGCACCGTCAATGGCAAATTGCACATCACGCTGGCCAACCAGCTGCCCGCCGGGGCGGCGATGAAGGTGACGGTGCGCTACGGCGGCAACCCGCGCCCGATCAAATCCATCTGGGGCACAGTCGGTTTCGAAGAGCTGACCGAGGGGGCCCTGGTCGCCGGGCAGCCCAACGGTGCCGCGTCCTGGTTCCCGTGTGACGACCACCCGAGCAGCAAGGCCAGCTACCGCATCGCGATCAGCACCGACAGCCCGTACCGCGTCGTCGCCAACGGCGAGCTGGTGAGCCGCAAAACCCGTGCGGCCCAGACCATGTGGGTGTACGAACTCGCCGAGCCGACGTCAACCTACCTGATCACCCTGCAGATCGGGCGGTACGAGTCGCTGCGGCTGTCCAAGTCGCCGGTGCCGATGTCCGCGGCGCTGCCGCAGCGGCTGATCCGCAACTTCGAATACGACTTCGGCCGGCAGCCGCGGATGATGCAGCTGTTCACCAGGTTGTTCGGGCCGTACCCGCTGTCGACGGGCTACACCGTGGTCGTCACCGACGACGAGCTGGAAATTCCACTTGAGGCACAAGGTATCTCGATCTTCGGCGCCAACCACTGCGACGGCCGTCGCAGTGCCGAGCGGCTGATCGCGCACGAGATGGCCCACCAGTGGTTCGGCAACTCGGTGACGGTACGGCGGTGGCGCGACATCTGGCTGCACGAAGGATTTGCCTGTTACGCCGAATGGTTGTGGGCCGAGGAGTCCGGCTGGCGCACCGCCGACGAGCTGGCCGCGCACAACCTGCAGAAGCTGCGCGGCCTGCCGCAGAACCTGCTGCTGGCCGATCCCGGCCCAGAGGACATGTTCGACGACCGGGTCTACAAGCGCGGCGCACTGACGCTTCATGCCCTGCGCCGCACCATCGGCGATGCGAACTTCTTTGCGCTGCTGCGGGATTGGACGACCCGCTACCGGCACTCGACCGCGGTGACCGATGACTTCACCGGCCTGGCCGCCAACTACACCGACCAGTCCCTGCGCGGACTGTGGAACGCGTGGCTCTACACGACGGAGCTACCGGCACTGTGAAACCCAGCGGTGTGGCGCGGGTCGCCGTCGCGACGGTGCTCAGCGCGCTCTGCGGCTACGCGATCCTGTACCTCGCCGCGCGCGATGTGGCCCCCGCCGGGTTCTCGGTGTTCAGCGTCTTCTGGGGCGCATTCGGGTTGTTCACCGGTGCGGCCAACGGGCTGCTGCAGGAGGCCACCCGCGAGGTCCGCGTCGCACGTGCAGCTGAGCCCCGGCCCGGACCACACCTGCAGCCCATTCGGGTGGCGGCGCTGGTCGCCGTCGCCGCGGGACTGCTGATCGCCGGCACCGCTCCGCTGTGGGCCGGCCACGTGTTCGTCGAATCCACCCCGCTGAGCGTGGCGCTGCTGAGCGTCGGCCTGGCCGGCTTCTGCCTGCACGCCACGCTGCTCGGCGTGCTCGCCGGAGCTGACGGCTGGACCCAGTACGGCACGTTGATGGTGACCGACGCCGGAATCCGGGTGGCCGTCGCGGTCGCCGCGTTCGTCCTGGGCTGGGGACTGGACGGCTACCTGTGGGCCACCGTCGCCGGTTCGATGTCGTGGCTGATCCTGCTGCTGGCCTCGCCGGTGGCCCGGTCCGCGGCCGGTATCCAGACTCCGGGGACGCCCCGGACCTTCCTGACCGGGTCGGCGCATTCCATCGCGGCTGCCGGCGCCAGCGCCATCCTGGTGATGGGTTTCCCGGTGCTGCTGCAGGCCACGTCGCGCGACCTGGGCGCCACCGGCGGCGTCATCATCCTGGCCGTGACGCTGACCCGCGCCCCGCTGCTGGTGCCGCTGACCGCAATGCAGGGCAATCTGATCGCGCACTTTGTCGACAACCGGCGGTTGCGAGCCCTGCTCACCCCCACCCTCGCGCTGGCCGGGCTGGGTGCGCTGGCGGTGCTGGCGGCCGGACTGCTCGGACCGTGGCTGCTGCGCACGCTGTTCGGGCCCGAGTACGCCGCGAGCGGCGCGTTGCTAGCCTGGCTGACGGCCGGCGCGGTCGCCATCGCGTTCCTGACCCTGACCGGGGCCGCGACGGTCGCGGCCGCACTGCACCGGGCCTACGCGGTGGGCTGGGTGAGCGCCACCGTGGCCGCGGCGCTGTTGTTGCTGCTACCGCTGGACCTGCAGACCCGCACCATCGTCGCGCTGATGTGCGGCCCACTGGTCGGAATCATCGTGCACCTGGCCGCGCTCGGCGCCATCAAGCGCCGCTGAGCGTGTATTTTCGGCAGCAACATGTCCCTGTATCGCGACGTCTGGATCGTCATCCCCGCCTACAACGAGGCGACCGTCATCGCTGACGTCGTAGCCGATGTACGCAGCGTCTTCCCCAACGTCGTCGTCGTCGATGACGGCGGCCGTGACGACACCGGCGACCGCGCCTTCGCCGCCGGCGCCCATGTGGTGCGGCACCCGGTGAATCTCGGCCAGGGAGCAGCCATCCAGACCGGCGTCGAGTACGCCCGATCCCGGCCTGGGGCACAGGTTTTCGCCACATTCGACGCCGACGGCCAGCACCGGGTCAAGGACGTCGTACGGATGATCGAGCGCCTTCGGGACGAGGACCTGGACATCGTGATCGGCACCCGGTTCGCCGACCAACCGCCCGACCGCATGCCGATGCTCAAGCGGTTGCTGTTGCCGATCGTCGCCAAACTCAGCCGGTCCAGCCGCAAGCTGCATCTGACCGACGCCCACAACGGGTTGCGGGTGTTCAACAAGACGGTCGCCGACGGACTGAACCTGACCATGAACGGCATGAGCCACGCCAGCGAGTTCGTCGCGCTGATCGTGGAGAACCAGTGGCGAATCGCCGAGCAGCCGGTGCAGATCCTGTACACCGACTATTCGATGTCGAAGGGTCAGCCGCTGGTCAACGGCGTCAACATCGTCGTCGACGGACTGCTGCGCGGGAGGTTGCGCCGATGATCTGGACCAAGGCTTTACTCATCGGCGCGGTCGTCCTGCTGCTGGCCTACCTGTTCTCCTCGCGACGCAACGCGCAGTCGCGGGCCTGGGTGAAGGTCGGCTACGTGCTGTTCGTGGTCGGCGCCATCTACGCGATCCTGCGGCCCAACGACACCACGGTGGTGGCGCACTGGCTCGGCATCGGGCGCGGCGCCGACCTGCTGCTGTATGCGCTGGTCATCGCGTTCCTGTTCACGACCATCAGCGCGTACATGCGGTTCAAGGACCTGGAGCTGCGCTACGCGCAGTTGGCCCGCGCGGTTGCGCTCGAAGGCGCGCGGGTGCCCGAAGACGACACCCGTCAGGTCTGAGCGCCCAGCCCGCCCAGCATCGCGGTCAGCAGCTGAATCCGGCCGTCCTCGAGTTCGGGTTGCGGTAGCACGGCGCGCACCAGCGCCGCGCCGTCGAAGGTGTTGACCATGACGGCAACGATCAGCATCAGCTGTTCGGGCGGCAGCTGATCCGCACCGGGCATCTCCAGCGCGGTCTCGTAGATGTTGCGGCCGTACTCGATGAGTGCGCCCTGCAGCGTCGCCCGCAACTTGTCGTCGGTGCGCGCCGCCACCATCAGCTCGTACATCACCGTGTTGGTGGCGTTGCCGCTGATGTCCCGCAGCGCGATCAACGCCCCTTCCAGAGCCGGCCGGTCCGAAGGGATTTCGGCGACCTGCTTGCTGAACTGCTCGAGCTGCCGGCGCATGACCTCCAGCGCCGTGGCCGCCATGAAGTCGCCCATGGTGGCGAAATGCTTGAACAGCGCGCCGTCGGAGACCTCAGCCCGACGCGCGATCACCGCCGCCGAGGCGCGGGCATAACCGACCTCGACGATGGTGGCGATCGCGGCGTCGAGCAGTCGGGCCCGCGTCTCCTCGCGGCGTTGCTGTTGGGTTCTGGCCATGTCAGACCGCTTGCGCCACCGGCAGTTTCGCCCCGCGCGCCGGCAGGTAGTGGCCGGACTTCACGGTCTCGCCGTAGCCCTCGACGAACTCGCCGTTACGGAACACCACCTGGCCACCGACACCGGTCGCCACCACGGCGGAGTCGCTGCGGTTGACCATGCGGCTCAGCCCGCCGTAGAAGTCGACCGAATCCTCGTGGTACGCCTCGAGTTCGGCGTCCAGCCCGGCCGGATCGATCACGACGAAGTCGGCGCGCTCGCCCTGACGCAGGGTGCCGGCCTCCAGACCGAACCAGTCGGCGACCTCACCGGTCAACCGGTGCACGGCGTGCTCGGTGGTCATGAACGGGCGGCCGGCCTTGTCGGCGTCGTGCACGCGGCGCAGCATCCGCAGTGCGTAGTTGTAGAACGCCATGTTCCGAAGGTGCGCACCGGCATCCGAGAAACCCATGTGCACCGACGGCTCCGTGGCCAGCTTGTCGAGCTGCTTGGGACGGTGGTTGGCGACAATGGTGGTCCAGCGGGTGTTGCGCTCACCGTGCTCGACCAGGACGTCGAGGAAGGCATCCAGCGGATGCACGCCGCGCTCATCGGCGATCTGGCCAAAGCTCTTGCCCACCAACGATTTGTCCGGGCATTCGACGATGGTCGAGTCGTGGAAGTCGCGGTGCCACAAGGTCGGGCCCAGCACCTTCTTGTCGAACGACTTGCGGAACCGGCGCCGGTACTCCGGGTCGGCCATCAGCTTGTTGCGCTCCAACTGATCCTTCAGGTGCAGCGCCGCGGTGCCCGCGCCGAACTCCTCGAAAACCGGGAGATCGATTCCGTCCGAATACAATTCGAACGGCACGGGCAGGTGCTGGAAGCGCACCTTCGAGTTCAGGAACTTGTTGGCCAGCCGCGTCACCGGGCCCAGCACGTACACGGCACCGGGCGACGACTTGGCGTCGGCCGACACCAGCAGGCTCATCCGGACCCCGGGACGACGGCCGAACCAGCCGCTGCTCTCGAGGAAGAAGTTCAGGGCCTCTTGCAGTTTCGCGACGTTGGGCGCGCTCTGCAGGATGCGGCCGCGCTTGCGCAACACCTTGATCAGGCGGCGCCGTTCGCGCCAGGTGGCGAACGTCGACGGCAGCGCGCGGGACCGGAAGCGGTCACCGTCGAGCTTGTCGATGGCCGCGTCCATGCCGGACATGCCGAGCATGCCGGCGTCCAGGGCCGCCTCCAGCCGCTCTGCCATCTTTTCCAACTCGGCGTTGGTCGGGGTGACGTTCGCGGTCGTCGCGCGGTCCAGGCCCAGCACCGAGGTACGCAGGTCCGAGTGGCCCAGCAGCGAGCTGACGTTGGGGCCGAGCGGCAGCGCTTCGAGTGTCTGCACGTATTCAGCCGGGCCGGACCAGTTGCGCTTCTGCTCGAGCGCGCCGACGACGAACTTGCGCGGCACCGCCTCGACGCGGCTGAACAGGTCGGCGGCGTCGTCGTTCTCGGCGTAGACGGTCGACAGCGAGCACATGCCCAGCAGCACCGTCGTCACACCGTGCCGGACGGACTCGCGCAGGCCCGGATCGAGCAGCACCTCGGCGTCGTAGTGGGTGTGGACGTCGATGAAGCCCGGCGTCACCCACTTGCCCTTGGCGTCGATGACGTCGGGGCAACCCGTCTCATCGAGCGGCTGTGCCGACACCGTCGCGACGACGCCGTCGCTGATACCCAGGTTGCGCAGTTGCGGCGTGCGGCCGGTGCCGTCGAACCACAGGCCGTCCTTGACGATCACGTCGTAAGTCATGACGCGAGACTAGGACAGAAAGTGAGTGCTCACAATCTTTTTCTGTATATTCGCAGGTCAGACGCGGAAGTAGTCGACCGTGCGGGCCACGCCCTCGGTGATGGAGACCTTCGGGCTCCACCCCAGCACCTGCTGCGCCCGGGAGTAGTCGAGTTGCGAACGGCGCAGGTCACCGAGGCGCGGCGGGTGGAACTCCGGCGCGTCGGGCACGCCGACGGCCGCGGCGATCGCGGTGTGCAGCTGCGCCGTCGACGTCTCGACGCCGGTGCCGACGTTGAACCGCTGCCCGCCGCCGGCCTCGCCACCGGCGCGCACGAAGGCGTCGACGACGTCGTCGACGAAGACGTAGTCGCGGGTGTCGGTGCCGTCACCGAAGATCTTGGTGGGACGGCCGGCCAACAGGGCCTGACTGAAGATCGCAACCACACCGGCTTCACCATGCGGGTCCTGGCGCGGGCCGTAGACGTTGGCCGGCGCGATGTGCGAGCAGTCCAGGCCGTACAAGTTGCGGAACATGTTGAGGTAGACCTCGCCGCACACCTTGCTGGCGGCGTACGGGGACGACGGATCCACCGGCATGTCCTCGTTGGTCGGGTAGCCCGGCGGGACGCCGTAGACCGATCCGCCCGACGAAGTGTGGACCACCTTGCGGACGCCGCCCGAGCGCGCCGCCTCGGCCAGCCGCACGGTGCCGACGACGTTGACCGCGGCGTCGAACGGCGAGTCGGTCACCGACCGCGAAACGGAGATCTGCGCGGCCAGGTGGAAGATCACCTCCGGCTTGGTCTCGGCCACGATGGCGTGCAGGTCGGCGTCGACGATGTCGGCCTTGACCAGCTCGAACCGCCCGGTGCTCTCGGCATCGGCGAGGTTGTCGACCTTGCCACTGCTCAGGTCGTCGAGCCCGACGACGTCGTGTCCTTCGGACAGGAGCCGGTCGACGAGCATCGACCCGATGAATCCGGCAGCACCAGTGACAAGTGTTCGCACCGGCCAACCATACCTATGGACTCTTTCCGCGACCCGTACAGTCGACAAGAGTGAACTGGGTCGCCCGAACCGCCGCCGCACTGGTGGCGCTGCAGCTGATACTGCGGGCGGTCCTGGCGTTCGGCGGCTACTTCTACTGGGACGACCTGATCCTGATCGGCCAGGCCGGCACCCATTCCCTGCTGTCCCCAGATTTCCTCTTCAACGACCACGACGGCCACGTCATGCCTGCGGGGTTCCTGTTGGCCGGCGTCCTGACGCGACTGGCACCCCTGAATTGGTTCTGGCCGGCACTGAGCCTGGTGCTGCTGCAACTGGTCGCGTCGCTGACGCTGGTGCGCGCCCTGCGGGTCATCCTCGGATGGCGCCCGGTGCTGCTGGCGCCGCTGGTCTTCGCACTCTTCACCCCATTGGGGGTGCCGGCGTTCGCCTGGTGGTCGGCCGGGCTGAACGCGCTGCCGATGGCAGCGGCCATGGCCTGGGTCTGCGCCGACGCCATCCTGCTGGTGCGTACCGGGAACCCGCGCTACGTCTGGACCGGCTGCCTGGCCTACCTGGGTGGGCTGCTGTTCTTCGAGAAGTCCGCGGTGATCCCGTTCACCGCCTTCGCGGTGTGCTGGCTGCTGACGTACGTCACCGGGGCCCGGGTCTCGGTGTGGCGCAAGGGGCTCCGGCTGTGGCTCGGGCTGCTGACCATCACCATCGGCTGGATCGGCGTCTACCTCCTGGTTGTCAACCAGAAGCGCTGGACCCTGGACCTGGCGATGACGTGGGAGCTGCTGGCCCGGTCGGTCACGCACGGTCTGGTGCCGACACTGGCCGGCGGGCCGTGGGACTGGCAGCGCTGGGCGCCGGCGTCACCGTGGGCGACGCCCGGTCCGGTCGTGATGGTGCTGGGCTGGCTGGTGCTCGCTGCCCTGGTCGCGGTGTCGGTGCTGCGCAAGCACCGGCTGGGCCCCGTCTGGCTGGCCGCGGTGGGGTACGTGGTGGCGTGCCAGGTGCCGATCTACCTGATGCGGTCATCGAAGTTCACCGCGCTGGAGTTGGCGCAGACGCTGCGCTACCTGTCCGATCTCGTGGTGGTGCTGGCCCTGCTGGCCGCGGTCGCGTTCTGCGCGCCCAACCGGAGCGCCCAGTTCGACGACTCCCCGCGGCGGCGCGCCGTCATTGCTTGTGCTGCAACACTATTCGTGGCCAGCAGCCTGTACTCGTCGGCGACGTTCCTGCCCAGCTGGCGCGACAATCCGACGCGCGCATATCTGCTGAACGTCGAAGCTGCGCTGGCTGCCGCACCCCGCGACGTGCCGCTGCTGGATCAGGAAGTCGATCCACTGATACTGCAACGCGTGGCCTGGCCGGAGAACCTGGCGAGCCACATGTTCGCGCTGCTGCGGGATCGGCCCCAATTCGCCTCCAGCACAACGTCTCTGCAGATGTTCACGGCGGCCGGCCGCCTCGTCCCGGCCAAGGTGACCTGGACCCGCACCATCGCGCCCGGCCCCGCACCGAACTGCGGCTACCTGGTGCAGACCGACGCGCCCTTGACCATGCCGCTGGACGGCCCACTGCTGCCGGCCGACTGGACCGCCGAACTCAACTACCTGGCCAACAGCGACGGGTCACTGACCATGTCGCTACCCGAAGGCCGCGAAGCGCGGGTGCCCGTGCACCCCGGCCTGAACCGGGTGTTCGTCCGACTGCCGGGCGCCGGGGCCGCCATTCAGGTGAAGGCCAACACGTCGGCGTTGTCGGTGTGCATCGCCTCAGGTCCGGTGGGGTTCCTGGCGCCCAAATAGCCGCGCAAAAAACTGTCCCCTTCCGGGACGGTGCGTGCTCCTACCTGTGTCAGCAAGTCCGCCCGGGCCTGCGACCACCGGAAAAGGAGAACGCCCATGACCACCACCGGCACCGCAAACGGCAAGCGCATCGCACTGGCCGCCCTCATCGGCACGGCCGCGCTGTACGTGGCCCCGCTGGCGCTGACCACGCCGATGGCAAGCGCCGAGTCCTTGGCGACCCGCTGCGGAAAAGGCGGCGGCACCTTCGCCATCGGCACCCGCTCGAACGGGTCGATCATCGAGAGCTGCACCACGGTCGACAAAGAGGGCGTCAAGACACAGTGCACCGAGATCGATCACAAACCCCAGGGCTGCATCACCGTGCCGAGGACGGCCGTGAAGAACACCCACATCCCGACCGGCGACCTCGTCCCGGTTCAGGTCGATCGCTCCTGAAGCCCCCAGTCGTCCACAGCCACCAGAGAAGGACATCCGTCAATGAATACGAACTCGATGATCAAGCCCGCATTCGCCGCCCTGCTGAGTGCTGCCGCGCTGTACGCCGTACCCGTGATCCTGAACGCGCCCAGCGCCAGCGCCTCCGTCGGCAGCGATTGCATGGGTTCGAACCAGACCTACGAAACCAAGGTGGGCAACGGGCACCTGTACGAGGCCTGCACCACGACCGACAAGAACGGCGACAAGACGAAATGCTCGTACGTCGACGGAAAGGCTCAGGGCTGCATCGCGGTCCCGATGCGTAAGCCGAGACACGACTTGGACTCTGTCGGTGCTGCGACCATCACCGAGACCCCGGATGCACTCCCCGACGGACGTCGGCCGATGCGTTGAGTTTTGGAGCCACCCAGGGGAATCGAACCCCTGACCTATTCATAAGGCCGAAGCGTCCGCCGAAGCCCGCGATAGTGCGTTAACGTGTTGCACACCAACATGATTGGCAACAGGTGCGTCCGTGTCGATTCACCCAGATTCGCGGCGTGTCGCGGGCGTTTTTACGGGGAAAATGCGGAGTAGGCCAGCCGAAGCTACTGCGCCAATGTTCCTTTCGCAGGATGTACGGAGTCTGGAGATTCTGGCCGGGTCTGGGGTAATCCGGCGACATACCGGCAACTTCGAGCTTGTGGAAAAAAATTTCGGGGAGAGATACGCAACACTGGCGGTGTCACCTGGGGTTTTGACTGCTAAAAACTAGCCCTGATCTGCGGTTATCCGCCGATTGTTCGCAATTGACCCCAGAACCGCCCACAACCCCCAGACTCCGTACACATTGCGAGAAGAACATTGGCGGTGTCACCTGGGCCGATGCGCTCAAAAGTGGGGCGTTCGAGGACCGGGGAAGTGCAGGTCACGCCTCGCGCGATGGTTGTCGCGGTCGTGGGCGGCCTTGGCCCGAAGGGTCGCAACCATGATGCGTGAGGCTTTGACACTTCCCGGTCCTCGAACTGGTCTAGTCGGGCCAGCGCCCGGTGATGTGTGCGGTTCGTTGCTTTGCTTCGAGGTCAGCCTCGAACTGCTCGCGATCGGTGTCGTCGTCGGATAGCTCGGGCCACACGCGCGATGCTGTGGCCCGAGCGTCCCGGCTAGGCAGTGATGTCAACGGCCTGTACGGCTTCAGGGATGCCGACGCCGTAGCCGCCGATGACCGACGTGGCAAGCGTGCTTACGCCCGTCTTGACGTCGAGATGGGTCTCGACGCGGATCGGCTGTGCACTGCCGTAGACCAGGCCGAGGCCGAGGTTGGCGACCATTGCGATGCCGGCGGTCATGGCGGTGCTGGCGAAGATGCGGGCACCTGAGAACCGTTCGACGGTCGAGGCGATGTCGGCGCCGTTGGTCGGTGTGGTTTCGGTGAAGGCCGGCGCGTCGGTCGGGTTGACGACGAGGACCAGAGCACTGGGGTCGCAGGCGGTGCGGTCGCAGATCACGGCGATGCTGCGCTTGACCATGAACTCAGCACTGGTGGCGTACGTGACGGGGGTGCTGGCGGCCGTCTCCAGCACGTCCACACACGCGGCGTTGAGGTCGCGGGCGATGGCCATGCTGTGCATGCGCAGGATCGAGTTCGTGCCGTTGAGTGAGGCCTCGGCGGAAATGTCGGTCCAGCGGCCGAAGCGGGCTGCGGTGAGTGTGCCGGCGGTGCTGGTGGCGTACTCGCCCACGGTTACGGTCTCGGCGACGGACGCTGATGCGGTCGGCAGGGTGAAGGTCGGGTAGCTCAGCTTGAGGCCGACCAGCTGCTCGATGGCAGCCCCACCGATGTCGTGGAGCAGCAGGGGTCCGTCGGCGCCGAATCCGTGCCATCCGGTGGTGGTGCCGTAGGTGCTGGTGACCAGGGCGGCGCGTTCCTCGGCGCCGGCCTGCCAGCTGTAGGTGCGGCGTTCGATGGTGGCCGCGTGCAGTTCCCGAACCGCGCTGTCGGGTACCGCCAGCAGATGGGGCCGGCGGCCGGTACGAGGGTCTACGCCGGTGACGCTGCGGAATGACTCATCCAGAGCGTGAGCGGCCTGCTCGCCGTCGCTGATCTCCTTGGCGCGCTTCTGGAGTGCGTCGGCCTGGGTGATGAGGCCGTCGAACGTGCCCTGTTCGTCGGCGGTGAGGTCTCGATTCTCCGCTACGCCGGTCTGGGCGATTGCGCGGGCTTCGTTGATGAGAACGCTACGGCGCTCCATGAGTTCTGTTGCAAGAGATTTCATTGCCATGTTGTGAGCCCCTCCCAGAGCCCGAAAAGTGTTGGTGGTAACCAGTTTTCGCGTGGTAACGACGTGTCCACATCAGTGGATGGTTTCGTTACAGACTCCGGTGGGTGTCGCCCTGCCGGCAATATGAAGTTTGGATTTCGCCCATGCGCGCCGTGGGTTTCGCCCTGCGACGCGCCGCTACTTTCATTCAGTTGTTGGGACACAGCATATCTCAGTCGTCAGACAATCGGCCGAGGTCGGCCGTCTGCATCGGAGTGTCGAGTTCGGCGTCGGCCACCGCTCTGGCGATGTCGCGCTCGGTGGCGAAGTGGACAGCTTCGGCGTGGATGATGTCTGCGGCCTCGGTGCGGCCGTGCAGTCGCAGCGCCTCCGCTACATCCCAGAGCAGGCGAGTGAAAGCAACGAGGCGTCGGTATTCGTCTTCGGGCACCGTTCCGTTCTCCTTGGGTCTGGTCCAAATTTCAGGGTCGGGGAAGATCACGCGCCGTCTCATGACGCTGCTTCTTCCCTTTGCTTACGGGCAGTGCAGAGGTCGCACAGGCCGGTGTCGGTTCGCGCTGGGGCGAGCCCGCCGCACATGCAGCGATGTTTGCCACGGGTGCGCTCCCGTGGACGACGGTGGCCGGTGATGAGTGCAGGGTGGCTACCTCGGACTGGCATCGCGGCTGGCGATGGTCCAGTGGGGCCATCAGTCGCGCCAGACATGCAGAGCTGGCGCGACTGTGATTCTTGACCAGTTGCGCCACCCTGTTTTCGCTGGTCGGACTCAGTCGCGCCAGTCGCGCCACGGTCTTGCGTGACACCCTCCGGTTTGGCCCGACTGGCGCCACTGGGGAGGTCCCATGTTGAGGTCCTCGGGAAGCCGGATGAGCTGTCGATGACACCCAGCTTCTTCTTTGCCCGCTGGAGTGTCCGCTCGCTGATCTTCTCCTTGGCCGCCTCGGTTTTGACCGTCTTTGATGGTGTCGGTCCGTTAGCTGTCAGGAAGTCCTCAAGCCAGTGTTCGGCTGCGGTGCGCTCGCCGGCGTCCTCGGCCTCGTCCCCGGCGAGTAGGTCGCGGGCGTCCACCGTCGTGTCGCCGAGCCATTCGACCGAGCCGATTTCGGTGGGGCCGTCGTCGAGCTGGATCGTGGTGGACACGATGCGGAACTCCACAGACCGGTCGGTGCCGGCGTAGTTGGCTTTGGTGTTGGTCAGCACGCGGGCTCCGGTGTCCTGATCTTCTGCGATGGACAGCACGCAGCGGGCGACCTGGGACCAGGCGACCGAGCCGAGCATGAGTTGCCCGGAGTCGTTGCCGACGCGCTTGCCGAAGTGGGCCAAGCCGATGATCGTGACCTTGCAACGGTCCGCGAGGGCCGCGATCGGTTCGAGGTATTGGCGCACGGCGATGTCGTCGTTACCAGAGAATCCGGGTGGGACAACGGCCTTGGCGGGGTCCAGGAAGATCATGGTGACGCCGTGCTCGCGGATGACGGCCTCGATGCGCACGAGGTCGAGCGGGAACATCAGTGCGCCGGTCCCGAGGTCGGTCTGGACGTCGACGAAGATGACCCGGTCCATGTCGGCGCCGGCCGCGATGAGCCTGGGGACGATGGCGTGCTCACGGGATTCCTCGGTGCCGATCCAGAGAACGACGCCGCCATTGCGGGTTTCGCGGGCCGCCCAAGATGAGGCGACGGTGGACTTCCCTTTGCCTTCACGGGCGGCAAGAAGGTTGACGGCGTACTGGAGAATCAGGCCGAGTTCCCACCACACGAGCCGCTTGGCTTTGACGTGTGATCCGCGGGTGACGACCAGCTCCCTGGTGGATTGGCCAGGTTCTGTCACGATGCCTTCCTTGGTATGTACAGGCCGGACTCCCGGCGGGTGATGGTGCGGGCGACAGCGGCCCAGTTCTCCCCGGCGGCAATGGCTTTGGATGCAGCAGCGAGGTGTTCCTGCCGGGTGTCGAGCAGCAGGGCGTAGTGGGGTGCGGCGGCGATGCAGGCCAGCCGCTTGTGCTCGTCGTCGAGTTGGCACCAGGCGGGTGTGCCGGGGAACGGAAGATCAGCAAGATCTAGTTCTTCTACGAACTCGTGGACTGGCCACCAGTCGACCTGGCGGGAGGCCAGGAGGCCGACACCGAAGTGGTGCCGGCCTCCCGTCGCATCTTTCACCTGACTGCCTCCGCGTGGCGGTGGCATGGCTGGCCGGCTATCCGAACCCGGTTGAGGCATTCAGTGCCGTGTGCTGTGGGCCGCCCGCACCGGGGCGTTGTCGCTCGCAGCGCCTTGATCCTGAGCCTGTGTTGCGCCAGCTCGATGCGGTACTTCCACCTGTCGGGCAGCGGGCCGACCCGCTCGTGCTCGGGGGTGGTATTCCATCCGTCGGTGCAGCGAAAATCGGGGGTGGAGCGGTCTTCGATCCAGAATCCGATGGTGCACCCGTCGGAACTAATTTCGGTTGTCACCGCGTAGCATTCGAGGCCGCCGCCGACGTCGCCCAGGTAGGCGGAGTGGCTGCGGTCGGTGCGGGTGCCGACGAACGGGTTGCGATCGCTCATGCGGTCACCTCCAGGACGGCGCAGACGAATTCGCGGTTCGCAGTCTCGCCGGTCTCGGGGTCGCGGCGGGTCGCGGTGATGGTGAAGCGAGAGCGGCCGACCTCGGTGACGTAGCAGGAATAGCCCTGCAGCGGGAATGCCGGTGAGCCGTGGGCGATGCGCGCGGCCAGCGGGTAGACGAGCGGGTCGGCGGCGAGGTGCTGGTCAGCCTCGGTTAGCAGCTCGTCGGCATCCAGCGGTGGCGGGGGGTAGGCGCAGAACTGGCACAGGCCGGTGGACGGATCAAGGGTGGTGGTGGCTGCGGGGACCGTGCAGGACGTGCAGGTCTGGTGCTGCCAGGGGTCAGATGACATCATGATGTTGAACTTCTCCTTCTCGGTTTTGGCGACTGACGGGTTGTTCTCGGCCCCGGCAGGTGTTCGAGCACCGGCCGGGGCATTTTCGCGGGTGGTGTTCATCTAGGCCGCACCGTCAATGCGGGCGATAAACTCATTGATGGCGGCCTCGGACACTAGGCGCCTGCGACCAACTTTCGTGCTGCGCAACTGGCCGCTGGCCATCAGCTCGAACACCATCGACCTGCCGACGCTCAGCCGCTCCATGACGGCCTCCACAGGCCACAGCCGACTGTTGAGCTTGTCGATCTCGTCTTGCAATTCGGGTGGCACCGCTCCTCCTCGTGTTTGGTTATGCGTCACGGATACGACTAAATCCGTACAAGTCCAAACACTTGCACAGAAAGTTTGGACATGCAAGCCCAAATCGCGGGAAGATGGCGCAATGCCAAACATTGACCTGGACGCGAAGGCGTGGCAGGAGGCCGGGTCCAAACGATTCGGGCAGGCGGTCGCCAGCCTTCGAGTGGCGCAGGGCCTCACTGCAGTGCAGTTGTCAGCTCGAACCAAGGAGCTTGGTTATCCGATCACGCGCTCGACAATTGCCCGGATCGAGGGCAACCACCGGGCCGGCAAGGTTGACCTAGCCGAATTGATCATCCTCGCGGCTGCATTGAACACGTCGCCGGTGAACCTCGTCTATCCCGGCCCATACCAGAGCGCTCTCGAGATTATGCCCGGGCGAAATGCTGCGGGATTCAATGCAGCACAATGGTTTTCGGGGATATATAGCTATCTCGGAAACAATAGTTTGGGTGCGGCAGAAGACCCTGAAACGCAGTGGCGAGAGAATACCGAAACGCTGTACCAGTGGCGCGATCTAGACGAGCTGATCGCAACGAGAGACGAGATGGACAACCCGGAACACATAGCTGTGCTCAATCGTCGGATCAAAGCTATTTGTGAGCGACTTGGAATCAGTGTCCCAACCGCCGAGGTGGACCTACGCATCGAACATCCCGCGGACGACAGCCATGCCTAGACAGCGGATGAAGCCCGGTGAGCATGGGCGGATAACCGAGCGTGTCGAGAAGTTCAAAGATGAGGCCGGGAAGAACCAAAAGCGCTATATCGCAAGCGTTTACGTACGCCTGCACAGCGGCAAGTTACGCGAGCGCGAAGCCACGTCGTACAGTTCCGGCGAAGACGCCTACCGAATGCTGTTGCGGCGCATCAAAACCGAGCTAGAGACCACGGCGCCTGTTGGTGTAATCAACAGTCGCACAACGCTTTCCGAGCTATTCGACACGTGGGTATCGGCGAAGGTAACCGAGGACGGCATCAAGCCGCAATCCGAAGCACAGTACCGCCAGGTATGGCGCCTGCACGGTGACGCCCAGCTCGGGGCGCTCCGCATCGCCGAACTCGAGGGCAGCCGCGCCAACTCCCACATACAGACCTTGCCGCCGCGGCAATCCGAACTGCTGCGCACCGTTCTATCCGGCATGTACCAGATGGCGGCGCGGTTCGACGTCGTGCGGTTCGACCCTATTGCGGCGACCAAGCCGGCCAAGGCGGAACCGAAGCCGGCCCGCGGGCTGACCGCTCTGGAGCTGGAGCAGGTGCGCCAGGCCGTGAAGGTGTACGCGCAGCCACATCGGCGTGGCGGCCCACCACGGGGTGTGTTGCTGCCCGCGTTCGTCGAGCTGCTGGCGGCCACCGGTGTGCGGCCGGGTGAAGTGCTGGCGATCCGCTGGCAGGACGTCGACCTTCTCGGGGATCCTCCGACCGTCACGGTCAACGGGACGGTTATTGACCACGGCCGTGTGCCGGGTAAGTCGGTGCATCGGCAGGATGCTCGCAAGGGTGACGCCGACCCGCATACGGTGCTGCTGCCGAGGTTCGGGGTAACGGTCCTCACGGAACTGCTGGGGCGGACTGCGTCAACGGACGGGCCGGTGTTGGCCACCCGTGACGGCGGGTACGCCAGCCTGTCGAATATCCGCAGCGCGCTCCGCGATGCGCTCCCAGAATCACTGCGATGGGTGACGCCGCACAGCTTCCGCCGGTCGGTGGCCACCGTCGTCCGCGACGGCATGGGCATCGAGGCCGCGCAGGCGCAGTTGTCGCACACGCAGATGGCCACGACCGAGCAGCACTATGCCCAGCGGCGAACCACCGGGCCAGATGTGCGGGCCACATTGGACAAATGGGCAGGTCAAGCGGGATAACGAGCTGTTTCTACGGGGAAAATACGGGATTCGGCCCAGAAACGACTGCAGGTCAGAAGCGGTAAGCCTCTGACCTGCAAGTTTGGAGCCACCCAGGGGAATCGAACCCCTGACCTATTCATTACGAGTGAATTGCTCTACCGACTGAGCTAGGGTGGCGCGCCCCACCGAGGCGGGGCGGGACGAGTCTACGGGACGCATCCGGAGCATCCAAAGTCAGTTCCGTTGTCCGGCCCGCAGCGCCTGCCCCATGGTCGCGACCATGGCGTCGACGGCGAACTTCGGCTTGACGTTGGTGGCCAGCGCCTCGCGGCATTCCAGCACCGCTTCGATGCAGCGCAACAGCTGGTCTGCGGGCACATGGGCGGCCATCGCGGCGGCCTTGTCACTCATGTCCGGATGGTTGGCGGCGGCCACGCCCGTCGCCCCCGACGACACCAGCAGCGCGTCCCGGAAGTAGGTGGCGAGGTCGATCAGCGCCCGGTCCAGGGCGTCGCGCGATGCCCGCGTCTGCCGCGACTTCTGCCGCTTCTCCAGGTCCTTCAGCGCGCCCGCGGCACCGCGCAGCGCGCCCGCCGCACCTTTACCTGTGCCACCGGCGCCCAGCGCCGTCTTGAGCTCCTCGGTCTCGGCCTCGTTGCGGCCGGCGGTCAGCGCCACCGCTTCGGCCTCCGCCGAGGCGACCAACTCTTCGACGGCCGCGTACGCCCGGGCCGGTGTCGCGGCGTCACGGGCCAGGCCCAGCGCCCGTTCCCGCCGTTTGCGGGCGTCCGGATCCGTCGCCAGCCTCCTGGCCCGGCCCACATGTCCCCCACTGACCGACGCCGCCCAGCGTGCGTCGGCCTCGGACAGTCCGTCGTTCTCGACCAGAACCTGCGCGATGGCGTCGGCCCGCGGCGTCGTCAACGCCACGTGCCGGCACCGCGACCGCAGCGTCACCGCGATGTCCTCGGGATCGACCGACGGCGCGCACAGCAGGAACACCGTCGATGGCGGCGGCTCCTCGACGACCTTCAGCAGCGCGTTGGCGGCGCCCTCGGTGAGCCGGTCGGCGTCCTCGACCACCACGATCTGCCAGCGGCCGGTCCCGGGCCGCCGTGATGCGGTCTGCACGATGGCGCGCATCTCATCGACGCCGATGGACAGCCCCTCGGGAATCACGCGCCGCACGTCGGCGTGCGTGCCCGCCATGGTCGTCGTGCAGGCCCGGCAGGACCCGCAGCCCGGGCCGCCCGCATCGGCCTCCGCGGTGCACTGCAGCGCCGCAGCAAAGCACACCGCGGCGATGGACCGTCCCGATCCGGGCGGGCCGGTGATCAACCACGCATGCGTCATGCTGCCGGTGGTGACACCGCTGTGAGCCGAATCACCCCGGGCCGCGCGCGCTGCGGCCACCAACTCGGCTTCCACGGCATCCTGGCCGACCAAACGCGAGAAAACTCCGCTCATCGGGCCCCACACTAGCGATGTCTGTCGCTCCGGCCGGATACGGTTAACGCGTGGCCACCGATGTAGAGCGCATCGGGCGAATCAGGGGGTTCGTCCGGTGGGTGGCGCGCACGCCATGGCCGGTATTCACGCTGAGCCTGCTGCAGGCCGACATCATCGGCGCGCTGTTCGTTCTGGGGTTCCTGCGGTTCGGTCTGCCGGCCGAAGACCGTATCCAGCTACAGGACCTGCCGGCCGTCAACCTGGCGGTGTTCCTGACCGTCCTGTTCGTCTCGTTCGTCGTGGCGGCCTGGCTGAGCCTGCGGCTGCTGATCCCGGTGATCCGCTGGCAACGGCGGGACACCCTGCACGGCGACGCCGACGACCCCGAGTTCACCGAGCTGGCCCGGACCCGGGCGCTCAAGATGCCGTACTACCGGACGCTGATCAGTGTCGGGAACTGGTTCCTGGGGTCGGTGGTGTTCATCATCGCCAGCTGGCCGGTGGCCAGCCGCTCGGCGCCCTTCGTCGCCGTGGCCAGCGCGCTCGGCGCCACCGCGACGGCCATCATCGGCTACCTGCAGTCCGAGCGCGTCCTGCGCCCGGTCGCGGTTGCCGCCCTGCGCGACGGCGTGCCGGAGAACTTCCGGGCTCCCGGCGTCATCCAGCGCCAGGTCCTGACGTGGGTGTTGTCCACCGGCGTGCCGCTGCTGGCCATCATCGTGGCCCGACTGGCCGGCCAGTACACGACCTTCATCGCCCAGAACGACCAGCTCAACACCCCCATCCTGCTGCTGGCGATCACCGCGCTGGCTGTCGGCCTGGCCGGCAACGTGCTGGTCGCCATGTCCATCGCCGACCCGCTGCGGCAGCTGCGATGGGCCCTCGGTGAGGTCCAGCGCGGTAACTACAACGCGCACATGCAGATTTACGACGCCAGCGAGCTGGGCCTGCTGCAAGCCGGCTTCAACGACATGGTGCGCGACCTGTCCGAGCGGCAACGCCTGCGCGACCTGTTCGGCCGCTACGTCGGCGAGGACGTCGCGCGCCGGGCCCTGGAGCGCGGCACCGAGCTGGGCGGCCAGGAACGCGACGTCGCGGTGCTGTTCATCGACCTCATCGGGTCGACGCAGCTGGCCTCGACGCGGCCCGCCGCCGAGGTCGTGTCGATCCTCAACGAGTTCTTCCGGATCATCGTCGACACCGTGAACCGGCACGGCGGGTTCGTGAACAAGTTCCAGGGTGACGCGGCGCTGGCCATCTTCGGCGCCCCCATCGAGCACCCGGACGCCTCGGGTGCGGCGCTGGCCGCCTCCCGTGAGCTGCACGACGAGCTGGTGACGGTGCTGGGCACCACCGAGTTCGGCATCGGCGTATCCGCGGGCCGGGCCATCGCCGGTCACATCGGCGCGCTGGCCCGCTTCGAATACACCGTGATCGGCGACCCCGTGAACGAGGCCGCCCGGCTGACCGAGCTGGCCAAGCTCGAGGAGGGCCACGTTCTGGCGTCGGCAATCGCCGTCAGCGGTGCGTTGGACGCCGAAGCGCTGTGCTGGGACGTCGGCGAGACCGTCGAACTGCGCGGCCGGTCTGCGCCGACACAGCTGGCGCGGCCCCTGTCACTGGCGTCGCCGCGGCCGGCCTCCGAAACCGAAGCCGCGAGCTAGGCCTTCTTCGCGGCGGCTTTCTTCGCCGGCGCCTTCTTGGCGGCGGTCTTCTTGGCCGCTGCCTTCTTCGCCGGGGTCTTCTTCGCAGCCTTCTTCACCGGGCCACGAGCGCGCCTGTCGGACAACAACTCCGAGGCCCGCTCGTCGGTGATCGACATGACGTCGTCGCCCTTACGAAGGCTCGCGTTGGTCTCACCGTCGGTGACGTACGGGCCGAAGCGGCCGTCCTTGATCACCATGGGCTTGCCCGAGACCGGGTCGGTACCCAGCTCGCGCAGCGGCGGCGTCGCAGCCCCTTGGCGCCCACGGCGTTTCGGCTCGGCGTAGATCTTCAGCGCCTCTTCGAGTGTGACGGTGAACATCTGCTCTTCGGTGGCCAGCGACCGAGAGTCGGTGCCGCGCTTGAGGTATGGGCCGTAGCGGCCGTTCTGCGCGGTGATCTCCTCGTTGCTCTCCGGGTCGACGCCGACGACGCGCGGCAACGACAGCAGCTTCAGCGCGTCCTGGAGCGTCACCGTCTCGAGATCCATTGAGCGCAGCAGAGATCCCGTGCGCGGCTTGGGGCCGACGGGCTTCTTGCCCTTCTTCGCCCCGGCCCCGTCTTCGGGCTCCTCGGGCGGCGCCGGCAGCACCTCGGTGACGTACGGTCCGTACCGGCCGTCCTTGGCGACGATCTCGTGCCCGGTCTCCGGATCGACACCCAGCACCCGGCCCTCTTGCGGTGTGGCGAAAAGCTTTTCGGCCAGCTCGAGGGTCAGCTCGTCGGGCGTCAGGTCGTCATTGAGGTTGGCGCGCTGCGGTTTCAGCTCACCCGGGTTCTCGTCATCCGCGATCATCCGCTCGAGGTACGGCCCATTGCGGCCGACGCGGACGTTGATGGCGCGACCTTCGGCATCGTCGAACAGCTTGATGGAGTTGACTTCTCGCGCGTCAATGCCCTCGAGGTTGACGCCGACCAGCTTCTTCAGGCCACCCTCGCGGGCCACCGACCCCTCCACGCCGTGGTCGCCACCGAAGTAGAAGTTGGTCAGCCAGTTGGTGCGCTGCTCGTTGCCGGCGGCGATCTCGTCGAGTTCGTCCTCCATGGCGGCCGTGAAGTCGTAGTCGACCAGGCGCCCGAAGTGCTGCTCGAGCAGCCCGACGACGGCGAACGCCACCCAGGCCGGCACGAGGGCGCTGCCCTTCTTATAGATATAGCCGCGGTCCTGGATGGTCTTGATGATCGACGAGTACGTCGACGGACGACCGATGCCCAGGTCTTCCAGCGCCTTGATGAGCGAGGCCTCGGTGTACCGGGCCGGCGGATTGGTGGTGTGCCCGTCCGCGGTGAGGTCGGCGGCATCCACGCGCTGACCCTGGGTCAGGTTGGGCAGCCGGCTCTCGGCGTCGTCGGCCTCGCCGCCGGCCTGCTCGTCGAGGCTCTCGACGTAGGCCTTCAGGAAGCCCGCGAACGTGATGGTGCGGCCGGACGCGCTGAACACCACCTGCTCGCCCGTGCGCGCCTGGCCGGAAATACGGAGAGAAAGGGTAGTGCCGCGGGCGTCGGCCATCTGGGAGGCGACGGTGCGCTGCCAGATCAGTTCGTAGAGCCGGAACTCGTCGGTGTCCAGGGCGCCGTGCAACTGACCCGGGGTCTGGAACACGTCCCCGGCGGGGCGGATGGCCTCGTGTGCCTCTTGCGCGTTCTTGACCTTGCGGGTGTACTGCCGCGGCGTCGGGTGGACGTACTCCTGGCCGTACAGCTGCCCGGCCTGGGTGCGCGCGGCATTGATGGCCGACTCCGACAGCGTCGTCGAGTCGGTACGCATGTAGGTGATGTAGCCGTTCTCGTACAGCCGCTGCGCGATGCTCATGGTGCGCTCGGAGGAGAACCGCAGCTTGCGGCCGGCTTCCTGCTGCAACGTCGACGTCATGAACGGCGCGTAGGGCTTGCGCGTGTACGGCTTCTGCTCCACCGAGCTGACGGTCAGCGACTCGCCCCGCAGGCCCGCGGCCAGCGAGCCGGCGGCGGCCTCGTCGAGAACCAGCACCTCGTCGGGCTTCTTGACGGCGCCGAGCGAGTCGAAATCGCGGCCCGTGGCGACCCGTCGGCCGTCGACGGTGCCCAGCTTGGCGGTGAACCTGGGCGGGGAGGCTTCCGGGTCGGAGACGCTGGCGTCCAGCTCGGCGGTGACATCCCAGTAGCCGGCGCTGCGGAACGCCATGCGTTCCCGCTCGCGCTGCACGATGATCCGGGTCGCGACGGACTGCACGCGGCCGGCCGACAGTTTGGGGGCGACCTTCTTCCACAGCACGGGGCTGACCTCGTAGCCGTAGAGGCGGTCGAGGATGCGGCGGGTCTCCTGCGCGTCGACCAGGGCGATGTCCAGGTCACGGGGATTCTCGGCAGCCGCCAGGATGGCGGGCTCGGTGATCTCATGGAACACCATGCGCCGGACCGGCACCTTGGGCTTCAGCGTCTCCAGCAGGTGCCACGCGATGGCCTCGCCCTCGCGGTCACCGTCCGTCGCGAGGTAGAGCTCGTCGACACCCTTGAGGAGGTCCTTGAGCTCGGTGACCGTGGCCTTCTTATCGGGGCTGACGATGTACAGCGGCTCGAAGTTGTCGTCGACGTTCACACCGAGGCGGGCCCAGGCCTCGCCCTTATATTTGGCCGGCACGTCCGCGGCGTTGCGCGGGAGGTCACGAATGTGTCCGCGCGACGATTCGACGACATAATTGGAGCCGAGGTAACCGGCAATCTTGCGCGCCTTGGTAGGCGACTCGACTATGACGAGTCGCCGGACCCGGCTGCCGCTACCGGCACCATCGAGGTCAGCCACCGTATCTATACGCTCCACTTCTTGGTCGGCACTAAGACACCGAATGAATGCCTAACGGTCATCCGGTTCCAAGGCAAGTCACAATTTGACACTCCGCGCGAGCCTACGCAAACCGGATGCGGCCAAAATATACGGGCTGCATCCGCTAAATCCGGGGCCATTGGAGAAACGCCTCCGTGAACGTGGGCGGCTCGCCCACGTTCTCTACCAGGCGTAACAACCTCCGACGGCCGCTGATGCGCAGGGCCGGATGGTGGCCCCGGGTGCCGATCAACGTCGGTGCGATACCGACCCGCATGAGTGCCGACGCCAACGTCGAGTGAGTATCCGGTGCGTGGGGATCCAAACCCAGCAGATAGCCGTTCGGCTCCGCCACACCCGCCGCCAGCGCCCAGGCGCGCAGCTCCCGGGGGCCCGGCAGCCAGCCCTCGGGCACCGTTTTGACCGCGCCGCGGGTCCAGTCCTGCGCCAGCCGCGCCAGTCGCACGTCGGCTCCGGTGCGCACCAACGGGGTCTTCTCGTCGGTATGGGTGATCTCCGGCGTCAGACCCGCTTCGGCGATCATCTCGGCCAGCGCCTCGGCCCGCCACAACGCGTCGACCACAACTGACAGCCGCACATCGCCGCTCACCCGGACCAGCTGTCCCGGCGCAGCGAGCAACCCGGTCAGGTCGGCCACCGCAGGCGGCATTGACTCCGCCGAGAAGAAGGACAGCTGGCTCACCCTGCCGAGGGTAGGCCAGGCCACGCCTAAAGGCTCGGAGGCCAGCTATGCAAAACGCCCCCACTTCGTCGCAGACGATGCGGGGGCGTTTGTCAGTCTGAGAACCTCAGATGGCGCGGACGTTGAGAGCCTGCGGGCCCTTGGCGCCCTGCTCGACCTCGAAGTCGACCTTCTGATTCTCTTCCAGGGTGCGGAACCCGTTGGACTGAATCTGCTTGTAGTGGACGAAGACGTCGCCGCCGCCGCCTTCCTGCTCAATGAAGCCGTAACCCTTCTCCGGGTTGAACCACTTCACAGTCCCCTGTGGCATTTGTCCTTCATTTCCTTCTGTTACTGCGGGTGCGGTCCACCGAGTCTTCCGGTGTACCGGGAAGCAACGACGTTCCCGGGTGTTGACACACGAACACAGAAGCTGCGACCAAGATCAGTCAACCATGCCGGACGCTGTCGCGACAGTCACACGGCGATCTGTGGTTAACAATTCATCTTGTGACGCAGGGAGAGTCGAACTTCGGGCGCGAGCTGCTGGCCTCGGCTCTCGATGGCACCCCGGCCGACGAGCAGCCGCTGCGGCACGTCGCCGACCTGGCGCCGCGGCAGGCGCGCCGAATGCCCTGGCCCACTTGGGTTGGCGACGACGTGGTGCGCGCGTTCACCGATCGTGGTGTGGCGCAGCCATGGTCGCATCAGGTGTCCGCGGCCGAGCTGGCGCATGCCGGCCGGCACGTGGTGATCGCGACGGGCACCGCATCCGGTAAATCCCTGGCCTATCAACTGCCGATCCTGCACGAACTGCAGACCGACAGCCACGCCCGTGCCCTGTACCTGTCCCCCACCAAGGCTCTGGGCCACGACCAGCTCCGCGCCGCCCAATCACTGTGCGCGACGATCCCCGGCCTCACCAACGTCGCGCCCTCGGCTTATGACGGCGACAGCTCCACAGAGGCAAGGCAATTCGCCCGGGAACGGTCCCGGTGGATCTTCTCCAATCCCGACATGGTGCACCTGTCCCTGCTGCGCAACCACGCCCGCTGGGCCGTGTTCCTGCGTCAGTTGAAGTTCGTGGTGATCGACGAATGCCATTACTACCGTGGCATTTTCGGATCGAACGTGGCGATGGTGCTGCGCCGGCTGTTGCGGCTGTGTGACCGCTACGGATCAGCGCCCACCGTGGTGTTCGCCAGCGCGACCACCGCCGCGCCGGCACAGACGGCATCCGAGCTCCTCGGCCAGACGGTCACCGCCATCACCGCAGACGGGTCACCGCACGGCGGTCGCACGGTGGCGCTGTGGGAGCCCGCGCTGCTCACCGATCTGATCGGGGAGAACGGTGCCCCCGTCCGCCGGTCCGCGGGAACCGAGGCCTCCCGGGTGATGGCCGACCTCATCGCCGAGGGTGCCCGGACCCTGACGTTCGTCCGCTCGCGCATCGGCGCAGAGCTGACGGCGCTCGGCGCCCGGGCCCGGCTCGAGACCGTCGCACCCGAGCTGGCCGACCTGGTGGCGTCCTACCGCGCCGGCTACCTGGCCGAGGACCGTCGGGCACTGGAACATGCCCTGACGGAAGGGGAACTGCGCGGTCTGGCCACCACGAACGCGCTGGAACTCGGCGTCGACATCGCCGGACTGGATGCGGTGGTCTTGGCCGGGTTCCCCGGCACCGTGGCCTCGTTCTGGCAGCAGGCGGGCCGGGCCGGACGACGCGGCCAGAGCGCGCTGATCGTGCTGATCGCCCGCGACGACCCACTCGACACCTATCTGGTGCACCATCCCGCGGCGCTGCTGGACAAGCCCATCGAGCGGATCGTGATCGATCCCGGCAACCCGTACGTGCTGTCGCCGCAATTGCTCTGCGCGGCAACCGAACTACCCCTGACACCGGCCGAGGTCCGGATGTGGGACGCCGAAGCGGTGGCCGAGTCCCTGGTCGACGACGGCCTGCTGCGCAAGCGTCCCGCCGGCTACTTCCCGGCGCCCGGCGTGGATCCACATCCCGCCGTGGACATCCGGGGCTCGTCGGGCGGGCAGATCGCCATCCTGGAGTCCGGGACCGGACGCATGCTGGGCAGCACCGGCGCCGGGCAGGCGCCGGCCTCGGTGCACCCGGGCGCCGTCCACCTGCACCAGGGTGAGACGTTCCTGGTGGATGCGCTGGATTTCGAGGCCGGCGTCGCCTTCGTGCACGCCGAGAATCCCGGCTACACGACGTCGGCCCGGGAGGTCACCGACATCTCGGTTCGGGGAACCGGGGAGATCCACCGGTTCGGCTCCGTCGCCATCGGGTTGGTTCCGGTGTCGGTGTCGAACACCGTCGTCGGGTTCCTACGCCGGGCGATGGACGGCGCGGTGCTCGACTTCGTCGACCTGGACATGCCCACCCGCACGCTGGACACCATGGCGGTCATGTGCACCCTGACCCCGGAGATATTGCTGGACAACGGAATTGACCCGTTACGGGTGCCCGGGTCGCTGCACGCCGCCGAGCATGCGGCGATCGGCCTGCTGCCGCTGGTGGCCAGTTGCGACCGGGGCGACATCGGCGGAGTGTCCACCGCATCGGGACCAGCACCCGGCGATTCGTCCGGTCTGCCAACGATTTTCGTGTACGACGGCTATCCGGGCGGCGCCGGGTTCGCCGACCGCGGGTTCCGGCAGCTGTCCACCTGGTGGGCGGCCACGGCCGCGGCGATCGAGGCCTGTGAGTGCCGTCACGGTTGCCCCTCCTGTGTGCAATCGCCCAAGTGCGGCAACGCGAACGACCCACTGGACAAAGCCGGTGCTGTCCAGGTACTTCGCCTGGTTGTCGACACTTTGGCGGCCCACGGGAGGTAGCCGGCCCGGCAATGTTGGGCAGAGCAAAGCGCACCGAAACGGATAAACTACGGCCATGACAGACGACTGGCTCCTCGTCGAGACCCTCGGCGCCGAACCTGCCGTCGTCGCACAAGGACAGCAAACCGTCGATATGGTGCCCATCAGCTCCTTTCTGCGGCGCAACTCCAGTCTGATGGCCATCCAGTCGGCCATCGGCGAAACGGTGCGAGCCGCCCTACCGCTGACGAGCATCACGCCCAAGAGCGACCGGGTGATCCGGACGGAAGTCGTGCAGATGACCGACGGCCGCATCCACGGCGTCCACGTGTGGGTCGGCACCCCCGATGCCGACCCGCCGGACCGGATGATCCCGGGCCCGCTGAAGTGGGATCTGACGGGCGGCATCGCGACCGACACCATGGAGTCGCTGGCCAACAGCGGCCTCAACCCGGCAGCCGAGGCCACCCACGGCCGCGCCTTCGCCGACGACCTGCAGACCCGCAAGCTCAACCCGAACGAGGCCCGGGTCATCTCCGCGGTCATCAAACCCAAGCCGGGTCAAACCTTCACCAGCACTTGGGAAATGACCGACTTCCGGGGACGCCCCATCACCGTCGGGTTCGCCGCTCGGGTACTGAACGAGCCCGACGAGGACGGCGAGGATCGACTGATCTGCCGGGCCATGAACTGGCGGGGTGTCCGGGACAATTCGTCGGCCACACCGCTCGACCGGGCACAGCAGATCATCAACGGTCCGCAGGTGCCCGGGGTATACCGGGCCGTGGTCGATCTCAACAGCTGGAAGCTGATCAACTGGGTCGACGAACCCTGTCCGCTCTTCGACTGGAGCGCCGACGCGCCGTCCGAAAAGGTGGTGCACCCGGACGAGATCGCCGAAATGGCTGTCATGACCGTCGAATTCGGCAGCGGACCGACGTCGCGGGTACTCCGGTTGCGGGCCAATGACGGCGGGTGGGTGCCGATCCACGTCACCGCGCACCGGCTCGAAGTCGCCGACGACACGTTCGCCGGTCTGCTGTCGTTGCGGCTACCCACATACGGTGAGCTGATGGCCGCCGGGGATCGGCTCACCGATGATGGGCCCGAATCCGATTCGGCGCCTTCCTAGTTCGGCTCGTCGATGGGAAGCAGCCGCCGCGCTCCCGGCCCTTCGGCAGCGAGCTCGTCCCCGGGGTTGATGACCAGGCAGTGGTTGAGCGAGATGCAGCCGCACCCGATGCACTGGTCCATCTCCGACTGAAGCCGTTCCAATTCGAGTTGACGCTCCCGCAGTTGCGCACGCCACCGCTTGTTGAGCCGGGTCCAGTCCCGCAGTGACGGCATCCGGTCGTCGGGCAGCGTCCGGAAGTGCTCGGCGACCTCGCTGAGGGGAATGCCGAGCCGCTTCGCCACCTGGATGACGGCGATCCGCCGCTCCAGGTGACGCGGATACAGCCGGGTCCCGCCGGCCGTGCGCTCCGGGTGGATCAAGCCTTTTCGCTCGTAGAAGTGCAACGCGGACGCCGCGACTCCCGTCCGCTTGACGATCTCGCCGATGGTCAGCAGGTCGGTCGGACCCATGCGCTTGATCTCAACCATAGTTGCGATTCTAGGGTGGTCCGGCGCGGGCCCGCCCGTGCGCCACACCCAGGTGCCAGCGGCCGAACCGCACCGGCACCTCCACATCGACCACCACGTCCAGCCGCTGCACCGAGCACTGACCGACCCGGCTTCCCATGGCCTCCGCAACCGCGGCGGCCCGACGGCACGACTGGCCCGGCCCCGAAGCCAAGACCCCGGCGGCCGCCAGCGCGGCGAGGTCAGCGGCCGACTGCGCACGATGCCGACCGATCACCGCGGCACCGACGGCGACCGCCCCCGACAGGAGCCCGGCGAGCACCGCAATCAGTGCGACCGCGACCACCGTCGCCGAGCCGCGGTCCTCACGCACGCGGCTCGTCGGCAGCCACCGCCTCGGCCCCCACCGTGATGCCGGGGAGCATCGGTGCCGCGACACGGACCCGTGCGACGACCCGGCCACCGTCGCGCCGCACCTCGACCGAGGCACCCTCGGGTCCGGTGCGCCGGGCGGTGTCGACGGCGCCGCGGTCGTCGCCGCGGGCCGCGAGGCGGGCGGCTTCCCGGGCCGCGTCGACACAGCGCACCTGCATCGAGACCGCGGCAAGCCCACCGACACCCAGGACCGCGACGGCGATGAGCGCGGCAACCGCGAACGCGGCCTCGACCGTGACACCGCCAGAGTCATCACTTGGTGGTGAGGGCACGGGCGATGATGTTGGTCAGTGCGCTGACGATCGAGTCCCCGGTGACCACCGTGTACAAGATCGCGCCGAACGCCGCGGCAGCCACCGTGCCGATGGCATATTCGACGGTCGACATGCCGCTCTCATCGGTGAGCAGCAGGGTCGCCCGCGCCTCCCAGGCACGAATTCTGTTGATTTTCATGGTTTTTCCTCCCCTTGTGACAGATCACAACACCCCCGAACGGAACACGTCACCGGCCAGACCGGCGATCACCGGCACGATGCCGAGACAGACGAACGCCGGCAGGTAGCAGAGCCCCAGCGGTCCGGCGATCAACACGTTGGCCCGCTCGGCGGCCGCGTCCGCCGCGTCGCCGGCGTCGGCCCGGGCCTGCTCGGCCAGTTCCGCGACGCCGTGCGCCATCGCAGCCCCGGATGACGCCGACCGCCGGGCCAACCGCAGCAGCGCGGCCACCTGCGGGTCGGTGCCGTCACCCCGCTCCGACCAGGCCGTCGCCGGGCTGGCGCCCAAAGCCAGCAGTTCGGCCGCGCGGCGTAGCACGGCAGCCAGTCCGGCCGGCGCGGATGGCGCCGCCGCCATGGCCGCAGCGCTGGTCGCCATGCCTGCCGAGAGGCAGGCCGCCAGCACATCCAGGCTCGACGGCACGGCCAACGGATCGGCGCGCGGAGACACCGGGGGCGATGACCGGTCCGGCGGCTGGGGACGGATCCGGTGCACCGCCGCGCCGGGGATCAGGACGAGGGCCAACGCCAGCAGCATGATTCCGTTCATCGCTGCGCCCGCGCGATGATCCGGTCCGACCACAGCAGCCCGAGGCAGCACAGCACCACGCCGACTCCCAGCACCACCGCGCCGTCCCCGAGCAGGAAGCGCACCGGATGCGCACCGATCAACTGCCCCAACACAATTCCGAGGGCGGGCAGTCCGGACAGCACCGCCGCCGTCGTCCGGGCGCCGGCCATCCCCGCCCTGATTCGCGACGAGAACCGTTCGCGTGCAACGACATCTCGTTCGGCGGCACGCATCAGCGGCGCGATGGCGAGGCCATGGTCGAGCGCCAGTTGCCAGTACACCGCCAGCCGTTCCCAATGCGCGGGCAGCGCCGACGACCCCGCGACCGCGCGCAGACCGGCCGCGACATCAGCGCCCAGCCGGGCCCGGGCCGCAACCTCCCCCAGTGCCGCAGCGACCGGCCCGTCGACCTCGCGGGACGCGGCGTCGAAGGCCGCCACCGGATGCGCCCCGGCACGCAGTTCTCCGACCAGGATGCCGAGGGCACCCTGCAGGGTCTGCGCTTCCCGGGTGCGTTCGGCCGCTCGCCGCGCGCGCTGCCACCGCAGCCCGGCGGTCAGCACCACCGCCGCGCCCGCCAGCATCACGGTCAGCGGCAGCACGACGAGTGCCCCGGCAGCGACCGCTGCGGCCACCGACCACACCAGCCTCGGCCCCAATCCCACCAACCGTTTTCGAGTCCCGAGCCGACCGATACCGCCCGGTGCGGGTGCCACCAGCACGGCGAGCGCCAGCATCAACGCGGAGCTCACGACCGGCCCCGAGCGGCCAGCAGTGCGCGCAATGCCGGGAGTCCCGGCCCGTGTCCCTTCTCGACATGCCATGCGGTCACTGCCGTCACGGTCCCGTCCGGGGCGCGGCGCAGTACCGCGATCTCGCTCAAGTGCCGACGCCCATCCCGGGTGCGCGCGGTGTGCAGCACCAGCTGACACGCGGCCGACAGCTGAGAATGCAGAGCCGCCCGGTCCAGCCCACCGACCGCCGCCAACGCTTCCATGCGGGCCGGCACCTCGGCAGGGCTGTTGGCGTGGACCGTCCCGGCCCCGCCCTCATGGCCCGTGTTGAGGGCGGCCAGCAGGTCCACGACCTCCGCGCCGCGAACCTCTCCGACCACGATGCGATCGGGCCGCATCCGCAGCGCCTGCCGTACCAGATCGCGGACCGTCACCTCGCCGACGCCTTCGACGTTGGCGCCGCGCGCGACCAACCGGACCAGGTGCGGATGTTCCGGTGCGAGTTCGGCGGCGTCCTCGACGCAGACGATGCGTTCGGCCGGGTCGACGGCCCCGAGCAGTGCCGACAGCACCGTCGTCTTCCCTGCGCCGGTGCCGCCCGAGACCAGGAAGGCCAGTCGCGCCGCCACGATGTCTGCGATCAGGGCGGCGGCGGGACCCGCGATGGCGCCGGAGTCGACGAGAGCCGTCAGGTTCTGGGTGGCGGGCCGCAGCACCCGCAGCGAGAGGCAGGTACCGGCCGCCGCGATCGGTGGCAGCACGGCGTGCAGCCGAACGCTCAAGCCACCGCCGCCCAGACCGGGCAGGTGCCCGTCGACCCAGGGCTGCGAGTCATCGAGCCGGCGACCGGCAGCCAGTGCCAGCCGTTGCGCCAGGCGCTGCACCGCGGACTCGTCCGGAAATCGGATCGGGCTGCGGCGCAAGCCGGTTCCGTCGTCGACCCACACCTCGTCGGGCGCGCTCACCAGCACGTCGGTGGTGCCCGGCCCGCGCAGCAGCGGCTCGAGAATCCCGGCACCGGTCAGCTCGGTCTGCACGACCCGCAGGCCGGCCAGCACATCACTGTCGGCGACGACACCGCCGGACTCGGCGCGGATGGCCGCGGCCACCGCATTCGGGTGCAGCGCACCGCCGCTCTGGGCAGCCAGGCGTTCCCGGACCCGGTCCACCAACGACGACGTCATGCCGCCTCCCCTGACTGCGGCGGTAGCACGGCGAGCACGCGGCGGGCCGCCGCCGCCAGCGGGGACCGGCGCCGCAGACTCCGGCCGAGCCCACCCCGTTCCAGCGCACCATCCAGATTGCTTTCCGCCCGCATGGCCGCCAGCAGCGGCAACCCCAGAATCGCTGCCATCTCGGCGGCGCGGAGCCCACCGGGTGCGGGTCCCCGAACCACGAGGCCGACGTTCGGGTTGATCGCCGTCACCCAATCCGCCACCGCGCGCGTGGCCGCGCAGGCCCGCACCTCCGCCGGAGCCACCACAACCACCAGATCGGCTGCCGCCAGCACCGTCTCTGCCGCGGCCGACGACTGCCGCGGCACGTCGCAGATCACCGTCGCGCCCGCGCGGCTCCCGGCCTCGACCACCGCGGTGACGGCCGTCGGCGTCAGCTCCACGCCGGTGCGTCCGGCCGACAGCACCACCACCCCGCGGCGATGCGGCAGCGCGTCACGCAACGCCGGGTAGCTGAGCCGGCCGCCCGCGGCGGGTAGGTCCGGCCACCGCAGGCCGGCGTCGCCCTCGGCCCCGAGCGCCAGATCGAGGCCACCGCCCCAGGCATCCACATCGACCAGCAGACAGTCGCCGCCCGGCTCACCGGCGGCCTGCGCGAGGGCGATCGCAAACACCGACGCGCCGCCACCGCCGCGGCCACCGATCACCGCGACGACGGCCCCTCGACGCCCGTCCGAATCTCCGGCGGCGGCGTCGGACAGCAGGCCGACCAACCCGGCCTCCTGTCCGGGCAAGGTGATGACCTCCTGCGCGCCGATCGTCATCGCGGCCTCGAACTCGGGGGTCCCCGGCGCCTCGCCGACGAGCAGCAGCACGCCGGACCGGCGGGGCATTCCGAGCTCGCGGCAGCGCTGCGCTGCGGCGACATCCAACAGCACCGCCGCGGCGCCGACCCACGCCCTCCGACCGGAGGGCGTGGCCGCGTACACCACCCGGATGCCCGCGGCGGCGGCGATGCGCTCGATCTCATCGCGCAGTCCGGCGTCCGCGATCAGCGCCAGTGCCCCGTTCGTTGCCATGGGTCCACCGTGATCCGCGACAGGCGGCGGCGCCAGAGCGCGCGCCCGAAATGTGGATGGATCGCAAACTGTGGACAACTTTATTGACGGACCCGTGAGAATGTCGTTCCGCAACTTTTTGCATACCCCGCGCACGATTCCGCTCAGCGGGGCCGAGGCAGTGCCGCCGAGCCCGAGCAAGTAGGATGCGGCGCCAACGCGAACGCGCCAGCATGGCGAAGCTTCGGAAAATTCGACCTACCCCGAAAAAGGGACGACCCCCGCCAGGGGGGGAGGAGGCGGAGGTCGTCGTGGATCAGCCCCGGGGGGTCGGGCTGATGCACACCCGGAGCTAGCCGGGTAAAGCCCACTATACACACGTCAACAGGGCTCTGCGCAACTGTTGGTTGTCTGTGAAATGGGCGTGTCAGCACGTCAATCGCCTCGGCAGCCATGCCAACGGCGACCGACACGGCGACACCGCCGTCCACCCGGCACCGGCGGTCCGGAGCATATGCTGGGAGCCGTGACCGCATCCGATCCGGCCGCCCCGGCCGCGGCCGCGCCGCGCCAGGAGGCCGAGTCCGGCGGTCCGGTGCGCACCGCAGCCTTCTTCGATCTCGACAAAACGGTGATCGCCAAGTCGAGCACCCTCGCTTTTAGCAAACCTTTTTTCAACCAGGGACTGCTGAATCGGCAGGCCGTGCTCAAGTCCACCTACGCGCAGTTTCTGTTCCTGATGTCCGGTGCCGACCACGACCAGATGGACCGTATGCGGTCCTACCTGACCAACATGTGCACCGGCTGGGACGTCGAACAGGTGAAGTCGATCGTCGCCGAGACACTGCATGACATCGTCGACCCGCTGGTCTTCGCCGAAGCCGCCAACCTGATCGCCGACCACAAGCTGTGTGGCCGCGACGTCGTGGTCGTCTCGGCATCGGGCGAGGAGATCGTCTCGCCCATCGCTCGCGAACTCGGCGCCGATCATTCGATGGCCACGCGGATGGTCGTCGAGGACGGCAAGTTCACCGGCGACGTCGACTTCTACTGCTTCGCCGAAGGCAAGGTGCAGGCGATCGAGGACCTCGCCGCGCGCGAGGGCTATGCACTCGAACACTGCTACGCGTACTCGGACTCCATCACCGATCTGCCGATGCTGTCGGCGGTCGGACACCCGGCCGTCGTCAATCCGGATCGCGCACTGCGCAAGGAGGCCGTCGCCCGCGGCTGGCCGGTGCTGACCTTCACCCGTCCGGTGTCGCTGCGGGACCGGCTGCCGGCGCCGTCGGGAGCCGCGGTGGCCACCACGCTGGCCGTCGGCGCGAGCGCCCTCGCGGCGGGCGCCGTGACGTACTCGCTGCTCCGCCGACTGAACTTCTGAAAGCTACTGACGAGTTGCTGAGCCGGGCTCAATAACAATCCCAAATCGCCGGCGATTGACCCTTGATGTGACTGCGGTCACGTAGTACAAAGGAAGCACGGAAGCCCTCCAAGGCCAAGACCGAACCGGAAGAGAAGGTTCGACCTCCCGAAGTGGGCATCCCAGCACGGAATACCGGCACCCACGCGGAGCACATACCGCGACAATGGTAAAAGCGTTGTGGGCCTGCGTAATTGCGAAAAGCGAACGGCTAAGAGAATTCCTTGGGTGGAGTTGTAGCCGCAGCGCATTGCAGGGACGCCGAGGCCACCCACACAACCCGACAAGCACGCTTGGTAACCGGGGTTCCGTGCTAGCGGGCGGCGAGCCGAGTCAGATGCCCTCTGACGACGGAGCGCCGCCCGCTTTTATGTCTGCATGTTTGCTGGAGCAACGCCTCTACTTCGCCGAGGCCTGAGCGATCGACAACGCTTCACGCGCCCCGGCATGCAGAGCACGACTGCTGCAGATGAGCCACGCCGTCAACCCGTCGGCAGTCCCCGACGCGAAGCCCCGTGCCGCGGCACGGTATTGGCCGACCTCACGCATCCAGTACATCTCCGGGACACCCAGACCGTGCGGGTCCAGTCCGCTCGACATCGTGATGAGCCGCGACACCGCGCGCGCCACCACACCGTCGGCCACCCCGAACGGAGCCAGGCTCAGGAGTTCGCCATGAGCGACGGCCGCGAGCACCGTCGCCGGCACCCGGCTCCCGCCACCCACGATCTCGCCGAGCAACTCCAGCCGCCGCCCGACGTCCGGGTCGTCGGTGCGCGGCCGGCCGAGCTGCTCCGCATCGGTCAGATCCGCGGCCGCGAGCGTGTGCAGCCGGGCGATGGCCTGCAGCGGCGCGCGCTGCCACACCCCGACCAGCGCCGTCGCGCCGCCTTCGAGAGCTTCCGCCACGCGCAGCGCGCCGGCCAGCACGGCATCGGCGCGCTCGCCCTTGGCCGGCGCTTCACCGTCCTTACTGAAACTCAGGGAGCCGCCGTCGAGCACCGACGACGCCCGGGCCGCCCGCAGCGAGGCCTCGGCCGCGGTGCCCGGCCAACCGCGCAGATTCACCTTGTGCCGATGGGCCCGACCGAGCGCTTCACGCGCCTCGTCTCCGGCCTCGGCCACGCCGGGTAGTTCGGCCAGAGGAGCCAACGGGTCAGGTGCAGCCACGGACGCACAGGGTAGTGCCACCAGGTGGCCACCACCAACGTCCCGGTGGCGGGCCACCTCCAACGTCCCGGTGGCGGGCCACCTCCAACGTCCCGGTGGCGGGCCACCTCCAACGTCATTGCAACCTGCCAGTGACTACGCTCACAACCATGACACAAGACACCGCTGTGCCACAGGCTTACCCCGCGCCTGCCGAGTTCGCCGCGCAGGCCAATGCCACCGCTGCGCTGTATGAAGAAGCCGATGCCGACCGCCTGGATTTCTGGCGCCGCCAGGGCGAGCGGTTGTCCTGGGCCACCCCGTTCACCGAGGTCCTGGACTGGTCCAATGCCCCGTTCGCCAAGTGGTTCGGTGACGGCAAGCTCAACGTCGCCTACAACTGCGTCGACCGCCACGTCGAAGCCGGCAACGGCGACCGCGTCGCGATCCACTGGGAAGGCGAGCCTGTCGGGGACGCCCGCGACATCACCTATGCCCAACTCAAAGACGAGGTCAGCAAGGCCGCCAACGCGCTGACCGCCATGGGCCTGACCGCCGGCGACCGCGTCGCCATCTACATGCCGATGGTGCCCGAGGCCATCGTCGCGATGCTGGCCTGCGCCCGTCTCGGTGTCATGCACTCCGTCGTCTTCGCCGGCTTCTCGGCCCAGGCGCTGCGCGCCCGTGTCGACGACGCCGAGGCCAAGCTCGTCATCACCACCGACGGCCAGTACCGCCGCGGCGAGGCCGCCTCGCTCAAGTCGGCCGTCGACGAGGCCTTGGGATCAGGTGGGGACGGCCAGTCCTCCGTCGAGCACGTGCTCGTGGTCAAGCGCACCGGCATCGACGTCGACTGGACGCCGGGCCGCGACCTGTGGTGGCACGAGACCGTCGAGACCGCCTCACCCGAGCACACCCCCGAAGCCTTCGACGCCGAGCAGCCGCTGTTCCTGCTGTACACCTCCGGCACCACCGGCAAGCCCAAGGGCATCGTCCACACCAGCGGCGGCTACCTGACCCAGGCGGCCTACAGCCACCACAACGTCTTCGACATCAAGACCGACGACGTGTACTGGTGCACCGCCGACATCGGCTGGGTCACCGGACACACCTACATCGTCTACGGCCCGCTCGCCAACGGCGTCACCCAGGTCGTCTACGAAGGCACGCCGGCCTCGCCCACCATGCACCGGCACTTCGAGATCATCGAAAAGTACGGCGTCACCATCTATTACACGGCGCCGACGCTGATCCGCACGTTCATGAAATGGGGACGCACCCTCCCCGAGGCACACGATCTGTCCAGCCTGCGGCTGCTCGGCTCGGTCGGCGAGCCCATCAACCCCGAGGCCTGGCGCTGGTACCGCGAACACATCGGCGCCGACAAGACGCCCATCGTGGACACCTGGTGGCAGACCGAGACCGGCGCCATCATGATCTCCCCCCTCCCGGGCGTCACCGCCGCCAAGCCCGGCTCGGCCATGACCCCGCTGCCCGGTATCAGTGCCAAGATCGTCGACGACGACGGCAACGAACTGGTCCCCGGCGCCGACGAGGCAGAACACGTCACCGGCTACCTCGTGCTGGACAAGCCGTGGCCGTCGATGCTGCGCGGCATCTGGGGCGACGACGAACGCTTCAAGGACACCTACTGGTCGCGCTTCGCCGAGCAGGGCTGGTACTTCGCCGGTGACGGTGCCCGCTACGACGCCGACGGCAACATCTGGGTCCTGGGCCGCATCGACGACGTCATGAACATCTCGGGCCACCGCATCTCGACCGCCGAGGTCGAGTCCGCGCTCGTCGGGCACTCCGGCGTGGCCGAAGCCGCCGTCGTCGGCGCCACCGACGAAACCACCGGCCAGGCCATCTGCGCGTTCGTCATCCTCAAGGAATCGGCGCACGGCGGTTCGGCCAACATCGTCGAGGAGCTGCGGGCCCAGGTCGCCACCGAGATCTCGCCGATCGCCAAGCCGCGCGAGATCCACGTCGTGCCCGAGCTGCCCAAGACCCGCAGCGGCAAGATCATGCGCCGACTGCTGCGCGACGTCGCCGAAGGCCGCGACCTCGGCGACACCTCCACCCTCGTCGACCCCAGCGTCTTCGAAGCCATCCGCGCCAGCAAGTAGGCCCAGGCCGGCTCAGGCGATCGGGACGTAACCCGCGCCTGGCCGGTTCTTGGCATCGAGGTCGCCGATCACCGCGTTGATCGACACCGTCACCGCCGGGGTGTGCAGCGGCACGTACTTGACGACGCACGTCGGCAGGTCGTCGCTGAAGGCGCCGTGGATCATGCCGACCAGCTTGTTGTTGACGGTGACGGGCGCACCCGAGTCACCGGGCTGGCCGCACACCTGGTCGACGATGGTGCCCGGGTCCTGTCCCGGGCCCCAGGTGACGCCACAGGAGTAGCCGGTGGTGCGGCCCAGCTTGCACGCCACCTCGCCGAACGTCGGGTCCGGACCGATGCCGTCGATCTGGAAACCGTTGACATTGTTGAGCGGCTGCACCTTGGCCGGGTCGAACTCGATGACGGCGTAGTCCAGCGGTTGGCTGCCGGCCACCATGACGCCGAGAGTGCCGCGGTTCTCGGCGCCCTCGGCCGCGACCTCGTGGCCGGGGCCACCACAGTGCGCCGAGGTGAAGCCGACGAGCTTGCCGCGGTTGTCATGCCCGATGGTGGTCAGCGTGCAGAAGGTGTCGCCGTCCACGACGATGCCCGAACCGCCACCCAGCGGCACCGGCGCGTCCGCGTGTGCCGGCACCCCGGCCAACGCACCGAACAGCGCAATGGCCATCCCAGACATCGAAGCAAACACGGGTGCCACACGCATCGGTGCAGTGTATCGCTGGCCCGGATCGTTAACCGGCGCCCCACGTGGCAACATATGCCAGGACTACACCGACGCCGGGAGGACGTGTTCGTGAGCAATGCCGATCGCAAGAATGGCGCAGTTCCCACCACGGTGACCTCGATCCCGCTGGTGGATCCGCATGCTCCCAAGGCTGATCCGTCGATCGGCGATCTGGTCAAGGAAGCCACCGCACAGATGTCGACGCTGGTGCGCGCCGAGGTCGAGCTGGCCCGCGCCGAGATCACCGCCGACGTGAAGAAGGGCCTGACCGGCAGCGTCCTGTTCATCGCGGCGCTGGTGGTGCTGTTCTACTCGACGTTCTTTTTCTTCTTCTTCCTCGGTTCACTGCTGGAACTGTGGCTGCCGAGCTGGGCGTCGTACCTGATCGTCTTCGCGCTGATGGTGCTGACGACAGGCGCGCTCGCCTTCCTGGGCTTCCTCAAGGTCCGCAAGATCCGCGGCCCGCGCGACACCATCGCCACGGTCAAGGAGGCCAAGGTGGCGCTGACACCGGGCCACGACAAGACATCGGGCCAAGCCTCCATTCGCTCGGCTTCCAGCGACACCTCAGGCTGGTAGTGCCGCCACCCGATCCGTCGGTCGTCCGGATCGACGGTCCGTGGCGCCACCTCCAGGTGCACGCGAACGGGATTCGCTTCCATGTCGTGGAGGCGGAAGGTTCGGAGCCCGACCAGCCCCTGGTGATCCTGCTGCACGGCTTCGCCTCGTTCTGGCACTCGTGGCGGCATCAGCTACGCGATCTGCGCGGCGCGCGGGTGGTCGCGGTGGATCTGCGGGGCTACGGCGGCAGCGACAAACCACCGACCGGCTACGACGGCTGGACGCTGGCCGGGGACACGGCCGGCCTGGTGCGCGCCCTCGGACACCATTCGGCGGTGTTGGTGGGGCACGCGGACGGCGGCCTGGTCTGCTGGGCCACCGCGCTGCTGCACCCGCGGGCGGTGCGGGGTATCGCGCTGGTCAGCTCCCCGCATCCGGTGGCGCTGCGATCGTCGACGCTGACCAATCGGGGCCAGCGCGCCGCCCTGCTGCCCGCGATGCTGCGCAATCAGGTGCCGTGGTGGCCCGAGCACGTCCTCACCCGGCGGGGCGGCGCCGCCGTCGAGCAGTTGGTCCGCAGCCGGGCCGGCGCGGCCTGGCCGGCGACAGAGGATTTCACGCAGTCGGTGCGTCATCTGCGCACCGCGATCCAGATTCCGTCGGCGGCACACTCGGCACTGGAGTACCAGCGCTGGGCGGCGCGCAGTCAGGTCCGCGGTGAGGGCCGGCGCTTCATGCGGGCGATGAAACAGCGCACCACGGTGCCGGTCCTACACCTGCACGGCACCGCCGATCCCTACGTGCTCGACGATCCGGTCCACCGGACCCAGCGCTACGCCCCGCAGACCCGGTTCGTATCGGTCACGGGCGCAGGACATTTCGCGCACGAGGAACAGCCGGGCGTCGTCACCTCGGAGCTGACGACATTCCTGCACCAGCTACCCCGCTGAGATGCACTTCCCGGTCGGCACGGCCTCCTGGTTGTTCACCTTGGCCATCTGCTTGTCCACTTCCTGGGCGGTGAGCACGAAGCCGGTGTCGGCGTCGTCGACCGCGGCGCCGAACACGACACCGAGCACCTGACCATTGCCGTCGATCAGCGGACCACCCGAATTACCTTGGCGGACATTGCCTCTGATGGTGTAGACCTCACGCGTGACGGTCGTGGAGTGGTAGATGTCCGGACCGTTGAGCTTGATGACCTCGCGGATGCGGGCCGGGGTCGCGGCGAACTCGCCACCACCCGGGTAGCCCATCACCACCGCGCCGGTGCCGGTCGCGGCCTCCTTCATGTCGAACTTCAGCGGCGTCGCGGGCAGATCGGGCGCGTCGAGGATCGAGATGTCCTCATCCGGGTCGTAGGACACCACCTTGGCGTCGTAGGTCTTGCCGTCGACCTCGACGGTGACGCTGTTGGAGCCGGCCACCACGTGCGCGTTCGACATCACGCGGCCGGGTGCCACCACGAAGCCGGTGCCCTCCAGCACTTTCTGGCAGCTCTGCGCGACACCGCGAATCTTCACGACGCTGCCCTTGGCCGCGACCACCGTCGGATCGGATGCCAGGGCGGGGTCCGGGGCCGAGACGCTGACGATCGGGGTCCGGCCGAACGGCTGCAGCACCGAGGGCAGGCCCGAGGTGTTCAGCAGGGCCGAGAGCCGCGTGGGCACGCGCTTCAACCAGTCCGGCGCAAGGTCGTTGACGTGCGACAGCACGCGCGAGCCGTTGACCGCCGCGGCCAGATTCGGCTGGTCGGCCGATGTCAGCGGCGTCGCGAGCAGCCAGGCCGCCACCAGGACCGCGACCAGTTGCAGGGCCATGCCGACCACCGAGTCGAAGCCGCGCACCACCTCGTTGCGGATGGCGCCGCGAACGGCGCGGCCCAGCACCACACCGGCGATCTCGCCGACCACGACGAGTCCCAGGATCAGGAACAGCGCGATGAAGAGCTTGCTGCGGGCCCCGTCGACGTGCGCCACGACGTGCGGCGCGAGCAGCACACCGGCCACCGCGCCGAGCACCACGCCGAGAAAGGACAGCAGGGAACCGAGCGCCCCGGACCGCCAGCCCGAGATGGCGGCGACGAAGGCGACGGACAGAACGGCCAGATCCAGCCATTGTGAAGGTGTCATGGTTGATCCACACGGTAGCCGCTGGACTCCCCGAGCAGCGCCATTGCCGCGTCCAGTTCCTCGATGACGTCGGCGTTCCACGGCTGGGCCCAGCCCGCGACGTCGAGCATCGCGGAGATCACCTGAGCGGTGAAGCCCCACACCAGCATCTGGTTGAGCAGAAATGCCGGGCCGGCGAACCGCCGCGTGTTCTCCTTGCGATACACCATCAACCGGTTCTCGGGATTGACGAAGGCGCGTACCGGAACCCGCGCGACGATGGCCGTCTCCGCCGGGTCGACGGCGGCGACATGGCCGGGGTCGGGCGAGTACGCGAGCACCGGGACCACGTGAAAACCCGAGGGCGGGATGAACATTCGGTCCAGCTCCGCCAGCACGTGCAGCCGCGAGGCGTCGATACCGGTCTCCTCGGTCGCTTCGCGCAGCGCGGTGCCGACGGGGCCGTCGTCGCCCGCATCGGACGCGCCGCCGGGGAACGCCGCCTGACCGGCATGGTGCCGCAGCGTCGACGCGCGGACGGTGACGAGCAGGTCGGCATCGGGCGGCAGCGCTCCGGCCGGGGCGTCGGGCGCCCCCGAGAACAGCACCAGGACCGCGGCGTCCCGCTTGGTGCCCGTCAATGTCGCGGTCGCGCCGGCAGCGGTGATGGCCGCCAGCACGCTCGCCGGCACCCGGCGGCGGTAGGCCTGCGGCAGGTCCGCCGCGTTGTCGACGAGCGGCCGCAGCCAGGCCGGGGCGGCCTGCGGGTTCAGCACGTTCACCCCGACACTCCTAACTGTGGGTTCACCGCCGCGGCGATCTCATCGGCACTGGTGAACGACCGGGGCAGGACCTGCGCAACGCTACCGTCCGGGCGCAGCACCACGGTCGCAGGCATCACGTTGGGCACGCGCAACGCGGCGGCGATCAGCCGCCGGCCGTCCTGCAGCATCGGCAGCTTGACCCCGAGGTCGGCAAGCCGCAGCAGCCCGGCGGTCTCGTTCTCGTCCTGGTGCACCGTCAGCACCGTCACCTTCGCGCCCATCCGGCGCTGGTACTCGGCCAGCGCGGGCAACTCGTCGGCGCAGGGGCCGCACCAGTAGGCCCACAGGTTCAGCACCACGGCCCGGCCGGCCACGGCCTTCGCGATGTCGACCGGCGTGCCGTCGGCCGCGCAGTCGACCGTGATGCCCTGCAGGGCTCGCGGTCCCGGGCCGCCCTGCGGCGCCGGACACGGCGGCAGGGCCGCCTTGGCCCGGGGCGCGGCCAGCGCTGCCGGCGTGTCGGCGTCGCGATGCACCCGGGCCTGGCCGATCTGCTGACCTGACGGCGCCTTGCTATCGCCCAGTTGCCGCCACAGCGCCACGCCCAACACGACGAACACCGCGAGGACCACGGCGGTCCAGCGGGCGGACCGACTCACTCGGTGATCCCGGCCAGCGCCAGCAGGTGTTCGGTTTCGGGTCCCTTCACCAGCGCCGCGGCCGCGGCGAGGTCCGTCGGCCCGAGGCCGTACGACGGGCAGTCGCGCGCCAGCACGCACACGCCGCAGGCCGGGGTACGGGCGTGACAGACCCGGCGCCCGTGGAAGATCACGCGATGCGAGAGCAAGGTCCACTCCTTGCGCGGGATCAACTCCCCGACCGCGTGTTCCACCTTCACCGGGTCTTCCTCGGCGGTCCAGCGCCAGCGTCGCACCAGCCGCCCGAAATGGGTGTCGACGGTGATCCCCGGGATGTCGAAAGCGTTGCCCAGGATGACGTTGGCGGTCTTGCGGCCGACGCCGGGCAGCGTCACCAGTTCGTCCAGGGTGTCGGGCACCTCGCCGTCGAAGCGGGCCACCAGTTCCTGGCCCAGCCCGATGATCGAATTCGCCTTGTTGCGGTAGAAGCCGGTGGGGCGGATCAGCTCCTCGAGCTCGGTCCGGTGGGCTTGCGCATAGTCCAGCGCCGTCGGGTATTTGGCGAACAATGCCGGCGTGGTGAGGTTCACCCTCTTATCCGTGCACTGTGCCGACAGGATCGTGGCCACCGCCAGCTCCAGCGGATTGGTGAAATCCAGTTCGCAGTAGACGTGGGGAAACGCCAGCGCCAGTTCACGATTCATCCTCCGGGCACGACGCACCAGACCCAGGTGGGTTTCGCGGTCGTATTTTGCGGTGGATCGTCGCGCAGGCACGCCGGTAAGCGTACTGAGAGAAGTCGGTAAGGATACTTTGACCGGCGTCGTTTCGTGATCACCCTGAGACATTCGGCGTGTTTACTTCTGCGTGTGTCCTGGTTGCTCGTGGTGTGCATTCCCGGGTTGCTCATGTTGGCAACCTTCGGGTTGAGCCGCCTCGAAGCCATGCTCGATACGTCCAAGGAGACGTACACCGCGGCCGACGTCAAAGCCTTCGTCGACAAGGTCAAAAACGCCTGGTCGGAACAGAGCGCGGCGCCCGGGACGTTGCCCCACCGCTCGGCACCCCGATTCGACGAACCGCGCGCGCTGGCGGCCCCGTCGCCGACGCGGGACAACCCGCTCGGAGCCTTCGGTGAGCCCGAGTTACCCAGCCGTGCGTATGCCCACTATGCGGGCAATCCGCAATTTCGCGAGACTCGCCACGCAAATCGTGTGTAGCGTGGCTGGTTGCGAAACGGCTTACCACTAGACTGACTTTGTTAACCAGTTCACTGGCTAGCTTGCGCGCGTTTCATATCACTCACCAGCCTTAGGGAGCAACGTGGACGAGATCCTGGCGAGGGCCGGAATCTTCCAGGGTGTCGAGCCCACCGCGGTATCCGCACTGACCAAACAGCTGCAACCGGTCGACTTCCCCCGCGGACACACCGTGTTCGCCGAGGGCGAGCCCGGTGACCGCCTCTACATCATCATCTCCGGCAAGGTGAAGATCGGCCGCCGCTCGCCGGACGGCCGCGAGAACCTGCTGACCATCATGGGTCCGTCGGACATGTTCGGTGAGCTGTCGATCTTCGACCCGGGCCCCCGGACCTCGAGCGCCATCACCATCACCGAGGTGCGCGCGGTCTCGATGGACCGTGAGGCGCTGCGGGCGTGGATCGCGGACCGCCCGGAGATCGCCGAGCAGCTGCTGCGCGTGCTCGCCCGCCGGCTGCGTCGCACCAACAACAACCTCGCGGACCTGATCTTCACGGACGTGCCCGGCCGCGTGGCCAAGCAGCTGCTGCAGCTGGCCCAGCGGTTCGGTACCCAGGAGGGCGGCGCGCTGCGCGTCACCCACGACCTGACGCAGGAAGAGATCGCCCAGCTGGTCGGCGCCTCCCGCGAAACCGTGAACAAGGCACTCGCCGACTTCGCGCACCGCGGCTGGATCCGGCTCGAGGGCAAGAGCGTGCTGATCTCCGACTCGGAGCGGCTGGCTCGCCGAGCGAGGTAGTTCTGACGTAGATGCCCCCGACAGTGTCGGGGGCATCTTTGTCTGGTCTGGTTCAGGCAGTGCGCAGGTAATCCAACTGGGCCTGCACCGATTTCTCGGCGGCGTCCCACAACTTCTGGTCGACGTCGGTGTAGACGTGCTCGACCACCTGCCGCGCCGACGCCTCCTCGCCGAGCACCTGCAAGGCGCCCCGCACCTGGTCCAGCCGTTCCTCGCGGTGCGCCAGGTACATGGCCGACACCGCGGCCAGATCGGCCAGGTCGGGACCGTGCCCGGGTAGGACGGTCCGCCGCCCCAGCCCCTGCAAGCGCCGCAGTGACTCCAGGTAGTCGCGCAGGCTGCCGTCTTCGTTGTCGATGACGGTCGTGCCGCGGCCCAGCACGGTGTCGGCGGTCAGCACTGGACCCTTCCCGTCGCTGCGCTCGCCCCTGACGTCGTCGACCAGGAACGACAGCGAATCCGCGGTATGCCCCGGCGTCGCCATCACCGTGATCCGCAGCCCCGCGGCGTCGATCACCTCGCCATCGGTGAGCGGGCCGCCCAGGCCCCGCAGGAACCCGCTGCCCACCGACCGCACCACCGCGCCGGTCAACGCGACCAGCTTGTCGATGCCACCGGTGTGGTCGTCGTGCTTGTGGCTGATCAGCACCAGCGGAATCTTGCCGAGCGCGGCGATCCGCTCGAGGTGCGCATCGTCATCGGGCCCCGGATCGACGATGACCATCTCGTCACTACCGCGCCCACGCAGCACCCAGGTGTTGGTGCCGTCGAGCGTCATGATCCCCGGGTTGTCGCACAGCAGTACCGAGGCCGATTCCGTCACCGGCCGCAGCACGCCATACGCCGGATGAGTCACGCCACCTCGACGATCAGCTCCACCTCGACCGGCGCATTCAGCGGCAACTCGGATACCCCGACTGCCGACCGGGCGTGCGAACCGGCCGGGCCGAACACCTCGCCCAGCAACTCGGACGCCCCGTTGATCACACCGGGCTGGCCGTTGAATCCGGGTGCAGAGGCGACGAATCCGACGACCTTGACCACCCGGACCACCGAGTCGATACCGACCAGCGAGTGCACAGCGGCGAGCGCATTCAACGCGCACACGCGGGCCAGGGCCTTGCCGTCCTCAGCGGTGACCTCGGCGCCGACCTTGCCCTCGGCGGGCAGCTTGCCGCCCTGCATGGGCAGCTGGCCCGAGGTGTAGACGAGGTTCCCGGTACGGACGGCGGGGACGTAAGCGGCAAGGGGCGCAACGACTTCCGGCAGCTCGATGCCGAGCTCGGCCAACCGGTCGGAGACGGTCACTTCGGCCGCTTCAGGTATGCGACGTGCTGCTCACCGCTCGGGTTGGCCAGCACCGACACCAGCTCCCACCCGTCCTGGCCCCACTGGTCCAGGATCTGCTTGGTGGCGTGGATCAGCAACGGGACGGTGGCGTACTCCCACCGGGTCGGTTCGCTCATGCCGCCGAGCTTATCGGCCGAGGGGTACCGCATGGTTAACATGCTGGGGTGACCTCCGAATCGACGGGCCGAACCCACACCGGTTGGCCCGCGCGCCTGGACCAGGCGCGCCTCCATTTCGTCACCGGCAAGGGCGGTACCGGCAAAACCACCGTCGCCGCCGCGCTGGCGCTGGCGCTGGCCGCCGGCGGCCGCAGCGTCCTGCTGGTCGAGGTCGAGGGGCGGCAGGGCATCGCGCAGCTTTTCGACGTGCCGCCGCTGCCGTACGGGGAGCAGAAGATCGCCACCGCCGAAGGCGGCGGGCAGGTGAACGCGCTGGCCATCGACACCGAGGCCGCGTTCCTGGAGTACCTGGACATGTTCTACAACCTCGGCATCGCCGGCCGCGCCATGAAGCGCATCGGTGCCGTCGAGTTCGCCACCACGATCGCACCCGGTCTGCGTGACGTGCTGCTCACCGGCAAGATCAAAGAGGTCGTCGTCCGCAACGGCAAGACCGCCAAGGAACTCAAGGGCCAGCGTCCGTACGACGCCGTCGTCGTCGACGCCCCGCCGACGGGCCGCATCTCCCGCTTCCTCGACGTCACCAAGGCCGTCTCGGATCTGGCCAAGGGCGGCCCGGTGCATTCGCAGGCCGACGGCGTCGTGAAGCTGTTGCACTCGGAGCTCACCGCCATCCACCTGGTCACCCTGCTGGAGGCGCTGCCCGTGCAGGAGACCCTGGAGGCCATCGAGGAACTCCGCGAACTGGAACTGCCGATCGGCAGCGTCATCGTCAACCGCAACATCCCGGCGTACCTGTCGCAGGATGATCTGGCGAAGGCCGCCGAGGGCGTCGTCGACGCCGACGCGGTCCGCGCCGGGCTGGCCGACGCCGGAATCACCTTGTCCGACAGCGATTTCGCCGGACTGCTCACCGAGACCATCCAGCACGCGACGCGCATGATGGCGCGCGCCGAGAGCGCCGACCAGCTGGACGCCCTCGAAGTGCCCCGCCTGGAACTGCCCGCCCTGCCCGACGGGGTCGACCTGGGCAGCCTGTACGAACTCGCCGAAGCACTCGAGCAGCAAGGGGTTGGGACCAGATGAGCGGCAAGCCCTTGAAGCTCGACATGCACGCGATCCTCTCGGACACCGCGAATCGCGTCGTGGTGTGCTGCGGCGCGGGCGGCGTCGGCAAGACCACCACGGCCGCCGCGATGGCGCTGCGGGCCGCCGAGTACGGCCGCACCGTCGTGGTGCTGACCATCGACCCGGCCAAGCGACTGGCGCAGGCCCTCGGCATCAAGGACCTGGGCAACACCCCGCAGCGGGTGCCGCTGGCACCGGAGGTGCCGGGTGAGCTCTACGCGATGATGCTGGACATGCGCCGCACCTTCGACGAGATGGTGGTGCAGTACTCCGGCGAAGACCGGGCCGACGCGATTCTGGAGAACCAGTTCTACCAAACCGTCGCGACGTCGCTCTCGGGCACGCAGGAGTACATGGCGATGGAGAAACTCGGCCAGCTGCTGGCCGAGGACAAGTGGGATCTGGTCGTCGTCGACACCCCGCCGTCGCGCAACGCGCTGGACTTCCTCGATGCGCCGAAGCGCCTCGGCAACTTCATGGACAGCCGCCTGTGGCGGCTGCTGCTCGGACCGGGCCGCGGCATCGGCCGGCTGGTCACCGGGGCCATGGGCCTGGCGATGAAGGCGCTGTCGACGGTGCTGGGTTCGCAGATGCTCTCCGACGCAGCCGGTTTCGTGCAGTCCCTGGACGCCACGTTCGGCGGGTTCCGGGAGAAGGCCGACCGCACCTACGAACTGCTCAAGCGCCCCGGTACGCGGTTCGTCGTGGTCTCGGCCGCCGAGCCCGATGCGCTGCGGGAGGCGTCGTTCTTCGTCGACCGGCTGTCGCAGGAGCAGATGCCGCTGGCCGGCCTCATCCTCAACCGCACCCACCCGATGCTGTGCGAGCTGACCGCCGACGCGGCCGACGAGGCCGCCGCCAAGCTGGAGCAGTCCGGCCAGGACGCCGACGCGCTGGCCGCGGCGACCCTCCGGATCCACGCGAACCGCACCATCATCTCCAAGCGTGAGGTGCGGCTGCTGTCGCGGTTCACCGGGGCCAACCCGCACGTGGCGTTGGTGGGCGTGCCGTCACTGCCGTTCGAGGTGTCCGACCTGGAGGCACTGCGGGCCATCGCCGATCAGATCACCGGAGATGTCGTGAAAGCCGGATAAGCAGCCGGCTGTAAATGCTTGTGCCCGGGATTTCCTAGGAAATCCCGGGCACAGCTGTATATAGGTCTGTCAGACCGCGTTGCGGTGCTTGCGCTGGGTGGCGAAGAACTCCGCCCAGGACACCACCTCGGGGTGCTGTTTGAGGAGGGCGCGGCGCTGCCGCTCGGTCATGCCGCCCCAGACGCCGAATTCGACGCGGTTGTCGAGGGCGTCGGCACCGCATTCGACGATCACCGGGCAATGCCTGCAGATGACCGCGGCCTTGCGCTGGGCGGCGCCACGGACGAAGAGCTCGTCGGGGTCGGCCTGCCGACACCGAGCCTGGGAGACCCAGGCAATTCGGGCTTCTGCTTCAGGTTGGACCACACCCTGTATCGCGCCGTTTCCGGCCTGGGGAGCGATTGTCGCGCGAACTACTGGCTGTGTACCTGCCACCAGCGATCCCTTCGTCACACCGTCTCCCGACGGCCGTGTCCTCCCGAGTAGACCACTGATGCGATCTACGCCACATTGCGGCTAGTAGTGTTACCTAGATCGCATTGTGTGTTCAAGTTAGGTGCTCAGGGGCCTTTTGCGCAATGGGTCAGAGGCCGCTTTTTTGGGACGTGTGTCCAAACGTTAATTTTTGCCCGTGTCGCAGCCCCCTAGATGCCCTAAGGACGTGGTAATCGACCAGCACTCAGCTGCTGGCCACCACGGTCGCTAGGCTGTACCCCATGCCCGAGCGACCGCAGAACCGTCCGCCGACCGCGGTCACCGTCATCAAGATGACGTGGTGCGTTCTGCTCGCGAGCGTGGTGCTCGCCGCGATGATGTTCCCGCTCATCGGGGGTGTCGGCCTGATGTCCAACCGGGCATCCGACGTCGTGGCCAACGGTTCAGCCCAGCTCGTCGAAGGTGACGCACCCGCCGTGTCCACCATGGTGGACGCCAAGGGCAACCCCATCGCGTGGCTGTATTCGCAGCGCCGTTTCGAGGTGCCGAGCGATCAGATCGCCAACACCATGAAGCTGGCCATCGTCTCGATCGAGGACAAACGGTTTGCCGAGCACAACGGGGTTGACTGGAAGGGCACCCTGACGGGGCTGTCCGGCTACATGTCGGGTTCGGCCGATACCCGCGGTGGATCCACCATCGAGCAGCAGTACGTGAAGAACTACCAGCTGCTCGTGGTCGCGCAGAGTGACGCCGAACGGCGGGCCGCCATCGAGACCACCCCGGCGCGCAAGCTGCGCGAAATCCGCATGGCGCTGACCCTGGACAAGACGTTCACCAAGTCCGAGATCCTGACGCGCTACCTGAACCTGGTGTCGTTCGGCAACGGCGCGTTCGGCATCCAGGATGCCGCCCAGACGTACTTCGGCATCAACGCCAACCAGCTGAACTGGCAGCAGGCCGCACTGCTCGCCGGCATGGTGCAGTCGACCAGCGGACTGGATCCGTACGTCAACCCCGACGGCGCCCTGGCACGTCGAAACCTGGTGCTGGACACCATGATCCAGAACGTTCCGCAGGAAGCCGAGGCCCTGCGCGCCGCAAAGGCCGAGCCGCTCGGCATCCTGCCGCAGCCCAACCAGCTGCCCCGCGGCTGCATCGCCGCCGGTGACCGCGCCTTCTTCTGCGACTACGTGCTCGACTATCTGTCGAAGGCCGGCATCAGCAAGGACCAGGTCGCCAAGGGCGGCTACCTGATCCGCACCACGATCGACCCCGACATCCAGAACTCGGTGAAGTCGTCCATCGACGGCATCGCCTCCCCCGGCATCGACGGCATCGCCAGCGTCATGAGCGTCATCCGGCCCGGCAAGGACAACCACCAGGTGGTGGCGATGGCCAGCAACCGGACCTACGGCCTCAACACCGCGGCCGGGGAAACCATGCAGCCACAACCGTTCTCGTTGGTGGGTGACGGCGCCGGCTCCATCTTCAAGCTGTTCACCACCGCCGCGGCCATGGACATGGGCATGGGCATCAACGCGCAGCTGGACGTGCCCGGCCGGTTCGAGGCCAAGGGTCTGGGCAGCGGTGGCGCCAAGGGCTGCCCGAAAGACAAGTGGTGCGTCGAGAACGACGGCCGCTACCGGGGCAGCATGAACATCACCGACGCCCTGGCGTCGTCGCCGAACACCGGGTTCGCCAAGCTGATCTCGCAGATCGGTGTCCCGCGCACCGTCGACATGGCGGTCAAGCTGGGGCTGCGGTCGTACGCAGCACCGGGCACCGCACGGCCGTACGACCCGAACAGCAACGAGAGCCTGTCCGACTTCATCAAGCGGCAGAACATCGGTTCGTTCACCCTCGGCCCGTTCGAGGTCAACGCCCTCGAACTGTCCAATGTCGCGGCCACGCTCGCCTCGGGCGGTACCTGGTGCCCGCCCAACCCGGTGGACAAGGTGTTCGACCGGCACGGCAACGAGGTCTCGGTGACCACCCAGACCTGTGAGCAGGCGGTCCCCGAGGGCCTGGCCAACACGCTGGCCAACGCGATGAACAAGGACGCCATCAGCGGCACCGGCGCGGGCGCCGCGCAGTCGGTCGGCTGGACCTTCCCCATGTCCGGAAAGACGGGCACCACCGAGGCCCACCGGTCATCGGCGTTCCTGGGCTTCACCAGCGCCTTCGCCGCCGCCAACTACATCTACGACGACTCCACGACGCCGTCGGATCTGTGTTCGTTCCCGCTGCGCCAGTGCGGCCGCGGTGATCTCTACGGTGGTCATGAGCCGGCCCGCACCTGGTTCACCGCGATGAAGCAGTTCACGCCGCCCAACGTGGTGATGCCGCCGACCGACCCGCGCTACGTGGACGGTGGACCGGGCTCGAAGGTGCCGAGCGTCGCGGGCATGGACATCGACCTGGCGCAGACCCGCGTGAAGGAAGCCGGCTTCCAGCTGGCCCCGCAGCCGTCGTGGGTCAACAGCGCGTCGCCGTCGGGCCAGGTGATCGGCACCTCCCCGTCGGGCCAGACCATCCCCGGCTCGATCGTCACGATCCTGGTGAGCAACGGCATCGCGCCGCCTCCGCCGCCACCCCCGCCAGTGGGGATTCCGGGGCTCGACGGCCTGCCGCCGGTACAGATCGGGTCGACGGTCGTGGAGATTCCCGGCCTGCCGCCCATCACGGTGCCGGTGCTCGGCCCCCCGCCCCCATAGGCCCGGCAGAAACCTCAGAACGACCTAAGCCAACCCTGTGGGCTTTCTAACGATGACCAGCGACAACGGGCCAATTACCGGGCTGAGCAAGTAGGCTGCCTGCATGTCTGCCATCGCCCGCAACGCAGCCGTCACCGTCGCCGGAACCCTGGCTGCTGGCCTCGCTTACGGGTCGTTGATCGAGCGCAACGCGTTCGTGGTCCGTGAGGTCACCATGCCGGTGCTGACGCCCGGTTCGTCGCCGCTGCGGGTGCTGCACCTGAGCGATCTGCACATGATGCCGGCGCAGCGTCGCAAGCAGGCCTGGCTGCGCGAGCTGGCCCGCTGGGAGCCCGATCTGGTGGTCAACACCGGCGACAACCTCTCGCACCCGAAGTCGGTGCCGGCCGTGGTGCAGGCCATGGGTGATCTGCTGGCGGTGCCCGGCGTGTTCGTGTTCGGCAGCAACGACTACTTCGCGCCGAAGCCGAAGAACCCGGCCAACTACCTGTTCAACAAGCACAAGCGGATCACCGGACGGCCGCTGCCGTGGCAGGACCTGCGCGCGGCGTTCACCGAGCGCGGCTGGCTGGACATGACGCACACCCGGCGCGAGATCGAGGTCAACGGTCAGCTCATCGCCGTGGCCGGGGTCGACGATCCGCACCTCAACCGCGACCGCTACGACACCATCGCCGGGCGGCCCAACCCGGCGGCCAATCTGTCGCTGGGTGTCACCCACGCGCCGTACACCCGCGTGCTGGACCGGTTCGCCGAGGACGGCTACCAGCTGGTGCTGGCCGGCCACACGCACGGCGGGCAGCTGTGCGTGCCGTTCTACGGCGCGCTGGTGACCAACTGCGACATCGACACCTCGCGGGTGAAGGGTCCGTCCCGCTGGGGCGCGCACACGCAGCTGCACGTGTCCGCCGGCATGGGCACCTCGCCCTACACACCGGTGCGCTTCTGCTGCCGGCCCGAGGTGACGCTGCTGACACTCGTGGCCGCGCCGACCGGCGGCGGACACACCGGTATCGGCGCCGATATGACGCAGCCGGCCGTCTCGGCACGGTGAGCCGCGACTGGGTCGACAACGCCGTCCGCCTGATCGAGGCCGACGCCCGGCGCAGCGCCGACACCCACCTCTTGCGTTATCCGCTGCCGGCCGCATGGAGCGCGGACGTGGACGTCCAGCTGTACCTCAAGGACGAGAGCACGCACATCACCGGCAGCCTCAAGCACCGGCTGGCCCGGTCGCTGTTCCTGTACGGGCTGTGCAACGGCTGGATCGGCCCGCAGACGACCGTCATCGAGGCGTCGTCCGGTTCCACGGCGGTGTCCGAGGCGTATTTCGCGGCGCTGCTCGGGTTGCCGTTCATCGCGGTGATGACGGAGTCGACGAGCCCGTCGAAGATCGCACTGATCGAATCACAAGGCGGCCGTTGCCATTTCGTGGAGCAGTCGTCGCAGGTGTATGCCGAGGCGGAGCGGCTGGCACGCGAGACCGGCGGCCACTACCTGGATCAGTTCACCAACGCCGAGCGCGCCACCGACTGGCGCGGCAACAACAACATCGCGGAGTCGATCTTCTCCCAACTACGTGAGGAGGCTCATCCGATCCCGGAGTGGATCGTGGTCGGCGCGGGCACCGGCGGCACCAGCGCCACCATCGGACGGTTCCTGCGCTACCGGCGCCACGCCACCCGGCTGTGCGTCGTGGACCCGGAGAACTCGGCGTTCTATCCGTCGTGGGCCACGGGCGACCGGGACGTGTTCACCGGGGCGTCGTCGCGCATCGAGGGCATCGGCCGGCCGCGGGTGGAACCGTCGTTCCTGCCCGGCGTGGTGGACGCCATGGTGTCCGTACCGGACGCGGCCTCAGTGGCCGCAGCACGGCACGTGAGCAAGGTTCTGGGGCGCCGGGTGGGTCCGTCCACGGGGACGAACATCTGGGGTGCGTTCGGCCTGCTGGCCGCGATGGTGGCGCAGGGCCGCAGTGGGTCGGTGGTGACGCTCCTCGCCGACAGCGGCGACCGTTATACCGATACCTACTTCGACGACGCGTGGGTCAGCAGCCGCGGGCTGGACTCCGCGGAAGCCGTAGCGGCACTGGCGGAGTTCGAGCGCTCGGGGCGCTGGGCGTGATCATGGCGGCCGTTCCAGGCCGCCCGATACGCCGCCCGGTAGTCAGAAGTCGCGAACAGCCACAGCGCCGCCAGACCGAAGAATCCGCAGTAGAGCAGAGCTCCCAATCCGGTCATGTTCGTTCCTCGCTTTCTCACCGTTGAGCTGTCGCCAATCACAGTTACTTGATTGAACGCACGATGAGCAAAAATCCATCCCGCCAGCGGACGTGATCTTGGCCGCTAACCCCGTCTACCTGCGGCTACATCACCCCGCGAGGGCCGTTTGGCTTCTGAGGGCCCCGGTGCGATACGCTGTCGTGGCTTCACGCGGGGTGTGGCGCAGCTTGGTAGCGCGCTTCGTTCGGGACGAAGAGGTCGTGGGTTCGAATCCCGCCACCCCGACAAGTGAGCAAGGCCCTGACCAGGGAAATCTGGTCGGGGCCTTCTTCGTTTACGCGGGTCCGCCGTTCGGTTGCCTGCGGACGCCAAGAACTGGTTGCCTACGGCGACCGTGGCTCCACCCGCGCTCCCAAGGCCAGTGGCCACGAGCATCGGTCCACACAAGTTGGAACGCGCGAATTCGCGGACTGCAGAGTTCGACCGCGTATTTCAAATGCACGTCCGGATGTTCGACATCGATGACCTCGAATATGAACTCGCCCTGGTAGTCGATATGCATGGCGGGCTGCAAGAACGTCCCCTCCTCGACAATCTGATGGCCGAGTGAATTCAGCACACGGCCGGCCGTCTGAGGTTGTAACCCAGTGACCAGCAACTCCGGCAGACCCAGGTTGTGCAGACCGATTGTGTACGCGAATGGCCGACGATCGTCTTCCACGAACTGGACGGCCCATCCGTGGTCCTTCATGATCCCGCGCAACATGTCGAGGTACTCCTCGGTGGTGCCGTTTGGGTTATCGCATTTCCAGCACATATCCACCCCTTCCCTATGGTTGCGCCCAGCATCCACCTGCCCACCGACAGGTTCTGCTGAAGCTGGCCGAAGAGGTCGCGGGTTCGAAATGCCTTCGACGTCCCGCGTCGCCAAACCGACCCGGGAAGCTCGCGCGGCGACCTATGCGCAGATGCTGACGTACGGCACGGTGATGCACGGCGGCGGCCACCCGGGCGCCCAGCCCTGACCGTTGCCCCAACCACGATGGCCCCAGCCCCAGCCGTGGTGGTCGTCCCAGTCGTCGCCGCCCCAACCGTGGTCCATGGGGATCATGCCCGGATCGTGCGCCGGCGCGGCGCTCGCAGTTCCCGAACCGATACCCAGAACCGCAGCTACGAGGCCTGCGGCGAGTGCTGTTGTCGATGCAATCTTCCTGTACGTGGCCATGGCCCGCCTCCGGAAACAAACCGATCAAAATCAGTGCTAGACACCGCAAGTCTAGTTTTTTGACGCTACGGATGACACCGGCCAAGCGAATCTCCCGGTGAGCTCCAACTCCATAATGGAACAACATTGTCCCATTTTCGGCCAAACATGCTATTTTTGACACATGGCTGAACTGAAATCGCTCGACACGGGTGTGCGTTCGCGCACCCGCAAGGCGATTCTCGATGCCGCCACCGCCGTCCTGGCGACCAATCCCGCGGCGTCGCTGAGTGACATCGCCGCCGCCGCGGGCGTCGGCCGCAGCACGCTGCACCGGTATTTCCCCGAGCGTTCCGAGCTGATCCGCGCCGTCGCCCTGTACGTGCACGAGATGTGCAACGCCGCCATCGACAAAGCCGAACCGGCCTGTGGTCCCCCGCTCGCGGCACTGCGCCGCGTGGTCGAATCCCAGCTGGACCTCGGACCCATCGTCCCCTTCGTCTACAACGAGCCGACCATCGTGGCCGATCCGGAGTTGTCCGCGATCCTCGATACCGGCGACGAGGCGATAGCCGAAGTGCTGGCGCGGGTTTCGGCACGACCGCAGACCAGCCCACCGGAGTGGCCGCGCCTGGTTTTCTGGGCCCTGCTCGACGCCGGATATGAGGCACTGCGCCGGAACATCGCGCCGCGGGTCGAGATCGTCGACGCCATCATGGCCAGCCTGACGGCCGGCACCATCACCCTGGATCAATCCTCAACAAGTTAGGTAATTCCCATGTCCACCAGTCTCGTCACCAATGAGGTGACGAACCGGACCCCGCAACGCCATTGGTGGGCGCTGGCAGTGCTGATGCTGCCCGTGCTGCTCATCTCGATCGACAACACGGTGCTGGCCTTCGCGCTGCCCAGCATCGCTGAAGAATTCCGCCCGTCGGCTTCCACCCAATTGTGGCTCGTCGACATCTATTCACTGGTGCTGGCAACGCTTTTGGTGACCATGGGCAGCCTCGGCGACCGGCTCGGCCGGCGCCGCCTGCTGCTCATCGGCGCGGTCGGGTTCGCCGCCGTCTCGGCCGCCGCGGCGTTCGCGCCCAGCGCCGGCTACCTGGTGGCCGCACGCGCCACGCTCGGCGTGTTCGGCGCCATGCTGATGCCGTCGACGTTGTCGCTCATCCGCAACATCTTCACCGAGGCCACGTCGCGCCGGCTGGCCATCGCCATCTGGGCGTCGTGCTTCGCGGCCGGCTCGGCCCTGGGCCCGATCGTCGGTGGCCTGCTGCTGCAGCACTTCCACTGGGGCGCGGTCTTCATGATCGCGGTGCCGATCCTGCTGCCGCTGCTGGTGCTGGCCCCCAAGCTGGTGCCGGAATCACGGGACCCGAACCCGGGCCCGGTCGACGCGCTGAGCGTGCTGCTGTCGCTGTTCGCGGTCCTGCCGGTCATGTGGGCCATCAAGACCGCCGCGCACGACGGCCTCTCCACGCTGACGCTCGCGGCCGTCGCACTGGGCTTCGCCTCAGGTACCTGGTTCGTGCGCCGGCAGAACAGCAGTGCCACACCGATTCTCGACATGCGACTGTTCGCTCACGGCCCGTTCACGGCGTCGATCCTGGCCAATTTCCTGTCGATGGTCGGCCTCATCGGGTTCCTGTTCTTCGTCTCGCAGCACCTGCAACTGGTGCTCGGCCTGGATCCGCTGACCGCGGCACTGGTCATGCTGCCGGGTGCGGCGGCGTCGACCATCGCGGGTATCGGCGTCGTGCGGCTGACCAAGCGGTTCGCGCCGCAGACGCTGATCGTGACCGGTCTGCTCCTGGTGGCCGCCGGCTTCCTGTTGATCCTGACGTTCCGCCACGACCTCACCATGGTCGGGGTCATCGCCTCGTTCACCGTGCTCGAGCTGGGTGTCGGTGTGTCACAGACGATCTCGAACGACACCATCGTGGCGTCGGTGCCGCCCGAGAAGGCCGGCGCGGCGTCGGCGGTGTCGGAGACCGCCTACGAGCTGGGTGCGGTGCTCGGCACAGCCGGCCTGGGCACCATGTTCACGGCGTTCTACCGCGCGAATGTCGAACTGCCCGGGGCGCTTTCACCCGATCAGTCCGCCGACGCCGGGGAGAGCATCGGCGGCGCCATCTCGGTGGCCCGGACCTTGCCGACCGAACTGGGCAACAACCTGATGGAGTCGGCGCGCGCCGCCTTCGACTCGGGGATCGGCGCCACCGCAGCCACCGCGGCGGCACTGGCGCTGATCGCCGCGGCGATCGTGGCCGCGGCCTTCCGGGGCCGCAGCTAGGCGACCGCGTGCTGCCGGCGCTTGGCGATGCCGCCGGCCACTGACGTCGCCGCGACGGTCAACAACGCGCCGAGGATCAGGGCCGACGGCTCCCCGGGACCCAGCAGATGCTGCTGGGTCCCCAGCGTGGCGGCGGCCACCGGTACCCCCAGTTGTGCCGCCGCCAGCACGCCGAGCGACAGCGGTTGCCCGAACAACCGGCCGCTGAGATGTGCGAGCACCGCACCCGCACCCAGCGCCACACCGAGCCCGATCAGATCCGGATGCTCCCCCAACTCTCTCACCTCCAGGGACGCACCCAGCCATACGAAGAACAATGGTGCGAAGAACCCCTCGGTGATGCCGAACAGCTGACGGGCCAGTCGGCGGGGTTCGCCGACCGCCGAAAGGCACAGTCCCAGCGCGAAACCCGCGAGCATGATCGACACGTGCGTCGACTTCGCCAGCGCCGCAAGGCCGAACAGAATGATCAGGCTGATCCGCAGCTCCAATGCCAGGTGCCGGCTGTGTGAGTACTTGTGCATCCGCTTGAGCCAGCCACGTTTGGCTTCGTAGCGCAGGAAGAAGTAGAGCAGGATCGCACATGCGGCGATCGCCAGCGCCCCGACGGCCGCGCGCGGTGCACCGGCCGGGTTGATGGCCAACGGCAGCAACACAATCGACGCGGCGTCGGCGATGGCGATCTGGGCGGTGACCGACAGCACCGGTGGCCCTTCCAGCCCCAGCGACTGGATCACCGGCAGCGCCAGCGCCGCCGACGATGAGGCCATGAGCACCGCATACAACGGGGCGTGCCCGGTACCGAAGAGATGGGCGATGACGACGCCGAACACCGCTGCCGCGGCACCCACCGCGATGGCCCGCGCCAGCGCCGTGGGCAGGTCTGCGCGTAATGACTTGTCGCGCACCGGCACATGGGTACCGACGATGAACATCACCAGGGCAAAGCCGATGTCCGCCAGCAAGACGAAGGTCGGGTTGTCCGCGTCGACGATGCCGAACCCGGTCCGCCCCACCACGATTCCGGCCACCAGCTCGCCGACGATCACGGGTACGCGGAGGCGGGGCACCGCCGCCAACAGCGGCCCCACCAGGCCGATGGCAGCCAGCAGCGCCAGCGCGTGAAATCCGAAGTCACCCATCGGTCACACCCTATTCTCGGCCGGTCCGGGGCGGGTGTGACGCAGCGAACTCTCAGCAGCCTGTTGCCTTCCGATAGCTTCCGATATATCGTTAATGCATCGGAGGCGCATCTGACGTCTCCCGCCCGAAAGAGAGAACACATCTATGGACACCCCATTCACCCCACCCGGCCGCCCGTTCGACGGAGCCGGTTTAGGTTTCACGCCACAGCATCGCGGCCCATTCGCCTCCCCCGCCGGCCCCGGCCGCCGAGAGATGCGCGAACAGTTCCGCGCTCACCTGCGGGAACACCGCGGTGACGCCGGTTTCGGCTTCGGCCCGGGCTTCGGCCCTGGTTTCGGCTTCGGACCGGGCTTCGGTCCCGGCCCCTTCGGACCGGGCGGCCCCCGCGGTCGACGTCACGGTGGCCGCGGACGCGGCAGTGGCCGCAGCCGGCGCGGTGACGTCCGCGCCGCCATCCTCAAGCTGCTCTCCGAGCGGCCGATGCACGGCTATGAGATGACCCAGGAGATCGCCGCACGCAGCGACGGCCTGTGGAAGCCCAGCCCCGGGTCGATCTACCCGACCCTGCAGCTGTTGGAGGACGAGGGCCTGATCACACCGACCGAAAGTCGCGGCAGCAAGAAGACTTTCGAGCTCACCGACGAAGGACGCACCGTCGCCGATGCCATCGAGACGGCGCCCTGGGAAGAGATCGCCGACGGCGCCGACCCTGCCGCGCTGAACCTGCGCAACGCCCTCGGTCAGCTGTTCGGGGCCGTCGGCCAGTCGGTGCATTCCGCGAATGACGAACAGCAGCAACGCATCCTGGACATCGTGAACAACGCCCGTCGCGAGATCTACCAGATTCTCGGCGAGTCCGAGTAGGTCGCATAGCCTGAAACCCATGAGCGACCTCGACCGGATGCCGCGCGGCGGCCCACAGGCCTCCTGCCTGGACCGCGTGTTGCAGACCGACCAGCTCGAGTATCTCGACCGTGACGACGTCGACCCTGCGGTCAAACGCAGTGTGGTGCGGGCCCTCGAACTCGTCGGCGATTGGTTCGGCCTGCACGAGCGGTTCGCGCTGATCGCCATGGATGAGATGGCCGACGTCCCCGATCCCCGCATCCTGGAGCTCGGGGCCGGCCACGGCGGGTTGTCGAAGAAGGTGCTGGAGATGCACCCCACGGCGACGGTGACGGTCACCGACCTGGAACCGGACTCGGTCGCCGCCATCACCGCCGGCGATCTGGGTGCCGATCCGCGGGTGACGGTGCGCCATATGGATGCCACCGCCATCGACGCCGCCGACAATGCCTACGCCCTGGCGGTTTTCGCGTTGTCCTTCCACCACCTGCCGCCGGCAGCGGCCGTTCGCGTCCTCGCCGAAGGCACCCGGGTCGCGGACAAGCTGCTGATCATCGACCTGCCCCGGCCGCCGTCGCCGCTGCACCTGATGCGGCTGGCTACCATGCTGCCGCTGGCGCCGTTCGTGCCGTTCGTGCACGACGGGGTCATCAGTTCGCTCCGGGCCTACAGCCCGGCCGCGCTGCGGGCCCTGGCCGACCATGCCGGCGTCGACATCGAGTTGCGTGGTGGCCTGTGCACACCGCAGATCGCCATCGCCACCCGGCGGTCCTCCGCGTAGGTTTGAACCCATGACCGACTCGTCGAACGAAGTGATGGATTGGGACAGCGTCTACCGGCAGGAAGGCGGATTCGAGGGTCCGCCGCCATGGAACATCGGTGAACCGCAGCCCGAGCTGGCGGCATTGATCGAGGCCGGCCAGGTCACCGGCGAGGTGCTCGACGCCGGCTGCGGCTACGCGGAGCTGGCTCTGGCGCTTGCCGCCGCGGGCCACACCGTGGTGGGCATCGAGCTCTCCCCCACCGCCGTCGCGGCGGCGAAACAGGCTGCCGCCGAACGGAATCTGACCAACGCCACGTTCGTGGAAGATGACATCACCACATTCACCGGGTTCGACGGCCGCTTCGACACCATCATGGATTCGACGCTGTTCCACTCGATTCCGGTGGAGGCCCGCGACGCGTACCAGCAGGCGGTGTTCCGCGCGGCCGCACCGGGCGCCAAGTACTACATCCTGGTCTTCGCCAAGGGCGCTTTCCCGGCCGAGGCCGAGATGAAGCCGAACGAGGTCACCGAGGACGAGCTGCGCGGGGCCGTCGGTAAGTACTGGGCCATCGACGAGATTCGGCCGGCGTTCATCCACGCCGGCATGGTGGCAATGCCCCCGGTCCCGGGACAGCCTCCGCTGGAGATGCCGCCGCATGCCCTCGACGAGAAGGGCCGCCTGAAGATGCCGGCGTTCCTGCTCACCGCCCACAAGGCCTGACGGCTTAGGTCGACGCGGCAGTCAGCGCACCGGCGAAGGACTCGAGTTCTTCGCCGGTGACGTCGACCTGTGGCGATACCCGCAGCACGGGGATCTTCAACTCGAATGGCGCCCGGTCCACGCCTGCCACTGTGGTGACGATGCTGTGGTCGGCAATCAGCCTGGCGCGCACGGTATTCGGGTCGGCACCGCGCGTCGGCTCGAGTGTGGTGATGGCGGTGGGCTCGTCGATGTCCTCGACGACCCGCCAGCCCGGCAGCGCGGCCAGCGCGGTCCTGGTGAGCCGGCCGACCTCGGCCAGCCGGGCACGCACCAGTTCCGGACCGGCCACCAGATGCTCCTCGAGTGCCGTCGAAAAGGCCACGCGCGCAGCCACATTGGCCTCGCCGAGGTCCAATCGCTTCAGCACCGGCAACGGGGTACCCCATTCCGGCAGCGGAATCCGCGGCCGGAGCCGGTGCGACACCGACGAACTGATGGCCAGTACCCCGACACCGCGCGGCCCCGCCAGCCACTTGCGCGACGAGGCATAGATGACGTCGGGCGACACCGCGCAATCCAGGTGGCCCAGCGCCTGCGCCGCGTCCACCGCCACCGGCACGCCGATGGCGTGGCAGGCCTGGACGAACTCGGACAGCGGCTGCGCCAACCCGCGGTGGCTGCCGAGCGCCGTCAGATGGGCCAGCGCGGGAGGATCGCTCTGCAGGAGCGCGACGGCCACCTCGACGTCGACGCGTCCCTGCTCGTCGACCGGAAGCTCGCGGACGGTGAAGCCGTTGGCTGCCATCACCACCAGGTTCGGGCCGTACTCACCGGGCAGGCAGGCGATGGTCTTCTCCCCGTCCCAGCTGCTGAGCAGGAGGTTGAGTGCGTTGTTGGAACCCGTGGTGAACACCACGTCGCCGGCGGCCATCCCGGTGAGCGTGGCCACCGCGGCCCGCCCGGCTTCCAGCACCGGCTCCGCGGCTTCGGCGGCCACATAGCCTCCGACCTGCGCCTCCAGTCGCGCGTGCTGGGCGGCGGCGTCGATGACGGCGAAGCTCTGCCGCGAGCAGGCGGCGTTGTCGAAATGCAGACCCAGCGGTGTGGGCCGGGCGGCGCGCCACAGGTGCGCGAAGGCTGGGTCGGCTCCGCTCACGTCCGCAGTTCCGGCTTGACCGCGAGTGACAGCCCGAAGTCTCCGGCGGGATCGGTCCACCAGTCGGTTTGCGTCAGCCCGGCGGCCGCCAGCTCGGCTGCCACTCCGTCGGGTCGGAACTTGCACGACACCTCGGTCAACATCTCCTCACCCGCCTCGAACTCCACCGAAAGATCCAACTCACGTATCTGAATGCGTTGTGCGGCAACAGACCTCAGCCACATCTCGATACGCTCGTGTTCGGTGTTCCATCGTGCCACATGTTCGAAGCGGTCGAGATCGAAATCCGCGTCCAGCTCCCGGTTCACCACCGCCAGGACGTTGCGATTGAACTGCGCGGTGACCCCGGCGCTGTCGTCGTAGGCCGCCACCAGCCGGGCGGTGTCCTTCACCAGGTCGGTGCCGAGCAGCAGCGTGTCCCCCGGCCGCATCGTGTCGGCCACGCTCGCGAGGAACTCCGCCCGCGGGCCCTCCGTCAGATTGCCGATCGTCGACCCGAGGAATACGATCAGCCGCCGGCCCACGACCGGCAGTTCACCGAGATGCTGCTCGAAATCGCCTCGTACGCCGCTGATCTCGATGCCGTCGTACTCATCGGAGAGCTGGGTGAGCGCCGCGGCGAGCACGTTCTCGTCGACATCGAACGCCACGAAGCGGCGCAGCGCATCGGCGTCCCGAAAGGCGTCGAGCAGGATGCGTGTCTTCTCCGATGTGCCGCTGCCCAGCTCCACCAGCGTGTCCGCGCCGGAGGCCGCCACGATGGCCGCGGCCGTCTCGTGCAGGATTTGGGCCTCGGTGCGGGTCGGGTAGTACTCGGGCAGGCGGGTGATCTGGTCGAACAGGTCACTGCCGACGGCATCGTAGAACCACTTGGGCGGCAACGACCTGGGCGACTGCGACAAGCCCTCACGGACATCGCGCCGCAACGCGTGGGGCGCCCAGTCGGCGGCGAGGTGATTCGTCAGCAGCGGTGCCGTCTTGCACCGATTCATTGCGGTCATCGGGGTCCCCTTCTTCAGGTCAATGGCGTCATGGCGACGCCGGCTGCCGTCACCTCGACGAGATGGCGGTCCGGGATGTCCTGCCAGTCCGGGTGGTCGTCATACGGTTCGCTGGCCAGCACCACACCGTCCGGGCGGCGCAACACCGACAACGTGTCGCCCCACACCGTCGCCAGCATGCGAGAACCGTTGGCAACCAGGATGTTCAGCCGCGCCCCCGGGTCGGCTGCCCCCACCCTGGCCACGGTCACCCCCAGGTTGTCGACGCCCTCGGCGAAGATATGGGCGGCCAGGAGCGCGCTGTCCACCGTCGATTCCGCAGTCCGGGACGTGGGCAGCACTGCCCGGTCGACGAGGCCGTTGTGCGACAGCAGCCACCGGCCATCGCTGAACGGCGCCGATGCCGACGGTTCGATGGGCATCCCGACCGTTGCCGAGCGGACGGCTGCCACCACACACCCGCTGCGCAGCGCCGGCGCGACCGACGCGAGTGACGCATCGCCCCACAACGGGGCGGCGCTGCGCCACCGTCGCGGCGTCGAACCATCGAAGAAGCCGACACCCCAGCCATCGGCGTTGAGCAAGCCGTGCTTCTGTCTACGCGGCGAATATGACTGCACCAGAAGACCATTCGCCGGTTCGAAGATCAATGACGACACCGACACGGGGTTGCCGAGCCAGCCCAGGTGGCGACACATCAGCCGCGCTCCCCGTCACAAGACCAGGCGAGCCGCACACCCGAGAAGATCTGCCTGCGGATCGGGTGGTCCCAATTGCGGAAGCTCGGCCGCAGGATGTCACCGCCCACCGCCCAGGATCCGCCGCGCAGCACGCGGTACTCGCCGCTGCCGCTGCCTTCGAAGAACGGCTGCGAGTAACGGTCGTAGATCATCGGCGTGAATCCCGGCCACGGCCGCAGCGGCGAGGTGGTCCACTCCCACACGTCGCCCAGCAGCTGCTCGACGCCGTACGCCGAGGCGCCCTCCGGGTACGCCCCCACCGGCGCCGGGCGCAGCGCATCCCCACCGAGATTGGCCCGGTGCGCTTCCGGTTCCGTTGCACCCCAGGGGAATCGACGCCGGGCGCCCACCGCGGGGTCCCATACGCAGGCCTTCTCCCACTCGATCTCGGTGGGCAGCCGCGCGCCGGCCCAGGCGGCGTACGCCTCGGCCTCATAGAAGCTCACGTGTTGTACGGGTTCGTCGGGCGGCAACGCCTCGATGTGCCCGAAGCGCACCCGTGTCGTGCCGTCGGCACTCCAGAACTGCGGGGCCACCAGCCCTACCTGCTGCCGGTGCTCCCAGCCGGCCGCCGACCACCACCGGCGTTGTGCGTAGCCGCCGTCGACGACGAACTCACGCCATTCGGCATTGGTGACCGGCACCCGCCCGATCCGGAACGACGGCACGTCGACGACGTGTGCCGGTCCCTCGTTGTCGAGCGCGAAGGGTTCATCGGAGCTGTCGACGCCCAGCACGAACGGTCCGCCGGGCACCAGCACCGACGTACCTGCCACGCCGTCCCGCCCCTGCGGCAAGGCGGCACCCGGTCCCAGTAACGGTGGGCCGCTGCGCAGGTTCAGCGCCTGCAGCATCGTTTCGTCGTGCTGGTTCTCGTGGCTGATCACCAGCGCGAACGGAAACTCTGCACCGGCCTCGTCGGGCAGCCGGTCCAGCGCGTCAAGGGCTTTCGCCCGAATGGTGCGACAGAAGGCGCGCGCGTCGGTCGGCGGCAGCAGCGGCAGGGACACGCGGCTGGCACGGGAATGCACGAACGCGTCGTAGAGGCTGTCGACTTCCGGCGCCAGCAGCCCGGGTCGGTTCAGGTCCCCGCCACGCAGCAGCCACAGTTCTTCCTGTTGACCGATGTGCGCCAGGTCCCACACCAACGGGCTCATCAGCGGGTCGTATTGGCGCAGCAGTTCGGCGTCGTCGAACTCGACCAGGGCCAGAGTCCTGTCCCGGGCTCTGGTCAGCCCTCGGGCCAACAGTTCGCGCGTGCTCACACCTCACCTTTCAGCCGCCGGTCATCAAGTGCCAACCCGGTGATCGCCGAATCGATTCCGTGCTCGACGACCCGATCGGCGAAATCGTCGGCAGCGCTGCGCCCGTGCTGCGCCTGCCACAGCAGTCGGTCCATGGCGTCGGCCAGGTCGGCGGGCGCGACGGCGGCCGCCGCTTCGACGCACCGCACCGCCGCGGCCTGCAGCCGCGGATCGGCCAGCCCCACCCGAGCCGCCTGGTCCCACGCCGTCGCCACGGATTCGGTTGTCTCCCAGGCGATCTGCGACAATCCGGCATCATCCAGCAACGTCACCAAGGTGAACACGACAGCCGGCCATAACGCGTCGGGCAATGCGTCGAGGTAGCGGATCTCCAGCCAGCGCCGCGGCCGCACCGGCGGGAACAGCGTGGTCAGGTGATAGTCCAAGTCCGCCTCGGTGGGCCGGCGGCCGCCGAGCAGCCTGCGCCCGTCGGCCCAGTCGGCGAATGGCACCCATTCGGTGATGGGTTCCGCCTCCGGCGTGTGCACCAGCATCACCGGGGCCTTGAGGGCGTAGCGCGCCCAGTCGTTGGCCGGATCATCGCCACTGGCACCGAGAATCGGCCCACAGCGGGCGGTGTCGAGCTGACCCCAGATGCGCTGCCGCGTGCTCTGCCATCCGGTGAAGTCACCACTGAGCATGGGCGAGCTCGCCGACAGGGCGATCATGGTCGGCCCCAGAGCATGCGCCAGCCGGACCCGGTCGGCCCAACCGTCGCGTGGACCCGCATCGATGTTGATCTGCAGCGAGGCCGTCGACGTCATCATCGCCGCCCCGGCCGCGCCCGTGCCACCCGCGGCGAAGAATGCCTCCATGGCCCGGTACCGACCGCCGGGGTTGACGCGCGCCTGCGGCCGGAGTGGATCCACACCGAGCTGAAGCAGGCCCAACCCACGTCGCCGCATTGCTTCGCGCAGCACCACCTGATCGGCCTGCATCGCCGCCACGGCGGCCCCGGCACCGTCGAGCGGTGGCCCTGACAGTTCGATGGCCCCGCCGGGTTCCAAGGTGATCGCGCTGCCACCGGGCAGCGGCGGCACCGACTCGACGGCCACCGTCAGTTCGTCCCAACCCGGCCGCCGCGTCAGGTCGGACAGGTCGAAGCAGTGCGCCTCGAGTTCGAGGCCGACGCGGCCGACGGGCCCGTCCTGCAGGCAACCTCCGCCGGCCAGCAGAGCAGCGCTGTACGCGCTGGACAACTCGGGGTAATCGGCGTGCGGACGACGCACGGCGGTGGCGGTGCCCATCTGAACATCCCCTTCCGGGATCCGGGCCATCCCCGCATCCGTTGGTTGGTGTTCCCGGACCAAGTCTGCGTTACACAGGCAGACGCGTCCCGAGCATTACGTGTTCGTCCGACGATGCCATGAGGCACCGACAAAAATCTGCGCAATATCTGTGCGGCGCCTGCCCACCCCAGCGCATCGTCATTGCCCCAGACTGTTCTGCATGGCCCCGGCCAGCACGTTGACCGCCAGGCCGGCGTTGCCGGATTGGCAGACTTTCGCCTGCAGCAGAACGTTCTCGCGGAGCCTGGTCTGGACGAAACAGCGCCGATCGGTGTCTGCCTCCTGCTTGACCCAGGCCGCGTCGATCGGGCTGGCCTGCGCGCCCGCGAAGCTCCAGACCTCGGTCCGGCCGTTCTCGAGGTGCATCGCGGTGGTCTGTCCCGAGCACCCGACGGTGCGGTCGACGACGCGGTGGAAGGCCCGCGCGGCAGCCTCGGAGGTGGCGAACACACCCACGGCCTGTTTGGCGGAGTGGCTGTCGTCGGTGGCCGACGTCTGCGCCACGGCACCGTTGAACGACGCCAGGTCCGGGTCGCCGTAGACCTCGGGCAGCCCGATGTCTCCCCAGTTGTTGCACACGGGGAGGTCGACGAAGAAGCCCTGGTACGGCGCGGTGAAGGTGGACTCCCAGCCCATCGGCGCGCCGACCACATTGCCGACCGATCCCTTGGCGAGGACCGCATATGACACGACACCGGGGTCCGACGGCTTGGCGGCGGCGACCGGAGCAAGGGCGAGGGCACCGGTGACGCAGGCTGTGAACCAGACGGGGCACGCAGTCATGTTTCGATGATGCCAGTTGCGGCCAACCTGCTCGGCCGCCCGATTTCTCAGTACGGCTTGCCCGTGACCACGCAGTGGGTGCGGCCGTAGATGGTGGGCATGCACAGATTGCAGTGTGTGCACGCGGATTTGACGGGGCTTGCACTGTCTTCTGCCTGAATCCGGTTGAGCAGATCGGGTTCGGCCAGCAGGGCCCGGCCCATCGCCACGAACTCGAACCCCTCGGCCATGGCCAGGTCCATGGTCTCCCGGTTGGTGATGCCGCCCAACAGGATCAGCGGCATCGTGAGTTCGGCGCGGAATTGGCGGGCCTCCTTGAGCAGGTAGGCCTCCCGGTAGGGATATTCGCGGAAGAACTTGTGCCCGGTCATCCGGATGCCCCAGCTCAGCGGTGGCCGGAAGTTCGCGGCGAACTCTTTGACCGGGGCGTCGCCGCGGAACAGGTACATCGGGTTGACCAGGGAACTGCCCGCGGTCAGCTCCAGGGCATCCAGCGCCCCGTCCTCTTCGAGCCATTTGGCGGTCTGCAGCGACTCCTCAATCGGGATGCCGCCGCGGACGCCGTCGCTCATGTTGAGTTTGGCGATCACCGCGATCTGATTGCCGACGGCCTCGCGGACGGCCTGCACGGTGCCGCGGGCCACCTTGGCGCGGTTGTGCAGTGAGCCGCCGAACTCGTCGCGGCGCTTGTTGATCAACGGCGACAGGAACGAGCTGGCGAAGTAGTTGTGGCCCAGATGGACTTCGACAGCGTCGAACCCGGCCTCGATCGCCAACCTCGCGGCGCCCGCGTGCGCGGCCATCACACCATCGATATCGGCGCGGGTGGCTTTCTTGGCGAAGCGCATCGACAGCGGGTTGAAGAACCGCACCGGGGCCAGTGCCTTGGCCTTGTTGGTGCGCGGGTTGGCCACCGGCCCGGCGTGCCCGATCTGCGCGCTGATCGCCGCACCCTCACCGTGGATCGTGTCGGTGAGCTTCCGCAGGCCCGGGAGCGCTTCGGGGCGCATCCACAGCTGCCAGCCGTCGGTACGCCCACCTGGGGACACCGCGCAGTACGCGACGGTCGTCATCCCGACGCCACCCGCGGCGGGCAACTGGTGGTAGCGGATCAGGTCATCCGTGACCAGAGCATCCGGGGTGGCCGCCTCGAACGTCGCGGCCTTGATCACCCGGTTGCGCAACGTGATCGGACCGAGCTTGGCCGGCTGGAAGGGATCGGTCCCCATGGCTTCAGTGATCCTTTCGGTAAATCTCGACCCGAGCAATTAAGTATCCAGTGGTACACTAATTGCAGGCTTGGCGTCAATGACCCTGTCCCTACTCAGGTGCTGTGATGATGGACCCGTGAGCAGTCAGTCAGGCCCCGGTCGGCCGCGGGACTCGAGCATCGACGATCGCGTACTCACCGCGACCCGAGAGCTCCTGTCAGAGGGCGGGTTTCAGGACTTGAGCATGCGCCTCGTCGCGCAGCGCTCCGGCGTCACCCGCGCCAGCCTGGCCCGGCGCTGGCCATCGAAGGCAGCGTTGGTCGTCGATGCGGTCATGGGTGTGACACCTGATCTGACGCCGTTCGCCGGCACTGATGTCTACGGCTGGATTGATTTCGTCGTCCGGGGCAGCCGCGCGCTGTTCAACCGCCCGGACATGAAAGCAGCGGCGCCCGACCTGACCCTGGCATTGCTCGAAGACAAGACACTGGGACGGTCGCTGTGGAATCGGTTCACCGGGCCGGCGGTCGAGCTGTTCGCCGACGACGTCGGAGCACAGACCACCGAGGAACGGCACAGTGCGGAGCTGGACGCGCGCGCCGTGCTGATCATGGCTGCGGGTGCCGCCATGTACCTGACCACCATCGCCGCCGACGACGACTCTGCCGAGCTCGAGGAGCGCATGGTCGAACTGCTGACCACCGGGTATCGGGCAGCGGCGGCCAACCGCACGGCGACCGACGGGCAGGACTAGGAAAGACGAGAGGCCGCACCCTGATCGGGCACGGCCTCTCGTTTGATGCAGGACTGGTTCGGTCAGCGGCCAGGCTGAGTGGGGGCGGGCTGGCCGGGGGCCTGCGGGCCGGGACCGCCGGGGCCCTGACCGCCCGGACCCTGCCAACCGGGGCCGCCCGGGAACATCGGGTGCCACATGCCGCCGCCCGGGCCGTGGCGGCCCTCGCGGAACTCCGACATGTCCTGTCCACGGTGGTGCTTGTGCCAGCCGCCGTGATGACCGCCGCCCGAATGCGCACCGAGGATGAAACCGGAGAAGAAGATCGTCGCGACGATGAACACGATGCCGGCGACGATGCCGACCCACGCCAGCACCTTGTTGAGCTTGCTGGTTCTCGGCTCTGCGGCCGGCGCGACGGGCGCGGCGGGGGCCGCCACCGCGGTAGCTGCGGGAACGGGCGGGAACGAGTCGGTCGGGGTGTCCGGCGTCTCGGGGTTCGCTTTCGGGGTGTCGTCACTCATGTCATCGATAATCCATGCGGCAACCACTGCGGTGGCTAGGTTGCGCGTAAGAATCAGCTATGAGCCGCTCGGACGCGGTAGCGTGGCCTGTGTACCGGGGCATCGGCCGGGCTTTGGGGGCCGGCCGAAGCTCCGATATCAGAACGCGGCAGAAAAGGTGCGATGTCCAGAACCACCCTGCGCGCCGTTGTCCTCACCTGCGGCACCGCGTTGCTGCTGACCCTCACTCCGGCGTGTGCGAAGCAGTCGGCCACCCTCACCGGGCCGGCACCGACAGCGTCGCCGACCGCCGTCTCGCACACCCCGTCGACAACCACCCGCAGCAAGTCCGGGCTACCCGTCTGCCAGCTGTCGTCGTTGCCGGCCGAGGCCACCACGACCGTCAACCTGATCCACCGCGGCGGCCCGTTCCCCTACGACCGGGACGGCATCGTGTTCGGCAACTTCGAGCGCCGGCTGCCGAACCAGCAGCGCGGGTACTACCACGAGTACACGGTGCCGACGCCCGGCGCGAAGACCCGCGGCGCACGACGAGTCATCACCGGCGGCGAGCCGCCGACCAGCCCGCCGGAGTTCTACTACACCGGCGACCACTACGAGACGTTCTGCCAGATCGGAGGAGCGTGAAGACTTTCACGGTGCGTGGTGCGCGAATCCATTCCCGCGCAGACCTTTTCACCGAGTTGGGCCACGCTGTCAACGGCGCGGGCGGCTACTTCGGCAGCAATCTCGACGCGCTGGCCGACTGCCTCGGCGGCAGCTACGGCACCCCGGACGACGAGCCGTTCCGCTTCGTGCTGACCGACAGTGCAAAAGCCAAGAAGGCGTTGGATTCTCACACCTGGACCGGGCTGCTCGACGTGTTCGACAGCGCCGGAATCGACTTGGTGCTGCGCTGACCTAGGGCTTCACCGGATTCACCGCGAACTGGATGACGCGGTACGGCGCGGTGTCGCGAGGCTTGGTGTTCCACTGGCTGACCAGGATGCGCAGTTCGTCGAGCGTCGAACCCGGGGAGATATAGCCGCCGTAGGGCTGCGCCAGCTGATTGTCTTGCGGCTCAGGCAGTTCGTCGGCCTGCTCCGGCCAGCCGCCTGCCACGACAACGGTCGTGACCGGCGCGGCGCCGAGTTCCGTCGGCGCATTCGCGACGCGGACCTCCATGTTGCCGGTGCTGCTGTTGAAGTAGGACAGCACCGTCTTGCCGTCGACCTGCTTCATGCTCATCTCACCGGTCAGGTCGCCCCACAACGGGGTCGGCGCCTTGCCCCAGCCCGCGGTGGCAGACCAGCCCTGCCAGCTGGACCGGTCGGTGAAGGACTGTGGCGTCGCCCGGTAGAGGAAAGTCGGGCTGCTGCGATCAAAGTTGTTGGCGGCGATGTACACCCAGCCTCGCGACGAGTCCGCGGTGGGCACCGGGTCGTAGTAACCGGTGATCTGACTCTGCGCTCCCCCGGCGTAGCCGGCCGGCCGCACCGACCCCGGCACCGTCGGCCAACTCCCACGCGACGGATCCGCTTTGACCAAACGCGAACTCACCGGCTTCAGGTCGCGTGTGGTGGTGATCAGGAGGTAGTTCTCCCGGTTGATGTTCACCACCCCGGCCGGAAGTTGAGACGTGCCAGAAACTTTGGGGTCGGCCAACAGTGGCTTGTCGATGCCCATGACACCGCGGTACCGCAGGCCGTCCGGTGAATTGATGGAGTCGGTCTCGACGTGCAACGCGACGGGCGCATACCAGCCGCCGAATCCGACACCCTGCCCCGCGAAGCTGTCGCCGCAGATTTGCAGGATGCCGCTGGGGAACTCCATGAACTCGCAGAGATCGGTCGCCCCGATGCCGTAATCGGCTGTCGGCGTGCCGGTTCCGGCCACCGGGCCGATCCGCGTCACCTCACCGACGACGAGCGGACGCAGCACCGGTGTGGGCACCGGCGCAGGCGGGTCCGCCTGCGCCGTCGGCACAACCAGCCCGAGCGCCAGCGCCACGACAGACGCGGTGGCCGCCCGCAAAATCAGCGGGCGAGCAGCTCGGCGATCTGGACCGTGTTGAGCGCCGCGCCCTTTCGCAGGTTGTCACCCGAGACGAACAGTGCGAGGCCACGACCGTCGGGCACACCGTGATCCTGGCGGATGCGGCCCACCAGGGAGTCGTCGGCGCCGGCGGCGGCCAGCGGCGTCGGCACGTCGACCAGGGACACCCCGGCCGCGTCGGCCAGCAGCTCGCGGGCGCGCTCAACCGAAAGCGGCTGGGCGAACTCGGCGTTGATCGACAGCGAGTGTCCGGTGAACACCGGCACGCGCACGCAGGTGCCACTCACGGCCAGCTCCGGGATACCGAGAATCTTGCGGCTCTCGTTGCGGAGCTTCTGGTCTTCGTCGGTCTCACCCGAGCCGTCGTCGACGAGTGAGCCGGCCAGCGGAATGACGTTGAAGGCAATGGGCGCAACGTATTTCACGGGCGCCGGGAACTCCAGCGCCGATCCGTCGTGCACCAGTTCCTCAGCGCCGGCGATCACGGCGCGAGCCTGCGAGGCCAGCTCGTCGACACCGGCGAGCCCCGAACCGGACACCGCCTGGTAGCTCGACACGATGAGCCGGGTCAGACCGGCCTCGTCGTGCAGCGGCTTGAGCACCGGCATGGCGGCCATGGTGGTGCAGTTCGGGTTGGCGATGATGCCCTTGGCTAGCTGCTTGCCGCGGACGTCGCGGTCGAAGTTGACCTCCGAAACCACCAGCGGCACATCGGGATCCTTGCGCCACGCCGACGAGTTGTCGATCACCGTGACGCCGGCGGCGGCAAAGCGCGGCGCCTGCACCCGCGACATGGTCGCGCCGGCGGAGAACAGCGCGATGTCCAGACCCGACGGGTCGGCGGTCTCGCTGTTCTCGACCTCGATCTCCTGGCCGCGGAACGTCAGCTTCTTACCCTCGGACCGCGCCGAGGCGAAGAAGCGCACGGACGTCGCCGGGAAGTTGCGTTCCTCGAGGAGCTTGCGCATGACCTGGCCGACCTGACCGGTCGCGCCCACCACACCGATGTTCACCATGTTATTTACCCCGTCGCTTCGCTCGCCCCACGACTTACCGCCCTGTCCCGCCGTACACCACAGCTGCCTCTTCGCTGGCGAAGCCGAAGGCCTCATGCAGCGCCGCGACGGCCGTGTCCAGCTCGGTGTCCTTGACCAGCACCGAGATTCGAATCTCGGAGGTCGAGATCAGGTCGATGTTGACGCCGACCTCGGCCAGCGTCTCGCAGAACTTGGCGGTGACGCCGGGGTGGCTGCGCATGCCGGCGCCGACCAGCGACACCTTGCCGATGTGATCGTCGTACAGCACCTGCGAGAAACCGATCTCGTCCTTGAGGGAGGTCAGCTTCTCGACGGCGCCCGGGCCGTTCTCGCGCGAGCAGGTGAAGGTGATGTCGGTCTTGCCGTCCTCCACCTTCGAGATGTTCTGCAGCACCATGTCGATGTTCACGTCGGCATCGGCGACCGCGCGGAACACCTTGGCGGCGTAGCCCGGTACGTCGGGCACACCGACGACGGTGACCTTCGCTTCGCTGCGGTCGTGCGCGACTCCGGTGAGGATTGCGTCTTCCATGGGGATGTCCTCGATCGATCCTTTGACGATGGTGCCGGTCTTGTTGGAGTACGAGGACCGGACGTGAATCGGAACGTTGTAGCGGCGGGCGTATTCCACGCAGCGCAGCATCAACACTTTGGCTCCGCAGGCCGCCATCTCCAGCATCTCCTCGAAGGAGACGGTGTCCAGGTGGCGGGCATTGGGGACGATGCGCGGGTCGGCGGTGAAGATGCCGTCGACGTCGGTGTAGATCTCGCAGACGTCGGCGTTCAGCGCGGCGGCCAGCGCCACGGCGGTGGTGTCCGAACCACCACGGCCCAGCGTGGTGACGTCCTTGCTGTCCTGGCTGACACCCTGGAAGCCGGCGACCAGCACGATCAGGCCCTCGTCGAGGGCGTCGCGCAGGCGGCCGGGGGTGACGTCGATGATCTTGGCGTTGCCGTGGGTGCCGGTGGTGATCACGCCGGCCTGCGAGCCGGTGAACGACCGGGCCTGCGCGCCGAGCGACTCGATGGCCATGGCGACCAGCGCGTTCGAGATGCGCTCACCCGCGGTGAGCAGCATGTCCATTTCACGGGCGGGCGGCGCCGGGGACACCTGGCGGGCCAGATCCAGCAGATCATCGGTGGTGTCGCCCATGGCCGAGACCACGACGACGACGTCGTTGCCGGCCTTCTTGGTCTCGACGATCCGTTCGGCGACTCGACGGATCCGCTCGGCGTTCGACACCGAGGATCCGCCGTACTTCTGGACGACGAGCGCCACTGTTCGCGTTTCCTTCTCTGAATTGGCAGCAAGCATTCGCATCAATGCTGCCCACAAGGATAAGGGAGGCACGAACCGGTTTTTGTTGCCCGGTAGCTTGGCAGACGTGCACCGCACGCCTGATCGACTCGCCGCGACGTCGGTCCCGATCCATCCCGACATCGCCGCCCGCTGGAGTCCGCGCGCCTTCGACCCCAATGCCGAACTGCCGCACGAGGATCTGACGGCGTTACTGGAGGCGGCGCGGTGGGCGGCCACCTGGGGCGGGCGCCAACCCGTCCGCTTCGTCGTGGGTCTTCGGGGCGACGAGACCTTCATCACTCTCAGCGGCCTGCTCCGACGCGGTAACAGTTACGCGCAGGCCGCGTCGGCGCTGATCCTGCTCTGTTCCGATGAGGGGCCCGACGAGAAGACCGCGCTGTACAGCAAGGTCGACGCCGGTTCGGCGATGGCCAATCTGTCGGTCGAGGCGGTGTCCAGGGGCCTGATCGTGCACCCGATGGCCGGGTTCGATGTGCCCGGCGCCGCCGCGGCGTTCGAGCTGCCCGAAACCCTGCGCCCGCTGATGGTCATCGCCGTCGGCACCCTCGGTGACTATTCGGAGGCCGGTCCCGAGATCACCGAACGCGACGGCAGGCCCCGCGAGCGGCTGCCGCTCGACCAGGTCGTTCTACGGGGATTTGTGCACGAAAATCCGCGGTGAGCGCGGAAAATCGTGCACAAATCGCTCGTAGCTAGAAAATGTCGGTCAGCTTCCGCTGCGCCGGGCAGGCGTCGGTGAGCGCCTTCATCTCGTCGGTGATCTGCGCATTGATGGCCGACAGCTGGTAGGCCTCGGTCGGTGCGGGCGCGCCGGGCGCGCGGCCCTGGGCCGCGATCCGGTAGGCGTCGAGCGCCGAGGCGAACTGCCCGGCCAGGGTGGCCAGCTGCACCGCATGGACCGCCACCTTGTCGCCGGTGACCTTCTGCGCCCGGTCGGCCATGCCGTCGGCCCAGGCCCGGTAGGCCGTCTCCTCGGCGATGGTCGGGACTCCGTTGCCGTTCTTGTCGATCTTCGACTCGATCTGCGCGGCCTGCGCCTTGTTGTAGTCGAGCATGTCGCGCACCGGCTTGCATTCCGGTGTCGGTCCGCGGAATTCGGTCTGCCACACCACGAGGCCGATGACGACGGCGAGCGCGACCGCGATGCCGATCTTCCAGCTGCGGTCCAGGCTCAACAACCATCGTGTCAACACGGTCGAACTGTATCGGCACCGGGTGCGCCGCGCCCATTGCTCCTGGCCAGGGACTTGGCATGGGACCGGGCGACCGGGTTTTGGCGATCTGGTCGGCCGGAGTAAACTCACCAGTGGTGTTTATCGCGCGGGTGCTCCTCCTCGGACGCCGCGACGGGGTCTGATCCGACCGGCCTCCCGTCGCGGGTGTTTGAGATGTGCCGGTCCTGACCTTCAAGGTCCCATCCAGACAGACCGGAGCAAAAAACCGTGACCACTTACTCTCCCGATTCTTCTGCCGACTCCTTCTCGTCGGTACGCACCATCACCACCCCGACCGGGCCGCGCCGCGACGGCCAGCCCTCGTGGAACACGCAGCGCAACTCGTCGATGCCGGTCAGCCGGTACCGAAGCTTCGGTGACGAGGTGCCGGGCGGGAGCCCGGCATTCGGTACCGCGAACATCCCGTTTGACCGCACCTGGCCCGACAAGGTCGCCACCGTCGCCCCCGGCTGGTGCGCGGTCGACCTGCGCGACGGCAACCAGGCCCTGATCGACCCCATGAGCCCCGAGCGCAAGCGCCGGATGTTCGACCTGCTGGTCCGCATGGGCTACAAGGAGATCGAGGTCGGCTTCCCGTCGGCCAGCCAGACCGACTTCGACTTCGTCCGCGAGATCATCGAGCAGGGCGCCATCCCCGACGACGTCACCATCCAGGTGCTGACGCAATGCCGGCCCGAACTGATCGAGCGCACCTTCGAGGCCTGCGACGGCGCCCCGCGCGTGATCGTGCACTTCTACAACTCGACGTCCATCCTGCAGCGCCGCGTGGTGTTCCGCGCCGACCGCGAGGCCGTCAAGAAGATCGCGACCGACGGCGCCGCCCTGTGCATCGAAGAGGCCAAGAAGTACCCGGGCACGCAGTGGCGGTTCCAGTACTCCCCCGAGTCGTACACGGGCACCGAACTGGAGTACGCCGTCGAGGTGTGCAACGCGGTCGCCGACGTCATCAAGCCGACCCCGGAATGGCCCCTGATCATCAACCTGCCGGCGACCGTCGAGATGGCCACGCCCAATGTCTACGCCGACTCGATCGAGTGGATGAACCGGCACCTGGCGCCGCGCGACTCGATCATCGTGAGCCTGCACCCGCACAACGACCGCGGCGAGGGCGTCGCGGCCGCCGAGCTGGGCTACCTGGCCGGCGCCGACCGCATCGAGGGCTGCCTGTTCGGCAACGGCGAGCGCACCGGCAACGTCTGCCTGGTGACGCTGGGCCTGAACCTGTTCAGCCGCGGTGTGGACCCGCAGATCGACTTCTCGAACATCGACGAGATCCGTCGCACCGTCGAATACTGCAACCAGCTGCCCGTCGCCGAGCGGCACCCCTACGGCGGTGACCTGGTCTACACGGCCTTCTCCGGTAGCCACCAGGACGCCATCAACAAGGGTCTGGACCAGATGAAGGTGGACGCAGATGCCGCCGACGCCGACGTCGACGACATCCTGTGGCAGGTGCCGTACCTGCCCATCGACCCGAAGGACGTCGGCCGCACGTACGAGGCCGTCATCCGGGTGAACTCGCAGTCCGGCAAGGGCGGCGTCGCCTACATCATGAAGGCCGACCACGGGCTGGTGCTGCCGCGCCGGCTGCAGATCGAGTTCAGCCAGGCGATCCAGAAGCTCACCGACGGTGAGGGCGGCGAGGTCTCGCCGAAGGTCATGTGGGACGTCTTCAACGAGGAGTACCTGACGCCCATCACCCCGCTGGAGCGTATGCGGCAGAAGGTCGACGCGGCCGAAGAGGACGGCGGCACCGACACCATCACCGCCATCGTCAAGATCAACGGTGAAGAGCGCGAGATCGTCGGTGCGGGCAACGGCCCGCTGGCGGCGTTCATCGACGCGATCGGCGCCGTCGGTTTCCACGTCAGCGTGCTGGACTACTCGGAGCACGCCATGTCGGCCGGCGAGGAGGCGCAGGCCGCGGCCTACGTCGAGGCCTCGATCGGCGGCAAGACGGTGTGGGGCGTCGGCATCGCGCCGTCGATCACCACGGCGTCGCTGCGGGCCGTCGTCTCCGCGGTGAACCGGGCCGCGCGGGGCTAACCGAAGACCGTCGTCAGCAGCCGCTCGATCAGACCGGCCAGGTCCTCGCGACCCGGCTGGTCCGCGGTATAGGTCAGGTTGCTGTAGGCCAGTCCGTTGAGCAATCGCGCCATCTCACCGACCTGCTCATCGGACGGCGTCAGACCTGCCGCTTCGAGGATGATCCGCGCGAAACGCAGTGCACCCGATTGCATTTCAGCGATCAGCGGCCTGAGTTCGGGGCGGCGTACGCCTTCGTTGAACAGCTCGTAGCGGGCCAGCTGCCGGCGGCCGTTGGCCCCGCCCAGGTCGGAGACCATGGTGGTCATCAGGGTGGCCAGGGTGTCGCGGGTGAGTGGTCCGAGGCGCGCCTGCAGGGTGCCGACGTACTGCGACTGCAGGTCGACGATGCGCTGCGCCGTCGCCTCGAGAAGCGCACCGCGCGTGCGGAAGTAGTTGGACGTGGTGCCCGCCGGCTGGTCGGCTCTGCCGTCGACGGCGCGGTGCGTCAAGCCGCCGACGCCGACGTCGCCCAGCACCTCGATGGCGGCATCGAGAAGTTGGGCGCGTCGTTCAGGGTTGGGAGCCATTGATCAGTTCTTGTACCGCACCCGCCACAGCATCGCCAAGAACACCGGGTAGACGGCGCACAACAGCAGATAGCTGAACCACGGCCCGGCCATACCCACATAGAACGAGACGTCCTTCAGGACCAGCAGCACGTACAGGTGTAGCGGGACGCTCACGCTGATGTACGCGATGGCGGCCGTCACCGCGATGAGGTGCGGCCGGTTGACGAACACCATGCGCGGCCGGGCCAGGATGCCGGTGACCGCCGCATAGGTCATCGGCACCAGCAGGATCGCATCGGTGAGCGGAGTCACGGCGTACCGCAACGTGGCCGCGTCGCCATAGACGACGCGAAACAGGTGCAGGCAGACGCCCATGGCGATGGTCAGCATCGCCGCTTCGCGGAAGAAGTAGCCGCGGTCACGAAAGAGCTGCCGGAAAGATCGATGTACTACATCGGTAGTGGTTGTCATGAGCTGACGCTATCACTACGGACGTAGTGGTTACAAGAGCCGGCTGCATGCGGCCGCAAAACCGTGGGACGCGCGACGGTGGACGGTATCGTCGGCCCGTGACATCGGTAGCGGTGCTCGGCGGCGGCGTAGGTGGACTGAGCGCGGCTCACGAACTGGCCGAGCGCGGCTTCGATGTGGCGGTGTACGAAGCCAGGGACGTGTTCGGCGGCAAGGCCCGGTCCATACCGGTCCCGGGGTCGGGAACCGACGGCCGCGCCGACCTCCCGGCCGAACACGGCTTCCGATTCTTCCCCGGTTTCTACCGCCATGTCATCGACACCATGGCGCGGATACCGTCGGGTGCGACGACCGCCGACCGGCACCTCGTCCAGGCCTCCCGGATCCTGATGGCACAGTCCGGCGGTCGCGCCGAGCTGATCGCGCCCGCCAAGCTGCCCGCCTCGATCGACGACCTCGCCACCGTGGTGCGGTTCATGTGGGGATTCGCGACCCAGGTCGGGTTGTCCCCGGCCGAGCTGGCCGACTTCGCCAATCGCCTACTGGGCCTGATGACCGCGTGCGACGAGCGCCGGCTGGGCCAGTACGAGAAGCAGAGCTGGTGGGAATTCGTTGGCGCGGAACAGCATTCGGAGACCTACCGGAAGTTCCTCGCCGACGGGATGACCCGCACGCTGGTCGCGGCCCGGGCGCGGGAGATGTCGGCGCGCACCGGCGGGTCCATCCTGTGCCAACTGATGTTCGACATGGCCCGCATCGACAGTCGCCTCGACCGGGTACTCGACGGTCCCACCAGCGAGGTGTGGATCGATCCCTGGATCGACCACCTGCGGGGCTCCGGCGTCACACTGCGCCCCGACCACCGGGTGGCCGGAATCCATTGCGATGGCGGCACAATCACCGGCGTCACGGTGGACGGGCCGGACGGGCCGCAGTCTGTCACCGCGGACTACTACATCGCGGCGATGCCGGTCGAGCGGCTGTGCGAACTGCTGTCCCCCGAGCTGCGGGCCGCCGACCCCCGGCTGGCCCGGTTGCCACGCCTCGTGACGAGGTGGATGAACGGGGTGATGTTCTATCTGAAACACGATGTGCCGCTGCAACCCGGCCACGCCCTGTTCATCGACTCGGAATGGGCCCTCACCGCCATTTCACAGCAACAGTTCTGGGCCGGCGTCGACCTCGCCGATCGGGGCAACGGGCGCGTCAGAGGCATTCTGTCCGTGGATGTTTCGGAATGGCAGCGACCCGGGCGGCGCACCGGGAAGGTGGCGGCAGCCTGCACCCCCGACGAGATCCGCACCGAGGTGTGGGGGCAGCTCACCGACGCCATCGACGACGGGTCCCTGCGTGAGGACAACATCGAAGCCTGGTTCATCGACCCAGCGGTCACGTTCCCCAATCCGGGTCCGGCGGTCAACGCCGAGCCGCTGCTGGTGAACACCTCCGGATCGTGGGCGGACCGGCCGGATGCCGGCACTGCCATCAAGAACTTCTTCCTCGCCGCGGATTTCGTGCGGACCCACACCGACCTGGCCACCATGGAGGCCGCCAACGAAGCCGCCCGACGCGCCGTCAACGGCATCCTCGTAGCCAGCGGATCCAGCCAAAAGCATTGTGGCGTCTGGGAGTTGCGGGAGCCGGCGGTGCTGGGGCCGTTCCGGGCGCTGGACCGCATCCGGTGGCGGCTCGGCCGTGGTCCGGCCAAACCCCCGGTGACGGTCGGTCTCGACGGCGCCCTGGTGCCGGGCGGGTTCGCGGCACGCGCGCTGCTGACAGCCGCGCGGTGGTGGCCGCACTGACGGTCGGCGGTAGCGCTCCTGCATCACCTACAGGTTGTTGGCGGTTTACGTGTCGAGGCGCGCCATCTTGCGGCCCAATTCGGCCCGCGAGCGGATCTGCAACTTACGGTATATCCGAGTCATGTTCGCCTCCACGGTTTTTGGGCTGATGAACAGCGCCGAGCCGATGTCCCGATTGGTCATCCCCTGGACGGCCAGTTCGGCGACACGCTGCTCGGTCGGGGTGAGCAATGGGTTCCCGGCACCGGTGACGTTGGTGCGCGCCAGCTCCGCTCGGGCCCGATCTACCCACAACGGCGACCCCAACTGCTCGAACGTCGTCAACGCCGTCAGCAGCGTTGCCGACGCCTCGCCCTTGCTGCGCGTCCGCCGCTGGAGTTGGCCGAGCAGAAGCTCGGTCCGAGCCTGCTCGAAGGGCATTGCCACCCGATGATGGTGGGTGATCGCCTGTTGCACAGCCTCCAGCGCGGCCTGCACCTCACCCTGGGCTGACAACCACAGGGCGCGGCTGCGGGCACCCGCAGCGAGCATCCAGGCCCGGTCGAGGCGTGTGCCGCGCTCCTCCAGCGCCTCGATGAGTGGCACGGCGTCGTCGTGCCTGCCGATCGCGATCATCGCCTCCACGGCGTCGGGCAGGAACCAGCAGTGCATGATCTCGAAGCCGGGCAGCTCCGCCAACCGGGTCCACTGCGGCTCCAGTGCGGCGACCGCAGCGGCAGGGTTGCCCAGAGACAGCTCCAGGAAGCCGAGACACATGTTGGGCCACTCCGCCATTCGGGGTGCGCCGCATTGATCGGCCAACTCCAGCGCGACGGTGATGTCGTCGCGGGCGGACTGTTCCCGCCCGGCGAAAGCATTGACTGTCGCGCGGACGCTCAGCGGAATGATCGCAATGTGACCGCCGCCGAGCTGATCTGCCTGTTGCACCGCTTCGTCCGCGAAAGATGTTGCCGCGCCGAACTGTCCGTTCCACAACTCGATGAGGGCCTGGTACGCCGTGACGCCCATCGTGTTGCGGTCGTCGCCGCGTTCCCGGTAGCGCCGGTGCACTTGACGCATCTGCTCACGTGCCTCGGCGAGTTCTCCCGTCCAGGCCAGGATCAATGCCCGCACCCCCGAGGGACTGAACGGCAGGGCGACGTCGTCGTGTCTGCCTTCACGTTCGAGTGCCCGTTGCAGATTCGCTTGGTCGACACCGTTCCCGTACGCGAAGTTCGTGTGTACCCACATCGCCAGCGCCCTGCCGGCGAGTGAGCGTCCGGGCATCATGAGTGCCAGTTCCATGGCTTTGCGGGCGTGCTCGAGCGCCAGTCCGTAGCTGTCAGCCGGCGCCGCGCCGTCGGTGAATTCGACGTACGCCAGGGAGATCAGGGTCTGCACCAACAGCGGCGGAGCCGTTTCGGCGTGCTCGGCCGCCTCGGTGAGGAGCTGCCGAGCGGTGGCGAAGTCGTTGTCGTAAATGTGAATCGCCGCCAGCAGATTCAGGGCGATCGCACGCAGTGGACCGGAAAGCTCGCGGTGCAGCGGCTCGAGCAGGGCGCGGGTGTTCGCGGTGTCGCCGGCTTGGAAGTAGTCGCCGGCGGCGCGCAGTCGCCGCAGTGGGGTGTCGCCACCAAGCCTGATCGCGAATTCCAGCAGCTCGGCGGCGGTCGACGGCGCACCGGCCGTACGCGCCGAGTCAGCGGCCTGATCCAGCGCGGCGAGCGTGGTTTTGTCAGCACTGACGCTGGCCAGAGCCAGATGCCGGGCGTGCACCTCCAGCTGGGGCTCGTGCGGGGCCAGCGCGCGGTGGGCGGCACGCCGCCGGGCAGCGACGGCGCCGGTGTAGATGCCCCTGGACAGCAGCGGATGAGTGAAGTGCACGCGATGTCCGTCGAGGGTGATGATGTTCTTGTCTTCGGCGGGTTTGAGAGCCTCGACCACTTGTTCCACCCCGGTGTCGTGCGCCGCGGCCAGCAGTTCGACCGTCGGTGCGCCCGCCGCCGCGGCGGTCAGCAGAACGTCACGGGTTTCGGGGCTTATCGAGGCGATGCGCAGGCGCACCAGCTCGGCGAGGCTGCCGGGCAGTCTGTCCGAGAACGGCACGTGTCGCGCGAGTTCGAGCGCATAGAGGGGGTTGCCCGCTGCCACTTCGTGGATTCGCACCATGGTCGGACGCGGCAGCGAGTGTCCGAGTTCGGTAGAGACCAGGAGCTGCAGTTGGCCGAGGGTCATCGGCGTGACGGTCAATTGCCTCACCCGCCCAGGGGTGTTGACCTGCAACCACGTGGGGGCGGTGCCGTTGCCGGGTTCGCAGCGTTCACTGACCAGCAGACCGATCCGGCCGGTGATGCGGCGCGCGGCGAACGCGATGACCGCCTGACTTGCGGAGTCGAGCCACTGGACGTCGTCGATCGCGATCAGAACGGGCGCGTCGGCAGCGAGCGCCTCCAGGACAGCCACGCATGCCGCCCCGACGATGCGCTGATCGGTAGCGGGGCCACCGTCGTCGGCCATCAGGAGTACGCGGCGCACGGCGAGTCGTTGCAGTTCCGGCAGGGCGTCGATGACGGCGTGGTCCACCGCGCCCAGCAAATCGGCGAGGGCCGCGTAGGACATCACGGATTCGGCCTGACCCACGCGCGCCGTCAGGACCGTCAGTCCGCCGCGTTGTGCGGTGTCGCAGCCCTGGATCCAGACGGTGGTCTTGCCGATACCCGCGTCGCCTTCGATGACCAGGACGTGCGGTCCGGTGCGAACGTCGTCGACGAAGGCATCCAGGGCGCGTTGCGCCTCGGGGCGAGCGATGGCACCGTGCCTCACGCCGTCATCATGACAGCCGGCGGGTCCTCCAGCAGGGCCAACAACGCGATCACCTGGGCCAGTCAGGCCCCGGACCCCTCCGTCACCTGCAGCACCCGGGCGCACCAGCCGACGGCCTGCGCCGCAAAGTCTTGTGCGGTAACGGTTTTCACGTCGTCGAGGAGACGCTCGTTGATCAGGGTGGCGACACCGCCGACGCAGAACAGCGCGGCGTCGAAGCTCTCCCGGTCGGCGTCCCGGTCGGGCTGCAGCAATGCCAGGATCGCGGCGGCCACGCGGTGCTGCGCGATCCGGATGTGCTCGGCCACCGACTCGATGTGCCGGGCATCGGTCAGGAAAATCCGGACGGCCAGCGGGTCGCCCTCGGCGTGCTCGATGAACCCGGCCAGCCCCAGCGTCAGCCGGGTCTGGACACTTGCCGACTCGGGCGCACTGCCACCGGCCAGCATGGCGGCGAAAGGCCCCTCCAGCACGTCGTCGATCACCGCGCCGATCAGCGCGCCCAGCCCCGCGAACTGCTCATAGAAATAACGGTCGGTCAGCTTGGCGCGCGCCGCGATGGCCCGGACACTCAAGGACGTCAACCCGCCTTCGCGCCACAGCTCCTCGGCCGCGTCCAGCAGCAGCCGCCGCCGATCAGCGCGGCGCTCCTCTGCAGACCTGCCGGAGTATCTACGTTGCGGCGCACTGCCGTCGTCAGCCATCTGGCGCAACCTCTCCCTCCGACTGCCACATGATGTCAAAATCCGAAGAAGGAAGACGGACACCGGTTTCAAACGCGGTCTTCTGGCAATATTACCGACGAGTAAGGTTCAGGGTTCATCTACATAGTGGGGTGGAACATGGCAGCACAGCTCGCCGTACTGGCCGCGGCCGGAACCGAAGGCGGGGGCGCCGCCCTCGACCAGGTTCTCGGGATGTCCATCGCGACCGGCATCATCACCGCCGGGCTGCTGTGGATCGGCTATCTGCATCGGCAACGCCGCATCACCTGGCTGAAGGACCTGGCCGACAAGGCCGGTCAGAAGATGAACCGGCCCAGCTGGGTCGCGCTGCCCTCGCTGCTGTTCATCTCGACCATCATCTGCGCGATGTTCGGCTTCATCTGGGACGTGAGCCTGCACATCGGCAAGGGCCGTGACGCGGGCCCACTGGCAAACCCGGCGCACTACTTCATCCTGGTCGGGCTGTTCCTGCTGTTCATCGCCGGCTCGCTGTCGATCATCCTGCCGTACGACAAACCCGGCCCGGCCGCCATCAAGATCACCAAAACCTGGTACGCGCCCGTGGGCGGCGTGCTGATGGCCGGCTGCGGTCTGTACGCACTCATCGGCTTCCCGCTCGACGACATCTGGCACCGCATCTTCGGTCAGGACGTCACCCTCTGGGGCCCAACACATTTGATGCTCATCGGTGGCGCCGGGCTGTCCCTGGTCGCCACGTTGCTCCTCGAGCGCGAGGGCGATATCGCGATGGGCTCCGACGCCCCGGCCGCCCGCAACAAGGTGCTGCCGTACCTGGCCTTCGGCGGTCTGGTGATCGGCCTGTCGGTGTTCCCGGTGGAATACGACTTCGGCGTCGAGCAGTTCCGGCTGGTGCTGCACCCCATGCTGATCGCCGCCGCCGCGGCCATGTCGCTGGTGGCCACGCGGCTCACGCTCGGACGGTTCTCCACCTTCGGCGCCATCGCCTTCTCCTGGTTCATCCGGGGCCTCGTCATCCTGGCGGTCGGGCCGATTCTCGGTTCGCCCTACAGCTGGTTCGCGCTCTACCTCGGCTCGGCCGTCTTCGTGGAACTGATCGGGCTGACGCCCCTGGCCAACCGCCCCATCCTGTTCGGTGCGGTCGCGGGTCTGGGCGTGGGCACCGTCGGCATGTGGCTGGAATCGTTCTGGGTCGACGCCATGTTCCGCACCCCATGGCCCAGCAGCATGTGGGGCGAGGCGCTGACGATGTCGACGCCCGTCGCCATCGGCATGGGCATGTGCGGCGCGCTGCTGGCCATCGTGCTGTCCGGTCAGCGCCTGCCGGCGCGGCCGATCGGTATCGGCATCGTGGTCGCCACTGTCCTGGTGATCGGCGCCGCCGTCACCAATGGCCTGAATGTCACGGTCCCGGAGCACGCCCGCGCGCAGATCACCCTCAGCGAAGCACCGAGCCCGGCCGGTGAGCGGCTGGTGAACGCCGACATCCAGATCACGCCGGCCAACCTGATCAGCGACAATCCCGAGTGGGTGACGTTGATGGCGTGGCAGGGCAAGCTCGCCAACGACCGCGGCCTGGTGGTCGACCACCTCAAGCAGGTCGGACCCGGCCATTACCGCTCCACCCGCCCGATCCCGGTATGGGGTACCTGGAAGACGGTGCTGCGCGTGCAAGATGGACGCACCATGGCCGCCGTGCCGATCTTCCTGCCCGCCGATCCGGGCATCGGCGCCGAGGAGACGCCGGCGCTCTCGACCACGCGCGACTTCATGGAGGAGATCAAGGTCCTGCAGCGCGAACGCAACCTCGACGTGCCGTCGTGGCTGTACCCGGCAGCGTCGCTGGTCGTGCTGGCGTGCTCGCTGATCCTGATCGCACTGCTGAGTTGGGGTGCGGGACGGATCAATTCGCGCGAGCAGTTCAGCGCCACCGAGACGAGGGAACCCGTCGGGCAGCCGTGACCTATCTCGCCGATCACTCGCTATTGTTGGCACTGCCGGCGTTTGCCCCCGCGTTCGTCGTGGCCGGGGTGGTGGCCTGGGTCGCCATGAAAGACCGGCGCTCCCATGGAGACGAAACCGGCTCGCAGACAACAGATTCGACCGATGAGGATGGTTCCGCGTGACCTTTGTGAAGACGCTCGCCGCGGTGGGCGCCGTGGCCCTGGCACTCGCCGGCTGCGGCAGCGACGACAAGTCAGCCGGCAGCTCCTCGAGCGGCACGTCAACGGCCACAACGCAACTCAGCAACCCGCAGGCCCCACCGGCACGCGTCTACGTCGACCTGACCATCGCGGGCGGCACCGCAAAGCCGCTCAACCAGCAGGTGCAGGCCAAGCGGGGCCAGCCGATCATCATCCGCGTCAACAGCGATACCGAGGACCAGCTGCACGTGCACTCGAATCCCGAGCACACCTTCAACGTCAAGCCGGAGAAGGATCAGCAGTTCCAGTTCACCGTTGACGTGCCGGGCAAGGTGGACGTCGAACTGCACCATCTGGACAAGACGGTCGCCACCATCACGGTGCAGTGACCTCTTCGGTCCTGGCACACGGGCTGGGCGGATCGACTGATCTGCCCATCCCCGTGACGTACGCCCTGATCGGCGCGGCATGGGCGCTGACCTTCACCTTCGCAGTGGTGGCACTGGCCTGGCGCAAGCCGCGGTTCGATCCGGAAACGCCGGGACGCCCGTTGCCGCGCTGGGTGACGGCAGCCGTCGACGCGCCCGCCACGCGGTGGACGGCCGGGCTGCTGGCCCTGGCGTTCGCGGGGTGGGTCGCGGTGGCATCCGTCGTCAGGCCCACCGGGTCCGGCAACCCGCTGCCGGGTGCGTTCTACGTGCTGTTGTGGGTCGGAATCGTCGCGCTGTCAGTGCTTTTCGGCCCGGTGTGGCGGGTGCTGTCACCGGTGCGGACCATCGCCCGGCTGCTGCGGCTGGGCCGGGACGCGTATCCCACACGGCTCGGCTACTGGCCGGCGGCGGCCGGGCTGTTCGCGTTCGTCTGGCTCGAGCTGGCCAGCCCCGACCCGGGTTCGGTTGGCGCGGTGCGGATCTGGCTGTTGATCTACCTTGCGGTGACGCTGACCGGGGCGGTCGTGTGCGGCACCCGCTGGTGCTCGCACGCCGACCCGTTCGAGGTGTACAGCGTCGTCGCCTCCCGGTGCGCGCCGGTGCGCCGCAACGCCGATGGGCAGGTCGCCGTCGGCAACCCGTTCAATCACCTGCCCACATTGCCGGTACGGCCCGCGACAGTGACGGTGCTCGCGGTATTGCTGGGCTCGACGGCGTTCGACAGCTTCTCGGCGACGCCGGCCTGGCGTGGTTTCGTCGAGGCGCATTCCAGCGGCACCTGGCAGGCCACAGGGCTGAAAACCGTTGGGCTGGCGGTGTTTGTCACGACGGTCGCACTGTCGTTCAGCCTCGCCGCCCGCGCCACCGGAGGCGTCGACCGGGCCCGGCGCCGGCAGCTGCCGGGACTGATGGCGCACTCCCTCATCCCGATCGTCATCGGCTACGTCTTCGCGCACTACCTGACCTATCTCGTCGAGAAGGGTCAGCAGACCGTCTTCCAGCTCCTGGGAATGCCCGATGGGCACGTGTATTACGTGCTGTCCATGCACCCTTCGGTGCTGGCCACGACCAAAGTGTTGTTCGTGGTGGCCGGGCATATCGCGGGCGTGGTCGCGGCGCATGACTGCGCGCTGCGCATCCTGCCCAAGCGGCATCAGCTCACCGGTCAGCTGGCGATGATGCTGGTGATGGTCGGCTACACCTTTACGGGGCTGTACCTGCTCTTCGGCGGTTAACGCCCGAAACCTTGACATCGCCGGGGCGCGGCACAAAACTGAGGACACACGTCCTCAGATGGAGGTTGAATGACAGCCACAGCGCCCGCGGAACCGACGCTCAAGCAGCTGCACGGCCGCGCCTTCGCATCCCTCTACGACGAGATGGACTACCAGGTCTCCCGCATCGACGGCACCCTGCCACCTGAGCTGACCGGCACGCTGTTCCGCATCGGCCCCGGCAAGTTCGAGGTCGGCGACACCGTGCTCAAGACCATGTTCGACGCCGACGGCATGGTCTCCCGTTTCGTCCTCGACGGGCAGTCCGTGCGTTTCACCAACCGCTACGTACGCACCAAGCAGTACCGCGGCGGCGATGTGATGAGCCAGCGCGGTATCACCACCAACGCCCCGACCCTGCGCGGCAATCTGCTGCCGCCGGCCAACACCGGTAACACCAACATGGCCACCATCTGCGGCGAACTGCTCGCCCTGTGGGAGGGCGGCCCGCCCTACAAGATCGATCCGGACTCATTGGACACCTTGGGCTACAAGCGTTTTGACGGTGACCGGCTGGGCTACCTCGGCTCGTTCTCCGCCCATCCCAAGTGGGATCCGCACACCGGGGAGGTCTACAACTTCGGCCTCGACCTGCTGCCCACGCCCCGGCTGCGGTGTTTCAAGGTGGACCGCGCCGGGCGCAGCCACCAGATCAGCTCGCTGAAGTTGTGGGACATGGTGTGGAACCATGACTTCGCGCTCACCGAGAACCACATGGTGTTCGTCCTGGATCCGTTGCGGCCCAACATCCCGACGCTGTTGCGCACCCGCTCGCTGGCGAAAGCCCTGGAATACCAGACCCGCAACGGGTCGACGCGGTTCGCCCTGGTACCGCGCGACGGGTCCAAGCCCCGCATCATCGAGCACGAGGCGCTGACGCACGTCCACGTCACCAATGCCTTCGAAGACGGCTCCGACACCGTGGTGGAGTTCTTCCGGTTCGAGGACTCCGACATCTTCGGCAAGCTCGGCAAGGCGTGGCAGGACCCGTCCGATCCCACCGACCCCCGCGCGCACCTCACCATCGATGAGTGGCCGCGCGGACACCTCTCGCGCTTCCGCATCAGCAAGTCCGGACGGATCACCGAGACCGTGCTATCAGCCACGGCGCCAATGGAATTCCCGCAATATGACTGGCGCCGCTCGACACTGGAGCACAACGTCACGTACGCCTGCAAGGCCACCGAGGACGTGGGCCACTACAACGCGGTGACGCGCATCGACCACCGCACCGGCGCGCAGACCACGTTCGATTTCGGCCTGGCCCAGACCGGCGAGCCGTTGTTCGTGCCCCGCTCGCGCACGGCCGCCGAGGACGATGGCTGGCTGCTGGTGCTCAATCACGATCTGCGGAGCCATCGTTCGCAATTGGTGATCTTCGACGCCCGCACCATCGAGGACGGGCCACTGGCCACCGCGCATCTGGAACACCACTTGCCCATCGGGTTCCACGGGACGTTCAGCCGGCGCATCGCGGGCTGAACCCGGTTCCCGGCAGCCGCGCGCCACACTGCACCCCGATCGGTGACAGCGGCAGTGAATCAGACTGCGGGACTGTCACTTTCGCCGTCATCGTCGCCTCCGCTCTCGGGTGGGTAGAGCGTGGGGTGCCAGTATTGGTTGGTGCGTGGTTGGCCGGTGTCGAGCAGTGGTGGTGGGGTCCAGTGGGGGCGGCCGTTTTTCATGGTGGTGCTCCAGCTGGTGGTGTCTTCCAGGCGGTTGTCGCAGCCACAGGCCAGGGCCATGGCGGTGATGTCGGTCTGTCCGCCGCGGCTCCATCCGGGGATGTGGTGGGCCTGGCAGCCCGCGGCCGGGACGGTGCACTCGGGGCGGGTGCAGCCGTGGTCGCGGGTGAACAGGGCCAGGCGTTGGCCGGTGGTGGCGGTGCGCCGCGCCCGACCCAGGTACAGCGGCACATCACCATGGTTGTCGAACACCGTGAGGTAGCAGGATGCGCCGGTGCGGGCGGCCAGGTTCAGCAGGTCCTTGACGGGGAGCTGGCTGCCGGTGTGGGTCACGGCGACCCCGGCCCGCTGCTCGAGCTGCTCGAGGGTGCAGGTCGCCACGATGGTCACCGGGAAACCGTTGTGTTCCCCCAGATCGGTGGATAGCAGCAGCAGGCCGATGGTTTCCCAGGCATCATGCTGACGCTGCGCCAGGGTGCGGTGATCATTGTCGATCTGCTCCTGGGTCGGTGTGCCCGTGGTGCACGGCACCGGGTCGGCGGGGTTGCACATGCCCGGCGCGGCGTATTTGGCCATCAACGCTTCGTAGACGGCGCGGGCGGTCGGGGTCAGCACCCCACGCAACTGCGACGTGCCATCAGCAGCCTGCTTGGACACCACCAGCGCCCGGTCCCGGTGGGGTTCCGGGTCCCGGTCATCAGGTTCGGGACCATCCTGATCCAACTCGTAGAGCTTGCGCCGGACCACCGACCGCAGCGATTCAGGCGTGAGATTGCGGGCGGCGGCCACCAGCGCCTGTTCGCACTCGTCGAGGCTGGCCAGGTCGGCCCAGGTGGGCAGTTTGGCGAAGAACGATTCGATGACATCAACATGATCACCATTGATCGCGCCCTCGGCGACCGCGGCCGCGACATGCGGCCGCAGCGGCGGCAACGGTTCCCCGGTCAACGACCGCCGCGGCCCCAGCAGTTCGGCGTGCCGCACCCGGCGGCGGGCCTCCTCGCTGCTGAGCCGGTCCCGGAACCGCAGCGCGTCGGCCCAGTTTTTCGCCCCGATCGCCGTGGCGGTGGTCTGGGCTTGGGTGGCGGCGACGATCGCGTGGTCCACGGCTTCGGCGGCGCAGCGCAGCTGTTCGCGACGGGACTGCAACGCCAACAACTCAGGCACCGACAATCGGCTGTAGTCCAGGGACGCCACCTGCGCCAGCGCCGTGTCGAGGCCGACGTAGACCTCGTCGACGGTGAGCGTGCTGGCGATGTCCATATTCGAACACTAGTACGAACCACCGACAAAACTGGTCGCCGGTGTGCCGAAGTGACCAGGGTTTTTGGGCGAGCAGCAGGTTTTTGAGCGAGCAGCAGTTAGAACAACATGAACTGATCGCCGGCCGGGGTCCGGTCGACGAATTCCTCGACATCCGAGCCGCCGACGACGTGCCCCAGCAGCGTCATGAAGTCCTCGTCGGACACCAGCGGCACGCCGAGTTCGCGGGCCTGGTAGCCCTTTCCCTGAGCCGGCGCAGGGTCGTTGCAGATGACCAGCGAGGTGTGCGCGTCCACACTGTCGGAGTACGACAGCCCCGCGTGCACGATGCGCTCGATCATCTCCTCGTGGGTGCGCAGCATCTCCCCCGACAGCGCCACCCGCATGCCCTGCACCAACGGCTGGCCGGTGACGAACCGGCCAGGGTTGGCGTAGGCGCACGGCAGCCGGGCCGCCAGGACCTTCAGTGGCCGCAGTTCGTCGTGCGTGACGGCGCCACTGGGCCAGCGCTTGCGGCCCACGTTGCGGATCGGCAGCCAGCGCCGGTGGTCGCGCGCCGCCGCCAGTGCCGGTTTGAGGATCTGGGCCAGCACCATGGCATCGTCCAGGGCGTCGTGCGGACGAATCTGCGTCGCGCCGTAGTGCGTCGCCAGGGTCTCCAGGCGCAGGTTCTCGGTGCCCAGGTTGAGCCGACGTGTCAGCTCGACGGTGCACATGACGCTGTCGACGGGCAGCACGGCGCCGACGCGCTCGCATTCGGCGGCCAGGAAGGCGTAGTCGAACCCGGCATTGTGGGCCACCAGGGTGCGGCCCGAGAGCACTGCGGCGAGGTCGCCGACCACGTCACCGAAGGTCGGCTGGCCCGCAAGCATCTCGGGAGTCAGCCCGTGCACATGGGTGGGGCCGGGGTCGACACCCGGATTGAGCAGGCTGCTGAATGAGTGCTCGACGTTGCCGTCGTCACCGAGGGCCAGCGCCGCGACGCTGATCACCCGGGCGTGGCCGGGGTCGAAGCCCGATGTCTCGACGTCGACGACAGCCCAACCCGCCCCCGGCTCGGTGGCCGGTCGGCCCCAGCCGAGGTTGGTTTCGTCCACGTGGCAAGGATGGCACGGCCCCCCGACAAGTCGAGCCAGTTTCGGTGGGCCCTCGCAGCGTGTCGCCGCGCGAATCAGGCGTTGGTCCCCCTCGGCGATGTGGTCGCGGCTATCGTCACGGGCATGACCACGATCGACCCGGGCGCACCGGTTCTCGTCACAGGCGCCAGCGGGTACATCGGCAGCTGGATCGTCCGCTATCTGCTCGAAGCAGGCCGCACCGTGCACGGCACCGTGCGCAATCCACAGAAGCCGACGGGCCTGGAGCACCTCCATAAGCTGTCGGCTGACCACCCCGGCAAGCTCAAGCTCTTCAAGGCGGACCTGCTCGACACCGGCAGCTTCGACGAGGCCATGGCCGGCTGCGAACTCGTCATGCACACGGCGTCGCCGTTCCTGCTCCAGGGCGTGACCGACGCGGCCGAGGCGCTGGTCCGCCCCGCGCTGGAGGGCACCCGCAACGTCCTGGATTCGGTGAACCGCACCGAGAGCGTCAAGCGCGTCGTGCTGACCAGCAGCGTGGTGGCGATCTACGGTGACGCCCGCGAATCCCGCGACGTCCCCGGCGGCGTCTTCACCGAGGACCAGTGGAACACGACCAGCAGTGTCGACCACCAGCCGTATTCGTATTCCAAGACCGTGGCCGAGCAGGAGGCCTGGAAGTACCAGAAGGCACAGGACCGCTGGGACCTGGTCACCATCCACCCGGGCCTGGTGCTCGGACCGTCGCTGACCAGCGCCAGCGACTCGGCCAGCCTGGCCACCATGAAGCAGTTCGCCGACGGCACCATGCTGACCGGGGCACCGGAGCTGACCTCGGGCGTCGTCGACGTCCGCGACGTGGCCGACGCCCACGTGCGCGCCGGCTTCACCCCCGAGGCTCATGACCGCTACCTCGTCAACGCCGCCTCGCTGAGCCTGCTGGAGATCGGCCAGATCCTGCGCGGCGAGTTCGGCGTGCTCTACCCGTTCCCGTGGCTGAACGTGCCCAAGGTGGCCGTGAAGGCCGTCGCGCCGGTCCTCGGACTGACGCGTGAGTTCGTGGACACCAACGTGGGATACCCGCTGGTCTTCGATGCCAGCCGCAGCCAGAGCGAGCTGGGATTGGTGTACCGGCCCATCGAGCAAACTGTCATCGACCACTTCCAGCAGATGCTGGACGACGGCATCGTGCGCAAGCGGCCGAGCATCCGTCTGCCGTAAGTGGGCACCCTCACACGTGTCGTCACATCCGGGGCGGCCCTCTTAGACTTCCGGGGATGATCACCGCACGAGGACGCGTGGCGCTGGGCGCGGGCGCTGCCGCCCGCTGGGCGTCGCGCGTGACGGGCCGTGGTGCCGGCGCCATGATCGGCGGGCTCGTCGCCATGAAGCTGGACCCGTCGATCCTGGGACAGCTGGGTTCCGGGCGGCGTTCCGTCGTCGTCACCGGCACCAACGGCAAGTCCACGACGACGCGGATGACGGCCGCGGCGCTGGCGACCATCGGGCCGGTGGCCTCCAACAGCGAGGGCGCCAACATGGACGCGGGCCTCATCGCAGCTTTGGCGGGCTCACGCAAGGCGGAGTTGGCCGCCCTCGAGGTCGATGAGATGCACGTGCCGCATGTCTCCGATGCGGTGGACCCGTCGGTGATCGTGTTGCTCAACCTGTCGCGCGATCAGCTGGACCGGGTCGGCGAGATCAACCACATCGAGCGGACGCTTCGGGCCGGGCTGGCCCGCCATCCCAAGGCCGTCGTCGTGGCCAACTGTGACGACGTGCTGGTGACGTCGGCGGCGTACGACAGTCCCAACGTGGTGTGGGTGGCCGCCGGCGGCGGCTGGTCGGGCGACTCGGTGAGTTGTCCGCGCAGTGGCGAGGTGATCGTCCGGGAGAACGGGCACTGGCATTCGACCGGCGCCGACTTTGCGCGCCCCGAGCCGCAGTGGTGGTACGACGAGACCAATATCTATGGGCCCGAAGGCTTTACCGCACCCATGACGCTGGCCCTTCCCGGTACGGTGAACCGCGGCAACGCGACGCAGGCCGTGGCCGCGGCGGTCGCGCTGGGCGCGTCGCCCGCCGCCGCGGTGGCGGCGGTGTCGACGGTCGACGAGGTCGCCGGCCGCTACCGGACCCTGCAGGTCGGTGAGCACACCGTGCGCATGCTGCTGGCCAAGAACCCCGCCGGCTGGCAGGAGGCGCTGTCGATGGTATCCAGTAATGTTGCGGGAGCTGTTATTTCGGTGAACGGCCAGGTGCCCGACGGCGAAGACCTGTCCTGGCTGTGGGACGTGAACTTCGAGCACTTCGTCAACTTCCCGGCGCCCATCGTGTCGGCCGGCGAACGCGGCACCGACCTTGCCGTCCGCCTCGGCTACGCCGGCGTCGACCACACACTGGTGCACGACACGCTGGCTGCCATCAAGTCCTGTCCGCCCGGACACGTCGAGGTCATCGCGAACTACACGGCGTTCCTGCAGCTGAGCCGGGAGCTGGCATGAGCTCGCCCGTACGTATCGGTCTGGTGCTGCCCGACGTCATGGGCACCTACGGCGACGGCGGCAATGCCGTCGTCCTGCGACAGCGCTTGCAGCTCAGGGGAATTGACGCGGAGATCGTCGAGATCACGCTCAACGACCCGGTGCCGGATTCAATGGATCTGTACACCCTCGGCGGCGCCGAGGACTACGCGCAGCGCCTGGCGACGCGGCATCTGCTGCAGTATCCGGGGCTGCAGCGGGCGGTCGAGCGCGGCGCTCCGGTGCTGGCGATCTGCGCCGCCATCCAGGTGCTGGGGCACTGGTACGAGACGTCGTCGGGCGAGCGCGTCGACGGCGTCGGCCTGCTGGACGTGACGACGTCGCCGCAGCCCGAGCGCACCATCGGGGAGGTGGCGTCGGTTCCGGTCGTCGACGGCCTCACCCAGAAGCTCACCGGTTTCGAAAATCACCGCGGCGGAACCGATCTCGGCCCCCTGGCCAAACCGTTGGCGCGCGTCGAAAAGGGTGCAGGCAACCGCGCGGGCTCCGGCTACGACGGCGTCGTCCAGGGCAGTGTCGTGGCGACCTATCTCCACGGCCCGTGTCTGGCCCGCAATCCGGAGTTGGCCGACTACCTGCTGGCCCAGGTCGTCGGCGACCTGCCGCCCCTGGACCTGCCCGAGGTCGACCTGCTCCGCCGCGAGCGCCTGGCCGCGCCCCGTCGCGCTTAATCCCTGCCGCGCAGGTTAGCCGACCGATGGCGCACCGGTATCCGGCAGTAGCTCACTCGGAGCCCCAGTGTGCAAGACCACCAACACATCTCGCGCGCGAGTGGCTGCGACGTATAGCAGCGACCGCTCACGCCGAAGTGCATCTGCGCGTTCGGCTTCCGGAAGCGACTTCAGCCGGTACTCCGACGGCAGACTGTCCTTCCCTACGCCAACCAGAATCACCCGGGAGAATTCCATGCCCTTCGAGCGGTGCATGGTCATCACAGCAGCTTTCCCAGACGCGGCCTGGCCGTCGCGGTCGACGAACCGCACCTCGGCGCCGTGTTCGGCCAGCACCCGCGGCAGTCGCTCACCTTCATTGCGCGTCGACACGAGCAGGCCAACCGGACCAACGGCATCGCCCCACTCCTTCACGAAGCCCGCTGCCCGCTCATAGAGCGCGCTGAGCGATTCACATTGCACAACAAACGGTTTCGGCCCACTGCGCGCAGACCGATAGCCATCAGATGACACGGCCTCTTCGTTCAGGTCCACGAATTGCTCGCCGCTGAGAATCCCGAGCGCGTACCGCAAATTCTGGTCAGTCGTCCGGTAGTTCAAGGTGAGTCGTTTGGACCGCCCGACGATGTTGATGCCGAACCGCTTGAGTGCCACTTGGTTCCCGTAGATCCGTTGATGCGAATCTTCTGCCAGGAAAAGATCATTCGGCCCGGGGGCCACCAGAGCCCGCAAGAGCATCAGCCGGGTCGGGCTGAGGTCCTGCGCCTCGTCGACCAGGATGTGGTCAGCGAACCGCAGGCCCGTCGTGTCCAGGTAGGTCGCGGCGATGACGGCCCGCTCGTCCCAGTCGGTCGCGCCGTTGGCGGCTGCGGTGGAACGGTACGCCTCGATAATGTCCCAGACCTGCCCACGTTTGCCGCGGTCGAGCGCAACGCCGCGCCCGGGTCGGCGGACTTTCAAGTACTGCTCACGCGAGGTGATTCGGTTGGGCAGCACGATCATTCCGTACTCGGCCGCCAAGAAACCCGGCGAACGAAGCTCTGCCGACAGGTCCGACCCCGCCGCCGCATTGGCCCACTCCCCGTCACCGACGACACCCAGAACATCCGCGCCCCGTGGGCCGAGCACCGATGTGACGGCAGCGCTGTCGGCCATCGTCAGCACACGATGCGCGATCGCATCGACGCCGCCAACATAGATACCGGGCTCCCCCAGCGCACTGGCGATTGGCAGGTCACGGTCGAGCACTTTCAACTGGTCGCGCAATCCATCGGCGAGTGTTCTGTTGAACGTTGTCAGCACGATTCGTGCAGACGGATTCGCCTTGGCCAGCGCACGGGCTCGATGCAACAGAACGACGGTCTTGCCGGTTCCGGCGCCACCGGATAATCGAGCGGAGCTGTTGTAGGGCTTGTCGACGAACATCCGCTGTTCGGGATGCAGGTAAACCCGCCATGCATGAAAGTCGTTCTTCTCCAGGATGTCCCGCAGCGAGTCGTCGTCACCGTTGATGAACGCGAACTCCATCTGGGCCGCGGGATGCTTCAACGCCTCGAGCAGGTCGTCGTCTGATTCGTCATCGGTCTTCATGTCACGAATCGAGTAGGCGTCGCGGACGTCCGACAGTGGCTTGCCGGTGTAGATGTCGAGCAGCGCTTCGCCCTGCCACTTGGCAGACGCTGTGGCTGCATAGTCGAGAAGTTCTGAAGAGTCGGTGATGTCGAGCACGCCTTCGGCGAAGTCGGCGTCGATGCCGAGGTCGGTGAACATATCGACGGTGAATTCCCGTTCACGCAACGACTTTTCGACCGTGGATACAACTTCGGTCGTCGCCGGCTGGGGCGTCGGCGGCTTTGGTGCCGCCGCCTCGGCGTCCTGGTCGGCTTTGATCAGCTCGGCAATTCCATTGCGCGGGTTGATCGACACCTTGACCTTGCGCGCCTGCTCGATCGCGTCGTCGTGCGGAAGGGTGCCGAGGTAGACGTAGTGTGCCTCGGCGCCAGAGCCCTGGACCTTGACCATAACTGCGCGGTAGAAGTCGTTGACTCGGCCCGTTCGTACTCTCGGGTCGATGCAATTGTTGATCGGCTCGATGTGCAGTCCCGGTGCGGTGTCGTCCTTTTGGAGTTTGGCCAGAAACGCATACACCGCCTTCTGGGTACTGCCGTCGACATCACCGAGTTGGGGACCGAAAACGATCTGCGGCATTACGAGGACACCTTTCCGATCACCGCTGAAATCTCTGACGCCTCGGCTGCAACCAGCCGCCAACCGAGATCGACCAAATCTGTGCGGTCCTCGTCGTACAGCTCCAAGTCCACAGCGATCTTGTACTCGGGCCACGCAATGCTGGTCATTATTCCTTCCACCTCGGCGCCGACGGTCGGCTTCGGCAGCTTCAACTCGTCGATCCGCGCCAGCAGCCTGGCCTCGACTTCTGTTGCACCGTCTGCATTTTCCGCCTCTGGCACCACAACCGACCCGAGCTTCATGTGGTTACGCGTGGTGATGACGGTTTCGGCTTGCCGCAGGCTGAGCAGATTGGACAGCCAGAGCCATTCCTGCCAGGAGGCCTTGCCGTCGGGTCCGGCTTCCGCGTCGTCGAGCACGACGGCGGTGGCGAATGTGAACGTTGCCTGGTCGACGTGACGAAGGACGACGGCCAGTCGGTCGCGTCGCCATACCGTGGCGACGGCATCGCCTGCCGCAGGCGCACCCCCATCGAGGACGTCAAGACCCACCTGCGCCAGGTCGGCATCCGACCGCATTGGCAATTGTGTGACACCGTCGGGGACGAGGAAGAACGGCACCCAGTGGGCCAGGTCTCGACGCTCGTCTGCCGAGGGCGCCTGAATCCAGGCCAACAGGGATTCCATCGGCCCGCGCGGAATGAGGTCCACCGCTTTCGCTGACAGCTTGTCGCCGGCTGCGGCCAACACCGGGGACACGGTCTGCGCCGAGTACCACGACGGCGGTTTCGCCTCTTTGAGGTCATCCCAAGTGAAAGCCATCACGAAATATCCTTGGCCGCGCAGATTTTGCCGCTTCTCGGCGTCGTCCCACAGTCGGTTATTGGTGATGCTGGCGTGGAAGTCGAATCCGTCGGTGAAGATCGCGACCGGCGGCACGCCGGGCTTTTTGGACCGAAGCACGAAGTCGGGCTTGCACCCGGAAATGTTCTGCTGCGGCTGAAGTGTCCACTCTCGTCCGGCTCCCAGCGAGAAATTCCACGCGATGCCAGAGCCGGTCCAGAACGGTTCGATGGTGGCGCCGAGAGTCTTGAGCCGTTCTTCCAGTACCCGACGGAATTCGAGTTCGAGAGTCGATTCGTGGGACTTCGTGTCCGGCCACTCTTCCTTCAAGTTCCACGTCATTGTGGTGGGGGCGCCGAGCAGTTCGCGCAGCCGGTTCTCCGCGTACGCACGGTCGGTGTACTTCACCTGATGCAGCGACGCGAACGGCAGCAGGCATTTGTCGCAGGCCAGCTTGCCGTCATCCTGGCACGGGCACGCCGCGACAACGTCGAGTGCCAACCGCAGGATCGTCCACACAATCTCCGGGTTGGCGAGCTCGGCCAGATATCCGGTCCCGCCCGGGACGATGTCGTGGATCAGGAGTGTACGGGCTCCGCTGTCGGGATCGCGGATCGGCTGGACCTGCAGGTGGTCGGGCGCGCCGCCGATGTGTTGTTGCAGCCCGAGCAGCAGCGCGGCGGTCATGGACGGAATCGCGAAAGGGTCTGCGCCGACGGTCCATTCGATGGGCAGTCGCATGACAAGCCCCTCGGTGACCATCTTGCGGCCCAGCGCGATGCTGACGGTCTTCTCGTTCTGAGCCGTACGCAACGAGCACCACGGCCGGTGCTCCCGGGGCGAGTTCGAGCCGGTGGCGAGGTCGAGCTTGCCGCACTCGGAGCACAGCCGGAACATCGCCGCGTTCCACTCGTCCCCAGCGATGAACCGCGAAGTGCCCGGCGCGTGAGTCTTGCCGATGTTGAGCCACCGCAGAGTCAGGCCACGAATGTGCTTGGCCCCCAAGCCGATATCGTCGGCATACCAGGTGCGTGACGTACCGGCGCCGTCGATGTCGGCGGCGAACACGATGTCGAAGCGCTCGCGGGTGCGTTCATCGCGCACATCGTCGATGGTGGCTTCTTCGCGGCGGATCGCCGAAGACACCGCGGTCAACTCCACCACGGGAATTCGTTGCCCGACGTCGGCGATACCCGTGGCCTGGCAGCGTGGGCACATCGTGGGCGAGGCTTCCTCGTCGATGAATCCGCAGTCCGGGCAGCACGCCCACGCCCGGATCGCCTCACCCTCGACGCCCAAATCGATGGCGTCGATCGCGATCGCGAATCCGTTGGCGTAAAACGTTGAGCCGGGCGCAAAATCGCGTAGCGCGGCTGCCGATCCACGGGAGAGCTCGAAGGAGGTGTCGTCGTAGGACTGAGTTTCGGGGTCCATCCACGACACCGACACGGCGAGGGTCACGGAGTCGTCGAGCAGTGTGTAGTTCGGGAATAGCCCGAACGTTTCCAGCGTACTGATCCAGTATTCGCTGCGCAGATCGCTGATCTGGCGGTTGGTCAGGTTCAACGCTGCGAGCGCGGTGCGGTATTCGCGTCGGTCGTCTTCGGTGGCGGCCGCAGAATTCGCTTTTTCTTGCAACGCGGGAAGCACACCCTGAACCTGGGTACGCCGATGTCCTAGTGTTTCAAGGCGTTTCGACCACGCCAACGATGCTTGATGGCAGCGGTCCCCGAGGCCGCCGCCGGGCGTGGCCCACTCGCGCAACCGCTCGACCACATCACGATCGAGTGAGCCGAACCCGCCGACGAATGCGTCGATGAGTGCGGGGTTGGTCTCGGCCTCGTCGACGAGCGTCCCGAGATAGGTCCCGGCGACGGTGGATGACAACGCCTCCACGGTGTTGCGTGGGTGCGGCATGTCCTTGTCGCGGGCTAGGCGATCGGCGACCGACGCGACGAACTGGCGGCGCAGAATCTCTTCGGCGTCAAGGTAAGTGGCGGGTGGTCGCACCGTGCCGTTGATGATGTCCAGCGGCCGGTAGAACCTCGGTAACTGGTCGCCGCGGGCGGTCACGAACGCGAGGTTGAACGCATTGCCGGTGATGCGGCCGGCCCGGCCCACTCGCTGTAAGTAATTGGCGACGGTCTTGGGCAGTGACGCCAGCATGACCGCCGACAGGTCGCCGATGTCGATGCCCATCTCCAGCGTGGGTGTCGCAACCAAAACGTTGGGCGCATCCGGCGCGGGATTGTTTGCCTTGAATTGGTTCTCGTACTCCAGCCGAACCTTGTCCTCCAAGAGGCTGGTGTGCTCGCGTGCCACCACCCGCTGAATGTCGGACGATTCGTACATCTGGCGATAGAAGTTGTCCTGCAATGCAAAGGCGCGTTGCGAACCGGCGCAGCGCGGGACAAAGCAGGGGCCGCCGGCCAGCCGGGCCACCGCATCCGGCGCGGCCACGGTCACCGCGTGACAGTCATCGCACTGCAGCGCCACTTCGCCGCCCGTCATCTCCTCGGGTATGACAGCGCGCACGATCACGGCGCGCGGATCGAGGTGGTAGGTGGTGGCACCGGACTTGGAGGTGACGGTTCCGATGACGCCACGATCCGCCAATTGCTCGAACAGCAGGCGAGAGAGGGTGGCGCCATCGTTGGCGGTGTCCAGGCCGAGAACCTTCTTGGTCCAGGCGGAGTACCAACCCCGGACTGAGCCCACTGGTTCCAGATCCGTATCACCACTGCCTCGCCTGCCCGCCACCGGGAAGCCGGGCGTGGAGTTGCCCTTGCCAAAACCGGGCATGCCTTCTTGGCGTTTGCGGCCACCGGTGATCCACCAGCGGTTCCCGTCCTCCTGCCGGAACTTGGCGAACCATTCGTGGTCGATCGCGCCACGAGTGCGCATCCGCTCGATGACGCCGACGACCCACCGCAGCAGCAGATCGTCGGTTGTATCGATGATGCTCGACTGCGTTCCCGCGGCGGCCTCCCACGCGGCGCGCGCGCAGCGCGTCAGGAGGCCACTGTTCGCATCGAGTCCGGCGACAACACTGCCCGAAAGCTCAAGCGTGCGACCCACATTCGAGCGTAAACCAAATTCCAGCTCGATGTCGAGCAGCAGCCGCTTCTCCACCCAGCCAAGTACCTGGCGAGGTACCTGCCGCAGAGTCGGCGCCGACCAAAACTGCTCGAACTTCTCCCGCGCGGCGAGTTCGGGCGGCAGCGCGCGATAGCGCTTGCCTTGGTCATCGCCGGCCAGGTCCACGACGCGGGCGGCCAGTTTCGCGAGGTCGATGTCGTCGTCGCCGATCGCCTGGCGCACCAGCGAGCGCAGAGTCAGCGCGTGCGAACGGGCCTGGACGAAACCAGCCCGGTGCGCCGCGTCCTGCACGCTGTCAGTGAACACCAGGGCTTTCTTCTCCTTCGGATCCAACCCTGGAGTACCGAAAAGCCCCGACAGGGACACCGACAACATGGTCGCGATCGCCGAACCCAGGAACCGAATCCCCTCCGCACGAAGGCATGACGGGCAGGTGTCCTTCTTCGAGAGCTCTCCCGCGTTGTCTCCCTTATGCGTCAGCACCGGAAGGACGACGGACTCTTCGCCGCCGCCGGACGCCGGTACCAATTGGCGCGCCTCGACGTCGAACCACATCAGGTTGGAATCTTCGCCTGCTTCCGACTCCCGGTCCCCTTCAGCAGGAGCGTGGATCAGCGGCCGGAACCGTTCGTCGCCCTTCATGTGCTTCGCGCGGGTCGCGTCATCGCTGGATTCCAGTTCCCAGCCAGTGGGCGCCAGGATCACTCCCCAGCCGGACCGGTGGCAGTGCCGGCAGTAGATCGCCGGGAACGTCGGCAGCGCGTGACCCGAGGCGTCGGCTACGACCCCGTCGTCCTCCCAGATCAGTCGCGGCGAACCGGCCGCCTCGCGCCCAACACGGGTCAGCTCACGGATCCACAGATGGGCCTCGACCGAAACAGCTTCGCGGCCACACTCTTTGCGCAGGTGGCTGAGCATCGCCAGCACCGCTTCGAAAAACACCTCAACATCGGCCGGCTTGGCCACCGCGATCTCGCGAGGATTCACGGTCGCCGCCGCGAGGTCAGCCAACGAGATCGCATCTCCCGACGCCGAAACGACCGCTTGGACCAACGGATGCTGTTTGGCCAGGCTGAGCAACGCATCAGCGTCAACGTCCTCGATCGCCTCACGCGGCGCCGAATCATACAGCGCTGCAAGGACTTCAACCGCAATAGCGGCGGGAGATGTCGGCTTCGGAAGGGCCCGAACCTGGTCAGCAACCTCGCGAATCACCGATGCGTCAACATCATTCGGAGGCCACGGCGGAGGTGCACCCGCCGCCCATTCGTCGATGCCGAACCGCGACTCGGTGACGACTGCCGACTGGTCGAACAGCTCGCCGAATACGGTTTCAGCGAAGTCCAGCATGGTGCGTGGATCGCCCTTGTCCCCCAAGGTCGCCGACGTCGCGATCGGTGTGATGCGGCCCAGCGGCCGCTTCCAGTCGTCCTCAGTCAGGCTCTGATCGGCGGCGTTCCAGTAGCTCTTCAGCGTTAACCCGAGACGGCGCAACAGCATTGACACGTCGGTGCCCTGGGCGCCGTCGTAGGTGTGGAACTCGTCGAGCACCAGGTACTGCAGGCTGTGCGCACTTTGCCGCCAGATGCCTGCGTCGGCGTGCCGAAGCAGCAGCTGGTCGAGCATCTTGTAGTTGGTGAGCAGGATGTCGGGTGCGCAGTCGCGGATGATGTCGCGGCTCGTAATCAGGCCGTCGGCACTCACTTTCGAGCGCTCGGGACCCTCCTGGCCGGTGTAAAGGGCCGCGGTGACGCCGCTGATCGGCTCGTTGGAAACGATCATCGACGCCAGACGGCTCGCCTGGTCGTTGGCCAGCGCGTTCATCGGATACAGGATGATCGCCTTCGTCCCGGTGATGCCTTGACGCTTGGCGCGCTGAACGTGATCGAGGATCGGATACAGAAACGACTCGGTCTTACCCGACCCGGTGCCCGTCGTGACCAACGTCGGTAAAGGACGGGGCTTGTCGGCCGTGAGGTTGAAACTGCTCAACCGGTCAAAGGCCGCCGCCTGATGGCCGTAGGGTGTGAATCCCTCGTACCACTCCAGACTGTCGCGCCATCCTGGATCGGCGGGACCGAACGGCAGGCGGAGACGCACATATGGTCCCCGGAACAACCCGGTTTCCGGATGCTGCAGAAATTCCTCCAGCGCATAGCGCGCGTCCGGATCCGCAAGCGCGAACGTCGTTCCCAGGTAATCGAGCAGACTGTCCCGGATCGACGCGGCTTGTGAGATCGGGAGCAGCTCAAATGCGTCCACGTCGGCGTCTGTGTCGGTGGAGGTGCCAGATTGCGCCTGTCGCATCGCCGGATTCTACGTCTGCGGTCTGACAGGCAATTGCCAGTCTCACGCTATGGCCGCCATTTGCGGGACCGCTCGAGAATCGCATCCCGCACCTTGGAATCGTCGACGGCGATGTAGCGCTGCGTGGTCGCCACGGACGCATGGCCGAGGAGCGTCTGAACGAGGCGTAGATCATGAGTCGCGTCGTGGATTTCGGTTGCACACAGATGCCGAAGTTGATGCATCGTCGTGCCATCTGCGAGCGCGCGGGATACCAGCGTCCCAACCCAGTGTGGCGACAAATGCCCACCGGTCTGGTTCGGAAAGAGGTAGCCGGTCGGGGCACCGCGCAGCGCATCGGCCAAGTCGTCCGGGAGCGGCAGGACCCTGTTCTTCGTGCCCTTGCCGTGTACGACGAGGGACCATCCAACGGGGTCGTGGACGAGGTCGTCCTCAGGGCGGACCTGCGCGACTTCCCCACGGCGCATGCCCATTTCATTCGCGAGCCGGAGCATCATGCCAACCCTGCCGTCCGCAGAACTGATCGCGCCGACGACAACCGCGGGTGCTGCGGGACGTGGCAACGGTTGACCGGGACGAATCGGTGGCAGCACGTCGGCCAAGTTCACATCAGTTCGACCGGTCTCGACCCCCCAAGCCCAGAATCGGCGCAGCGACGACCGGACAGCGCGGGCTGTCTCTCGTGCCCACTGGTGGCCGCCAGCCCACTCCAGGAGATCGCTGGGGCACAACGTCCAGGGAGACCCAGACTGGCTTGCTCTGCCGAGTCTCCGCACGTGATACATCCGAAGCTCGATGGTCTGGGGCGATTGCCGCATCGCTTGGAGAGCTAACTGCCAGGCGGATAGTTCGGAGGTCCACAACGGTGCGATCGAAGGTTGGGTAGTAGTCATGACTGATTGCACGCCCCAACAGGCGGCAAGTCGCCTGTACCGACAGACGCCCACCTAATCGAAGCCGGAACAACAGGTTCGGCTGTGGGGTTGATTTCCCTCGAATCGCACTTCACGGACGAGAAGGCGGGTTTGCTGAGGGCCGCGACGTACCGACGGCTGCGGCGGCACTGGCAGTTCATCAACGAACTGCAATTGTTCGAGATCGAACACCACAAGATCTATGGGGTGAGCATCTACGGCTCAGAGCGCAATCCAACTTTCGTGTCAGCGGTCACGTATTTCCCCAGGTTTGAGGGGTTGTCCGTCACGTA
>NZ_JMHT01000064.1 GCF_001905655.1 Mycobacterium sp. ST-F2
GTTAAGGCACATCGGGTCCGGCTCACCGCCCCCCCCCGCCGATCTGTTGCGGCGGGCCCTGAGTCGCCTCGACGTCGGATTCCACCAGGGTTACGGAATGACCGAAACCGGCGGCAACGTCACGTTTCTCGGCCCCGACGACCACCGCGCCGGTGCGGCCGGCGACACCGCGGTGCTCGGCACAGCCGGCCGTCCCCACGCCGAGGTGCAGATCCGGATCGCGCCGAACGGCGAAATCCTGGTGCGCGGAGAGCAGGTCGCGGTGCGGTATTGGCCCGACAGACCCACGACCGACGACGGCTGGCTGCACACCGGCGACATCGGATACCTCGACAGCAACGGCCGACTCGTGGTGTCGGACCGGTTGAAGGACATCATCATCACCGGTGGTGAGAACGTGTCCTCTCGGGAGGTCGAGGACGTGCTGTCGTCCCATCCTGACGTGGATCACGTTGCGGTCGTCGGAGTTCCCGATCCGTACTGGGGCGAGGCGATCTGCGCTGTCGTGGTGCCGACGGCCGCGGCACAACCAGACGCCGACACGCTCATCGCGCATGTACGGGCACGGTTGGCGGCGTTCAAACGTCCCCGCCACGTCGTCTTCGTCGACGTGCTGCCGGTCACCACCAACGGCAAGATCGCGAAACAGGCTCTGCGCGAACAGCTCCGGGAGCGCTTCACCCCATAGATCAGGGCGTCGCCGTTGCCAGACCGGCTCGCTCGACGCTCATCAGGCTCTCCGTCTCGTGCTCCTGCCGGTACGCCGCACCGCCGCCGTTGAGGCCGAACAACCGCTTGCTCCACAACAACCACAGCACCGCGACGACGTTCACCAGGAACATCGCCAACCGCAGCGCGGTGACCTTCTCGGTCAACTCGTAGATCTCCAGCGGCAGAAAGAAGCTGGTGGCCACCACCGCGAAATACTCGCCCCAGCGCCACATCCCCCACAGCCCGACGGCCTCCACCAATTCGATCAACGCATACACAGCAATACCGATCGCGATCAACAGCAGCGTGTCGCTCGACATCGTGAACGCGTCACTGATGCGCCGAATGATCTTGGAGCTGTCCAGGTTCCAGCCGATCTGGTCCGCCAGCGGCCGCAGCAACGGCAGGTCCTGCTCGAACATGTCCTTGAGGTGCACCCGCGCCGCCCGCACCCGGAACACGCCGTAGGACACGGCGGCCAGTAGCAGGAATCGGAAAACCCGCTCGACCGCCAAAACCCGCATCAACACGCGGTCGCGCAGCAGGCGGCCACGGGGTACTTCCGGCGCCGATTCCGCAGGCCCCTTCCCCCGCGGCGGGCCGACGACAAACGTCTCGCACCGCAGGCATCGCCAGGCCTCGCCGACCGGCGTCTGCACATGCAGGCGGGCAGCCAGCTCCGGTTCATCCGGGGCGAATGTTGCGTGGCCGCGGAGTCCACAGGAGCGCAGGGCGAAATCCACCATGTGCGTACCGTATCGACACCACCTGAGCGGGGTACGCGAATCCCGGCCACCACAGCTCCGCCGGCCGTACGAAGATGGACCTGTGCCGTCTCTACTGTGGTTCCGCCGCGATCTGCGGCTGAGTGACCTGCCGGCCCTGGCGGCCGCCGTCGACCAGGACCGGGACGTGCTCGCATGCTTCGTGCTCGATCCGCGGCTCGAAGCGTCGTCGAGTGCCCGCCGCCTGCAGTTCCTGGGCGACTGCCTGAGGCATCTGGATGCCGAACTGGATGGCCGGCTGCTGGTCACCCGCGGACGGCCCGAAGACCGAATTCCGTTGATCGCCAAAGAGATCGGTGCGAATGCGGTTCATGTCTCGGCAGACTTCACGCCGTTCGGTCGGCGCCGTGACGAGCGGGTCCAGGACGCGCTGAACGGCGTGCCGTTGGTCGCGACGGGCTCGCCGTATCTGGTCTCGCCCGGTCGGGTCACCAAGGACGACGACACTCCCTACCGGGTCTTCACCCCGTTCTTTCGGCGCTGGCGGGACCACGGCTGGCGGCAACCGGCCCGAACTGGTCCGCACTCGGCACAGTGGATCTCTCCGGGCGGCTTGACCACGACGGCAGCCCAGCCGGCCGACATCCCGGACGCCGCCGCGCCGCTCGGCGTCGCCGGCGGCGCGGACGCGGCCCTACGCTGCTGGCGCCGATTCGTCGATACGGGCCTGGACGACTACGCCGATCACCGCGACCTGCCCGCCGTCGATGGGACCAGTCATCTGTCGGTGCACCTGAAGTTCGGCACGATCCACCCGCGAACCGTGGTCGCCGGCCTCGACCTGAGCCAGAACAGCCACGTTGCGTACCTGCGCCAGTTGGCTTTTCGCGACTTCTACGCCGCGGTGCTGCACCACTGGCCGCACAGCGCCTGGCACAACTGGAATCGTGATTTCGACGCCATCGAAACCGATACCGACGACGCTGCGGAGCGGCTCTTCGACGCCTGGAAGGCAGGGCAGACCGGTTTCCCGTTCATCGACGCCGGCATGCGGCAATTGAGCCAGACCGGCTTCATGCCGAACCGGGTACGCATGATCACCGCGTCGTTTCTGGTCAAAGACCTCCACCTGCCATGGCAGTGGGGAGCTCGCTGGTTCATGGCGCAACTGGTCGATGCCGACATCGCGAACAACCAGCACGGCTGGCAATGGTGTGCCGGCAGCGGCACCGATGCCGCGCCGTACTTTCGGGTGTTCAATCCGACAGCCCAGGGACAGAAGTTCGACCCCACCGGCACCTACATCCGCCGCTGGGTTCCCGAGTTGTGCGACGTCTCCGATGTCCACCTCGCAAAAGGCTCCCGCCCGGCCGGCTACCCGCAACCGATCGTCGACCACGGCGAGGAGCGCGCCGAAGCTCTCCGGCGGTTTCACGCACTCGGCGCCGGGTAGCATCGCATGGACCGGGGGAAGGATTCCATGCGCATCACCACCTTGCTGATCACCGGCTTTGCGACTGCCGCCACCGCGGCGCTCGGCGGCATGGCAACAGCACCCGCAGTTCGATCCAATTGGTATGCGGCGCTGCGAAAACCGGCATATCAACCGCCCCGTGAGGTGTTCCCGGTCGTCTGGCCCGCGCTCTACGCCGACATCGCCGTCGTGTCGGCGGCCGCCATCGACGAATTGGGCGCCACCGGCCGCGACATCGAGCGTCGCGCGTACCGGAACGCCCTGGCACTGAACCTCGCGCTGAACGCCGCGTGGTCCTGGTTGTTCTTCAACCGCCGTCGCCTCGGCACCGCGACCGTCGTCAGCGCTGCGCTCACGGTGAGCAGTGCCGACATGACGCGGCGTGCTGTCAACGCCACCGGTGGACGGGCTGCGCCGCTTGCGCTCTATCCGCTCTGGTGCGCCTTCGCCACCGTGTTGTGCGGACATATCCGGCAACTGAACAGCCGCGCCGTCCGGCCGTAGTCGGCGAAGGTCTGGCCGAGAGCGGGTCCGGCGCCCTACGCTGGCGACCATCCACGCCCGACCACGCGGAGGCCAGGTTGCCGAATCCGGAAGCTTTTCTCGACCAGTTCGCCGACGACGCCGCTGGGCGGGTATTCGCCGAGCCGTACCACACGCCCGACGGATCGACCGTGATTCCCGTCGCCAAGGTCAACCACAGCGGCACCAGCACAACGGCAAAACCACTCGGAGTCTTCGTGATCCGTGACGGAGGGACCAGTTGGGTGCCTGCGGTGGACGCAGACCGGATCGCGTTGATCGGTGTCCTGACGGGCCTGATCACCGCGACAATCGGCTGCCTGACACTCCTGCGCCGACCGCCGTGGCCGGACCTGTCCGGCCACGGGCACCCGGCGGCGCGGTGCCGCCGACTCGATCCGTAACTCTCCGCATTGCACCTTGAAGAAGACCGCAGCGCGTGCAGTCGCAACCAGCATGCTCGGTCTGGCCGGACTCGGTGTCGGAGCAGGCCTCGTCCAGGCCGACCCGCACACCCGATGCCGCCGCCACCGCCCGTTCCCGGCATGACGGGACCTGGCGTGAATGCCGGGACGCCGGGCGATCCGCTCCCGCCGGGGCGCGGGTACCTGCCGCCTCCCGGACATGGCGGACCGGTGCCTCAGGACCGCATCCCGTTCACCGCGACGCCGGCGTGGGTCGTGGTCCCGGTGCTGCCGCCGATGGGCACTCCACCGGCACCACCGCTGCCCGACTGGGCCACCGGTATGCAGGTGGTCTGGAACCCTGACCTGGGCGCCTGGGGCGTGTGGGACATGCAGGGCAGCGCGTTCATTCGCCTCTGAATCCGAATACGCGGCCGCCACCCTGTCAGCTGACGGGGTGGCGGCCCGCATTTCGGATCGTCGTGGGCCGTCATCAACAAAATCTCCGGAAATTTTACGAAGACTCCCAGCTTCATCACAGGCGGAAATGCTAACTCCGGCGTCAATTCTTCCTACCGTTACCGCAGGCGGGTCAACAGCGGACGGGCGGAGGGAACCACCATGGGTTGCTCACGGTACATCGGTCGGGTCGGGGCTCTGGCGGTATTTCTCGGGGTCGGCGTATCCATCGCGGTGGGGCAAGGGACCGCCTACGCCGAACCGTCGCCGACAGCGTCGGACACCTCACATGCCACGGATGCGGCGGGTCCCAGTGGGCCGGCGCCCACACACGCACACAAACCCAAACAGTCCGGCAAGAGCAACGACACCGACAATCGCCACCGCAACGCGAACCTCCACCGAGGCACCCTCGGCAAGGAAGCACCAGCCCCGACACCCGCGGTCGGCGAATCCACCGGCGCCACAACGAGAACAGGCCATCCGCAACCCACCGCCGCCACGCTCGACCATGCCCCAGCGGTGTCCGCCGCCGCCACAGCGCCCGTGCCGAACAGTTCATCGGCGTCCCGTACTGCGACGCCGGCACGTCTGGCCGCGGTCGTCACGCCCACTGCCTACGCCCCGACCGCACCTACCACAATCAGCCAAATCGTCACTGCGGCAAAGCAACTCATCAGCATTGCGATACGGCCTCTGGTCTCGACGCTGCCGTCCAACGTACCCGCGAATTCGCCGGCGCTGTGGACGGTGCTCGCGTGGGTACGTCGGCAAATCGAGACGAATCTCCTTCCACCCCATGTGGTTTCCGCCTGGAACGTCACCAGTCCCAACCTGCTGACCAACCCCGGCGCGGAATTCGGCGACCCTTCACTGTCCGGTGGCAGCACCGTTTCCATCCCGGGCTGGACGGTCACCGGCACACCGACTGTCATCAAATACGGCACCGTCCGCCGCATCCCGTTGGGACTTCCGATGCCTGGCCCGACACTGCCGCCGATCTTCAACTTCCCCAGCGATCCGTCCACTCCCACCGACAAACAGTTCTTCGGCGGCGGCAACGTCGCGACCTCGACCCTGACCCAGACGGTCGATCTCAGTGGCGCGGCATTGACGATCGACGGGGGCACGACGCCGTACAAGCTGAGCGGGTTCCTCGGCGGCACGCTGATCGACCCCTCGGCGGCATCGGTGAAGATCACGTTCCGCGATGCCGGCGGAGCGCAACTCGGCGTCGGAAAATTGGCACCCGTCGGCCCCCTTGAGCGCTGGTTCCAGACCGGACTGCTCGAGCGCAGTACCGAAGGGACCATTCCCGCCGGCACCCGCACGGCACAGGTGGTCGTCACGCTCAAGGATTCGAACCCGTTCACCGGCGGCTACAACAACGCGTTCGCCGACAACCTGTCGTTCACGGTGGGCGACGCACTACCCGCACCGCCGCCGCCGGACGCACCCAAGTCGAAAGTCGGCGCGCTCGACCACGTCTTCATGGTCTACCTGGAGAACAAGGGATACGGCGACGTCGTCGGCAGCCCAAACGCGCCGTACCTCAACAGCCTGATCAACGCCTACGGCGTCGCGGACAACTATCACGGACTCACCCACCCGAGCGACCCCAACTACTACCCGATCCTCGGGGGCTCAGACTTCGGCCTCAACTACAACTGCGCGACAAACTGCATCGATGCCACCAACCTGGCCGACAGAATCGAAGAGGCCGGCAAGACGTGGGCGGGGTACGCGCAGGGCATGTCCGATGCCGGGCCCTACGTGTCGACAAGCAACTACGCGCCTGACCAGTTGCCATTCCTGGCGTACAGCGACATCTACAACGACCAGGCTCGCGCCACCGCGCACCTGCATCCACTCACCCAGATGGCGAAGGATCTGGGCTCATCGGCCAGCACACCGAACTTTGTCTGGTTCGCTGCCAATGAGGCCAACAACGGCGAGGGCCCGATCGACTTCCCTGGCGGCATTCTCCATTACATCGGCGGATTGCTCACCAACCGCCAATACAACGTCAAGGCCAGCGATCAGTTCCTGCAGCAGACCATCCCCACCATCGTGAATTCGGACGTCTGGAACGACCCCTCGCAGAAGAGCGCGATCTTCATCACGTTCGACGAAGACTCGGACAATCTGTCACTCGGCTTCGGCAATGAGGGCAATCGCGTTGTCACCGTGGTGATTCCGTCACCCGCAGCTGTCGACGGCGGCATGCGTTCAGGCCAGTTCACCGACCACAGCTACGCCAATCACTACAGCCTGCTGCGCACCATCGAGGATGCGCTGACGTTGAAGCCCCTGACGCAGAACGACGCCTTTGCCACACCGCTCAACGGCTTCTGGGGGACGCCGCCGATCATGCCGTAGCTCCGGGCGCCCTATCGCACTTCCTGCCGCCTCGTCCGCTTCGAGCGGCACAGGCCGGCGGCGGCGGTAGCCACCGGTGCTACCAGTCGATTCATCGATGGCGCCAGCTCGGCGCAAGGACTAGTCGACTCAGCAGCGGTTTGCTACCGAATCGATCTCATATCGCACGACCGGGAGCCACCGACGCCGCGTCACGGCCGGCGTTGATCAGATCGGCCGCACGGGCGGCCAGCGCCATGGCGGGCGCGTTGGTGTTGCCGGAGACCATGATCGGCAAGATCGACAGATCGGCGATGCGTAGTCCATCGATGCCGCGCACTCTCAGCTGGTCATCCACCACGTCGTCGTCGTGTGGCCCCATGCCGCACGTACCGATCGCATGGAACCCGCTCTGTCCCTTTGTCATGGCGGACAGCAGTAGTTCGTCGTCGGATCGGGCGCCGTCGCCGGGACTCAACTCGGCCTCGATCAGCGCCGCGATCGGAGACTGCTCGAACACCTTGCGCATGGTGCGCAGCACCCGGACGGCGGCGTCCCGGTCATGCCTGGTGGCCAGGTAGTTGGGGTCGATCATCAGTGGCGCGTCGGGATCGGGCGAGTTGATCCACACGCTGCCCTCAGACGTCGGCCGCAGAATCTCACCCATGCAGGAGAGCCCTGGAAGGCGCTCGACGCGTCCCCCGTGACTCGACAACGTCAACGCGGTGACGAGCATCTGACCGTCGACGCGCGGCCGCCCGGGTTCGGTCTTGAAGAGCGCCAGGACGTCCCCGGTCGGCGCAGCCAGTGGTCCGCGGCCCGTGGCCGCGTACTTGATGGCGGTCCCGATTTTCGCGGACGCGCTCGACAGTCGGCGGTTGTGGCCGACATCCCTGTTCAGGCGGTAGGTGTTGACCAGAGTGCGATGGTCCCGCATCCGCCTGCCCACATTCTCGCGGTCCAGATAGACCCGTAGACCTGCAGACGTCAGCACGTCACGCGGCCCGATCCCGGAGAGCTGCAAGAGCTTCGGCGAACCGAGCGCACCGAGGCACAGCACCACCTCACGACCCGCCTCGAGTAACGACATGGACGAACCGATCCGGACGACCACTCCGGTGGCCCGGCCCCGGTCGAGCACCAATCGCTCCGCGGTGGCACCGGTGACAACCCGCAGATTGGGGCGTGCCGCCACCGGATTCAAGAATGCGGTGGCGGCGCTGACGCGTCTGCCGTGATGGATGGTGGCCGGCGCAAGTCCGATGCGGGGCTCGTCCGATTCGTTGAGGTCGTCGAGGTACCGCAGGCCGAGGCGGGTGCCGGCCGAGGCCACGGTCAGGGCGATCGGGTCCGGGTCCGACACCACACTGATGGCCAGTTCACCGCCGGATCCACGAGTATCCGGCCGGCCGATCGTGTTGTTCTCGAAGCTGCGGTACGCGGCCAGGATGTGATCCCAGCCCCAGCCGCGATTTCCGAGCCGCTCCAACTCGTCGAAATCGGCCCGCTGGCCCCGGTTGTAGACCATGCCGTTGATGGCGCTCGAGCCACCGAGCACTTTGCCGCGAGGCCAGAATTCGACAGCACTCTCGGGCCCGAACGGGATCGTCTGCTGGTGCCAGACGTAGCGGGGATCGTCGAACAACCGGCTTCCGAGTTTCGGCACTTGCAGATACGGGCTGCGCGCGTAGCCACCCGCCTCGACCAGCAGAACCCGATTCCGGGGATCAGCGGAGAGCCTGTTTGCCAGCACACAGCCCGCAGAACCCGCGCCGAGCACGATGTAGTCGAACTCAGCCAAGACGACCTCCACAGCGTCGAGATGGCCTCACCGGCAACCGCTCAACCTCCGTCAATATTTGCTGCTATGACGCACGCAAGTGCAGAACATGCAGCATACGACTATTTTTACTCAACTAACCGTGCTCAATCACCGATGCTGGCGATCCTTTAATGATTTGCCAAGTTTGGCACAGTTGGGTCGATCACACTAGCCGGTTGGGCACATCGGCAGCGCGTTGACAGAAATCAGTTGCCGCGGAGAGCAGTGTCGAACTCGAGACACCACACCCTCGCGCCATGCCCGGCAATATATTTCGAGACCCTCCTGGCAATCGGCGAGATGATCTGCGCAGGTCAAGCAGCCCCGCGGCGTACTTCGCGGGCGCCAACCGCGCACTTGTGACACACACAAACAGCCACTGAGTACACCGCTGCGCTTGCTTGAACCAGACTCCCGGTGTAAATTTGCTGAAATTCGCTTCGTAAACATTTTTGCGACAAGCAGACGGGTTCTGGAGCGAGCCGGACCAAGCACCAAACCGCAGGCCAAGCCGCCCGGAGCGCCGGGCCCACAGCAACCGCACGGACCCAGCCGAGCAGAGAGCCGAGCCTTAACCATGGCGACACCGACGAGCATAAAGCACACCGTCACCAGCGATTTGGCCGCTTCCGGCACACAAATCGGCGGCGACACCGACCTACCGCTCGGACTGCCAGCTACCGCAGCCAACGGCCACCGCGGGCGGTCGATGCGTGAGCTGCGTCACGCAAAACTTGCCCGGAAGCTCGTTATCAGCGATGCGCTGGTAATTTGCTGCTCGGTAATTTTGGGCCAAACCATCCGATTCGGTACTTCCGCCGAACACCCCGTCTATGTATCTCTGGACGCCGACGCCCACATCCACTACCTCACGGTGTCGGTCACCCTGGCCACCCTGTGGATGGGCTTCCTGTCGCTGGGCAGCCGGTCCCCCAAAGTCGTGGGCCGTGGCACCGATGAATACATCACGCTGATCGCCGCCACCCTGCAGCTCTTCGGCCTCGTCGCCATCGCCGACACGCTCTTCCACGTCGACCTCTCCCGTGGCTACCTCGCCATCGCGTTGCCCGCCGGCCTGATCGGTTTGATCGCCACCCGCATCATGTGGCGCCGCCACACCAGCAGACAGCGCGAACGCGGTCTCAACCAGAACCGGCTTCTGATCGTCGGTGCCACCAGCGCCGCCCGCGACATCGCCGCCGAGTTCGCGAAGGATCCGTGGGCCGGCTACCACATCGCCGGCATCTGCACACCGCTCGGCCCGACCCACCCCAAAGAGGTCCTCACTGTCGCGGGGCGCAACATCCCCATCGTCGGCACGGATGAAGCCATCCTCGACGCCGTCGCTCGCACCGGCGTGGACACCGTCGCTCTGGCCGCCACGCATCACCTGCGCCCGACCGACATCCGCCGGCTGATGTGGGAACTGGAGGAACAAGGTGTCGACATGATGGTCGCTCCCGGCCTCATCGACATCACCAACCAGCGCCTCACCAGCCGTCCGGTCGCCGGCATGGCAGTCTTCGAAATCGCCAAACCCCAATACAGCCGGGCCAATTCACTGATCAAGCGGACCTTCGACCTGCTGTTCGCCGTCGCTGCCCTGGCCGCCGTCGCACCGGTCATGATCGTCACGGCCCTCGCGGTGAAACTGACCAGCGCCGGCCCCATCTTCTACAAGTCCGAACGCATCGGGATCGACGGTAAGCCTTTCCGGATGACCAAGTTCCGCAGCATGTTCGTCGACGCCGACGCCCGTCAGGCCGAGTTGATCGAAGCCAACGGCGGCAATGCGCTGTTCTTCAAGATGAAGGACGATCCGCGAGTCACCAAGGTGGGCAAGGTCATTCGCAAGTTCAGCATCGACGAACTCCCCCAGTTCTTCGACGTTCTCACCGGCGACATGAGCGTCGTCGGTCCGCGACCACAGGTCCGCCGTGAGGTCGACACTTACGACGACCTGGTCAGCCACCGGCTTGCCGTCAAGCCCGGCCTCACGGGCCTCTGGCAGATCAGCGGCCGCTCGGACCTCGAGGCCGAAGACGCCATCCGCCTCGACCTCACCTACGTCGAGAACTGGTCACTGTCGCAGGACATCCTGATCATCCTCAAGACCATCCGCACTGTGCTCACCGGGGACGGCGCCTACTGAACCCGGGCTGACGCCCCCACCCGTCCTGGGCCCCGAACGGCATGACCCCGACCAGTGCCGCTCGGGGCTCAGGCATGTGGCACGGGTAACGGATTTCGGACGGCGAGACCTGCTCAGCGCAGGTGAGCAGTGTGATCGTCAAGTCCGAACGGCAGCCCGCGCCGATGGACCCAGGCAATGTGCTGCCTGCCCATCTCCGTGACCGGTTCGGCGACACCATCCATGTCGTCGATGCAGCCGCGAGCGTGCAACTGCGCCCCCAATGCCACCAGCGTCGACATGAACGAGACGCTCAGCCGAGCGGCAAACATGTGCTCTGACGGTATGTACATATCGCCCAATTGGGGATGGTCCTGCATCAGCAACATCATCCGGGCCAGGTCGAGGAAATCCGGGCCACCGAACCGCACGGGTTGCGGATTCACCAGCGGCGACAACAGCGGTTGCCACCAGCGGTGCAGATCGTCCGGTGTGACGACGGGGTTGTGCCAGACGAATCCCGCTTCGATCATCGCGCGCGCGATGTCCTGTTTTGTGCCCGACATCGCGGCCCGCGGCAAGGCGGCAAAATGACGCCGCCGAAACTCGGAAAGGGTCTGGACACAACCGAAGTCGACGATCCCGATCGAACCGTCTGAGCCGAAGCGCAAGTTGTCGGGATGCGGGTCGGCGTGGAACAACGACCCGTGCCGGTAGGAACCGCAGAAGAATCGGTAGATCGCCTCGGCCCACGCGTCCCGCAGCCCTTGGTCGGCGTCGCGGGCCTGTTCCCAATCGAGCCCGTCGAGGTAGGTCATGGTCAGAACCCGGTCCCCGCACCAGCCGTCGATGACCTCGGGGATGCGCAGATACGGGTGGCCGGAGAACAGCCGGCTGAACTCGGTGATGTTGGCAGCCTCATGGCGATAGTCGATCTGCTCGGCGATCCGCGCCGCGACCTCGCTGGCCATCTCGCGCGGATTCGGCGTCTTCATCCGTGCCGCTGCCTGTAGATAGCGCCATATCGACACGACCAGTTCAGGATTGGACAGATCTGCCCGAATCACCTCTGCGACACCGGGGTACTGGATTTTCACCGCCACCGCGCGGCCGTCAGGCAGCACCGCCCGATGCACCTGGCCGATGGAACCTCGAGCGATGGGTGCCTCGTCGAACTCGGCGAACAGGTCGGCCACCGGCCGGCCCAGATCCATCTGCAGGACGTGGGCCACCAGCTCCGGATCCATCATCGGGACCGCCGCGTGCATCTGCTCATACGCTTGCTGGAACAGCGACAGGTGGTCGTCACCGATCTGCCCGGCATCGACGACGAAGAACAGATCCACGGCCAGCATGAGGACACCCTTCGACTGACCGTAGAGCTCGGCGTACCGCTGCGCGGCGCGCTCCTCCACGCCCGCCACGGGGCGGTTCTCGTTCATGGCCGTTGCCTCCACCGGTCCGTCTGATCCGCCGGACTTACCAGGCCAGCAGCTGGCGGACCGCAATCGGCCACGAATCAGTCTGCAGTCCATGAGTTTTCAACAGTGCGAGAGCAATGCGTTCCATGCCGAAGCCCACGCAGGCACTGTGCGCCACCGCGCCATCAGCGGTGCACAAGCCGAACGTCACACCGAAGTGATCGCGGTGGCAGTTGGCCGACACGACCGCCGTGCCCTCGTCCAGGTCGCCGTAGAGTCGCACCAGCAGTTCGGTCTTCAGTTCGTCGTCGCGCTGGTTTGCCGCCAGCATCCGGCCCACCCGACCGAAAAACGGATCGTTGGCCGGCGCTGGCCGCGCGTCCAGGCCGAGCGACGTCAGCACCTCCATTCCGTGCCCCACCCACGAATCCCGATGCGCCTGAGCCTGATCGGGCGAACCGACCACGACGTACTCATGCATCCGGAAGGCCTGCATACGTGCGGGGTCGATGGCCGGCTCGTGCCGGAAGCAGTAGCCGTAGATGTCCATGAGTGCGCCGCCGTCCGGCAGGACCTTCGGCAACGTACCGTAAGAGGGGTGGCAGGCCGCTGAAACCAACATGGTCCCGGCCGAATTCAGATGTCCGTCCCACGGCAGACCGGCGTCCCGGTCTGCCAGCAACGCCCGATGCTCGGCATTGCCGCCGGTGAACGTCGAGATGGCCCCGGTCAGATTCGGGAAGGACGCGATGTAGTCGGTCTTCTCGAATGACTCCCGCGGATAGACGGGCGGGAACCGCAGCACCTTCGCGCCGTCGCCGTGCACGTCTGCACCTTTGCGGCGAACCACGGCGTCGATGCCCTCGATGATCTTCTCGAAGTCGCCACCGCGCCCGTACAGCCCGTCGATCCCCAGCGGGACCAGCAGTCCGCCGTCAATCAGTGAATCGCGAAATTCCTTGCGGGCCAACGCAAGGTGTTCATCGGTCATTGTCACTTCACAGTCCCCCGGTAGGCCAAGACAAGGTTGGCGTTGTTCAGACGAATTCGCTCGTTCGAAACCATCAATTGCGGCCCGAAGGCATCCCGCAGGAGACGCCCCATGGTCAAGGCGTGATCCTCGCGATACCCGTTGAGCCCGACGATCTTCAGTGATTCGGTGACGACTTCGATGACGGCCGTCGACGCCGCGATCTTGAGGTTGTTCATCGCGACGGTGAAGCTGATGGTCGCTTCCGCTGCGCCCGACTCGACCAGGGCCTGATATCGCCGAACCTCATGCAGGACCATCGATTCGAACCGCTGGTGGACGACCGTCAGGTCCGCCAGCAACGTCGCCTGCGGCACTGTCTTGTCGGGTGCCTTGCGCGCTGCCTGCCGAACCGTGGCGCGTGCCTTCGCGTAGGCGGCATCGGCGATACCCAGCCATGCCGCCGCCCACATCGTGTGCGAGGCAGGCAGCATTGTCGTGGCGAGAATGCTGGCGTAGTCGGCCGACAACAGGTTCGCCGACGACGTCCGCGCCGACAGCAGATAGCCGGGGCTGCAGGTGCCACGAAATCCCATGGTGTCCCACGTGCTCACGCGCTCCAGCGTGATGTCGGCCGACGGACACAGCAGCAGCACCTGGTCATTCGCGGCGGCCTGCGGACTACGACGGGCCGTGATGCCGATGTAGTCGGCGTACTCGGCGTACGAGATGACCGGCGCGTTCTTCTGCAGCCGGACCATGTCGCCGTCGATTTCCACCGCGCACGTAGACGAGCCGCTGTCGCCTCCCGTGGTGTTCTCCGTCGTAGCCGACGCAACAAGTGCCTCATTTGCTGAAATTGCATTTGCCAGATCGGCAGCTGGACCGGAGCTCGCGTACTTCGCCAACACGAGCGCCTGTGTCTGATGCATCGCGAAGACCATGGCGGCCGAGCTGCACGCCGCCCCCAGCGCACGAGCGATCGCGGCGAGCTCTGACACGCGGTAATTCCTGCCACCGAGCGCGGATGGCAGCCCGCACGACAACAGTTTGGCCTGCTTGAGCGCATCGACGGCCTCAACCGGAAACCGTGCTTTGCGGTCGACGTCGTCCGCGGCCGCAGCCGCGGCCCGCACGGCATCAGCCAGCCCCGGGATGGCGCGCGCGCTCAGCGTCGTCATGCCGTCAAAGTCGGTCATCGGTGGCCCCTTCGGATTGCCCGATAGAACAATCGTGATGTTCTAATGACTTCGCTAGATCAAACTGAGCGAACGTCAATATGAGAATCGTTCTGTATAGTAGCGCCATGCGGGAGACGATCACACGGATACTGGCGACACACGGCAAAATGGGAGTCGATCCCACCGAGGTGGCCGAGGATGCCGACCTCTACGAACTCGGGCTGACCTCACACGCATCGGTCAACGTCATGCTGGCACTCGAAGACGAATTCGACATCGAGTTCCCGGACGAGTCGTTGAAGAAGTCGACGTTCGCCACGGTCAAGAACATCGAAGCAGTCGTCTCCAGCCTGGCGCAGTAGCCGATCGTGACCCATGCCGCTGTGCCGTCGACGGCAGTTCCGTTGCGGATCAACGCCGATCCGAATGACTATCAACACCATTTCACCCACAGTCCGGACCGCATCTGGACCCAGACCAACTGCTATCTCGATCTGTGGATCGAACTGCTGAATTGCCTTGAGCTGGACCCTGTTCCAGCGTTTGCCGCGTTGTTGACGGTCGACCACGATGGCATGGCTTGGACGTTCGGCAAACAACAGCAGGCCGATCTACGACGGCTGTACGGCCTCGAGGTCGACGAGGAGAACTCCTGGTTGCCGGTGCTAGAACTGGTCGAGACCGGACCACCGCGCGGGGTGCTGCACACCGTTGAAGTCGACAGCTGGTGGCTGCCCGACACGACGGGAACCGCCTATCGCACCGAGCACGTCAAGACGACGATCACCCCGGTCGAGGTCGACCACGGGGCACGTGCATTGCGGTACCTGCACAATGCCGGGCTCTACCAATTGAGCGGCCCCGACTTCGACGGCGTCTTCGGATTGACAGCAGAGTCGGCGCTCACGCTACCGCCCTACATCGAAGTCATCCGGTACTTCCCCGAACGAGCTCAGCCCCATGCGCTGGCCGACATTGTGCGTGAACAATTGGGGCGCCGACCGCACGGCAACCCGATCGACCGGCTGGCGGTCTGCGTCGATCAGGCATTGGGCTGGCTGCCGACCGCCGGCGTCGAACGCTTCCATCTCTGGGCATTCGCCTCGTTGCGCCAGTGTGGCGCTTCAGCCGAGTTGCTCGCCGACCTGGCCGAGCATCTGGACCGCGAGTTCCCGGGCGCGGCAGCCGCCGCCCTGCCATTGCGCGGCGTGGCCGCGAAGGCAAAGTCGGTCCAGTTCAAGATGGCCCGAGTCGCAGGCGGCCGCACGGTGGACGTGGCCCCGATCCTGCAGGCGATGGCCGCCGAGTGGGACAGCGCCTTCACTGCCATCACCGACGCGGTAGGTTAAGTCGATGCTGGACCGCTGGCAGGTGCTGCAGTGCGCCCCCGGCACTGTCGCTCATCCTGATCAACTGGCCGAAAAGTGGCCTACAGCAGTGGTTTTCGATGCCCCGTCGACGGTAGCGACCGTGTCGGCGGAGAATCCCGATGATTTCGACTGGTGGTGCCGCAGCACCCTCACGCTCACCGAGCGCGCCAGGGTCGAGTTCCAGGGGTTGTCGTTTCCGGCACGCATCTTTCGCAACGGGACACCGGTCGCAGACTGCCCGTCGATGTTCCTGCCCACCGGTATCGATTGCTCGGCCGGCGAGCACGAGTTCGTCATCCATTTCGGCGCGATGAACCACTGGCTGAAGGCCCGACGGCCGCGCGGCCGCTGGCGCTCGACGCTGGTGGGCACACCGGGACTGCGCTGGGCGCGGACCTCATTGATCGGGCGAGCCCCCGTCTACGGGAATCTTCCTGCCCCCGTGGGCATCTGGCGCCCAATCACGGTTGTTCCGGCGCGGCTGCACACCGAGGTCGTCGCACGCGTCGAGGACAACAGTGTCACCGTCAGCGGGCGCACCGGCGCGGGTTCGATCCGAGTGGTACTACGGGACCCCACCGGTGGCGTGGTTGCCGACGACAGCACCGCGCCGGCCGCCGACGGCAGGTATCGATTCGCTGCCACGATCGATGAGCCGCTGCAGTGGTGGCCCAACGGCTACGGCCGGCAGCACTTGTACCAGGCCACGGTGGAGGCCGACGGCGTGGAGGTTGCTGTCCGACAACTCGGCTTCCGGACCGTCGAGGTATCCACCGAAGGCTTCCGGATCAGCGTCAATGGGACGCCCATCTTCTGCCGGGGTGCGACGTGGTCCCCACCGGACCCTGTCCGGATGTATGCCGATGCCACCCAAATCCGAGACCAGGCAAGGACTTTGGCCGCCGCGGGGGCGAACATGGTGCGAGTCGTGGGCGGACTGGCATACGAGCAGGACGAGTTCTGGCAAGCCTGCGCCCAGGAAGGGCTGATGGTCTGGCAGGACGCCATGCTGGCGACCTTCGATCCGCCGGCCGAGCAGGGTGAGTTGATCGCGCGCGAGCTGGCCACCGTGCTGCAACGGGTGTCCGGCAATCCGGCGCTGATGGTCGTCAGCGGCGGTAGCGAGACATTGCAGCAGCCGGAGATGCTTGGGCTCAGCTCACACGACTCGGAAATGGATGTACTCGAGACGCTGCTGCCAGAAGCCGTCGCAGAGTATTCGGACGCGCACTATGTCCGCGCCTCACCGTCACCTCCGCCGGGCAGCACCGATCTGGCAATCCGCCCGGATACCGGTGTTGCGCACTGGTTCGGCGTCGGTGGCTACCTACGCCCGATTTCCGATGTCCAAAGGGCAGGCGTCCGGTTCGCGGCGGAGTGCTTGGCTTTCGCCAACCCTCCGAGTTCCGGCTATGTCGACCAGCATTTTGGCTCGGCTGCCGTCGCGGGACACCATCCGGAATGGAAGATGGGGGTACCGCGCGACCGCGGATCGTCCTGGGACTTCGAAGACATCCGTGACTTCTATGCCCGCGCAGTGTTCGGCGAGGAGCCACTGCTGGTGCGGCGCGTCGACCCCGAACGCTATCTGCAGCTGGGCCGGCTGGCGATCGCGACTGCGATGCGCGAGTGCTTCGCTTTCTGGCGGCGCGCCGACTCCAACTGCGGGGGTGCCCTCGTGCTATCGGGCCGGGATCTGGCACCAGGCGCCGGATGGGGCTTGTTGGACTCCGAGGGCGGCACCAAGCCGGCTCTGGAGGTGCTTGCTCGAACCTGGGCGCCGGTATCCGTCATACTTGCGGACGATGGCCTCGCTGGGGTGCGGATCGACATCCACAATGACACGGGAGTGTCGTTGAGGGGTGAATCGACCCTCCTCGCAACCAACTCCAGCGGCGTGGCCGTCGAGGCCGTACGTCCCGTCGTGGTGCCGTCGGCCACGTCGGTCACCTGGGCCGATTCAGACGTATCCGGTCACTTCCGCGACCTGTCGCACGCCTTCCGATTTGGAACGCCGACAGCGGACGCGGTGCACGTGGAGGTGACTTTCGATGACGGCACGACCGTACGCGACGTGCTGGTCCTCAATCCACGTCCGAACCAACCGCCTTCGACTGTTACTGCCATCGTGACGAAGCAAACCGACGACCAATGGGTCTTGGAGCTGACTTCCTCCGTTGCGCTGCGCTATGTCGAGATCGACGCTCCCGGTTGGACAATGTCGGACAACTATTTCCACCTGGCCGGGAAGGTACTGTACGCGGTCACCATGGTGCCCAACGGCGACGTAGACCACCCAACCGGAACAGTCGGGTCAATCGATCTCACAGGCCGAGTTCCACTAGGCAACCGATCGTGATCCCACCCCGGCTTCAGATTCCGGACCACCACGTCAGGATCGGCTGCGACGTCGTAACGCTCAGCGAGATCGAGCACTCGCTATCCAGCTTCGGCTCCCGTTTCCTGCACAAGATCTACACGGCACATGAGCTCGACGAGTGCGGCAGCCAGAATCGGCTGCCGCGCCTCGCTGCACGGTTTGCCGCAAAAGAAGCTGCGATCAAGGCATTCTCGCGGCCGGATGCACCGTTCGTCCCACTGGAGATTGAAGTGGCGACCGTCCGAGGGGTGCCGACCCTGCGCCTCTCTGGCAGAGCAGCCGCACTGGCCTCTGAACAGGACTGGCAGCAAATTTCCGTCTCGATGACACATGCGGACTGTCACGCGGCGGCCGTGGTGGCAGTGGTGTGCGGGCAACCCGTGGCGACGCCGGTACGACGACCAATTGATTGACCCGTAGACCAGGCCAAGGTTCGGATGCCGCGCGTCCTGCAGCAACGGTCTACCCACGGGCCAGCGGAGGACCATACAGCAATATTGCGCCAATAACGGCGGTTCGCAGCAAATAGATATGCACCAACAGGTGGGGAACCTGTCCGATCCCCGGTTCGATTTCCCCGCCTGCCGGGCCCTACCGAATACCGGCCGCGATCACGTGATTGTCGACGTCAACTGGAATGAAGCGACCCGCAACACCGCGCACTCGAAGGTCGGAACCCGACGATGTCGGGTCCAGTCAGAGCGCCAACGACGGGAAGCTGCTATTCGAGCCGGCCACGCAGACCGCGGAGTTGCCCTTTCAGATATGCGATATCTGCTCGCGCAACAATACGGTCACCGTGCACTGCACGTAACGAACTGCCAACCAATTTTCGCGCCGAATGGTACGCGAGCTGCGGCCGCGACAGTCGATGTCTGCGCCAGAGGTTCCCGTTGCCGACGCCGTATCTGAACATCTTGTCCACGAATTCTTCAGTGATTTCATCGCGATCATCGTCCTGACCCACTTTGATGTCGGGGCGGTACATGATCGAATGCCCTGCGGCCAACATTCGCAATAGCAAGTCGGATTCTTCACCCGAGCCGCACAAACCTGGGGACCCAGCACCGATCGTCTCGTCGAACGGTGGAGCAATGATCAGAACCTGTGGATGAGCCTCGGCGAGGCGGCGTAGGAA
>NZ_JMHT01000065.1 GCF_001905655.1 Mycobacterium sp. ST-F2
CCTGACAAAGCCGGCCTATGACCTGCTGCGCAGCGGCGAGTACGGCGGCCCGCCGTTCGACGGCGTCGTGTTCACCGATGACCTGACCGGCATGGCGGCCATCACCCAGCACTTCGGCGTCGCCGACGCGGCGCTGAAGGCGATCCAGGCCGGCGCGGACGTCGCCCTGTGGATCACCACCGACGGCATCCCGGACGTGCTGGACAAGCTGGAGGCCGCCGCGCGCGCCGGCCAACTGGACCAGGCGCAGGTCGACAAGTCGGTGCTTCGGGTGGCGGCCATGAAGGGCCCGGGCGCCAAATGCGTGAAGTGAGCTGCTTGTTGCATACCCTGTTCTGATGGCAGGTGGAACCAAGCGGCTGCCGCGGGCCGTCCGCGAACAGCAGATGCTCGACGCTGCCGTGCAGATGTTCTCGGTGAACGGCTATCACGAGACGTCGATGGACGCGATCGCCGCGCAGGCCGAGATCTCCAAACCGATGCTGTACCTCTATTACGGCTCGAAGGAAGAGTTGTTCGCGGCCTGCCTGGACCGGGAGCTGACGCGCTTCGTCGACACCGTCCGCGCGGACATCAACTTCGCCCAGAGCCCGCGCGACCTGCTGCGCAACGCCGTGCTGTCGTTCATGACGTACATCGACCGCAACCGGGCGTCCTGGATCGTGCTGTACACCCAGGCCACCAGCTCGCAGGCCTTCGCCCACACGGTGCGCGAGGGCCGTGAGAAGATCATCGACCTGGTGGCCCGGCTGCTCAGCACCGGTACCCGAAACCCGGAGCCGGACAGCGACTTCGAGATGATGGCCGTGGCTCTCGTGGGCGCGGGTGAGGCCATCGCGTCCCGCGTGAGTGCCGGCGACACCGACGTCAACGACGCCACCGAGCTGATGATCAACCTCTTCTGGCGCGGCCTGAAGGGCAAGCGCGCCGAGTCGTAGGTTTCTCGCGCTCCCGCGGCGCCGCGACGGTGCACACAGATCGCCCTCCCAGCGATTCTGGCGATCTGGTCGCACATTCGCGGACGGTCAGCCCGTCCCGGGCTCTCTCCCTTGGCACCTTTCGCCGGGAGCCGTCAACTTTCCCTGACGCGTCAAGGAAAGTTGACCACTCCAAATCGCATGTGTCACAGGAGAGAACAACACGCCGCCGGCAGCGACACGCCGGCGCCGGCCCGCCACGCCGCTGGTATGGTCCGATTCGAGCCAGTCGAACCCAACGCGGTTGGGTCAGGGAATCCGGTGCGAAACCGGAACTGACGCGCAGCGGTAAGGGGGACAGGCGGAGCAATGGCCACTGGCCCCACGTGGGCTGGGAAGGCGCTCCGGCCTGGATGATCCCGAGTCCGAAGACCTGCTGGCTCGGGTTCTCGCGGCCTGGCGGCGCGAGGTCCCGCCCACGCATGGACTCCGCGACCTGAGTCCCGGATCGGAAGGCGCCGCCGTGTCTCGACGTACCATTCTGCTTGTCTCGCTGGTTGTTTCGCTCGTCTGCTCGTGTAGCGGACCGCGGGCGACAGGAACCGTCAACGCTGGAACCGCCGGCTATCCCGTCACGCTGCAGAACTGCGGACGCACGGTGACGGTGAAATCGCCGCCGCAGCGCGCGGTTTCGATCAACCAGCCGGCCAGCGAGCTGCTCCTGGCGCTCGGGCTCGCCGACCGGATGGCCGGCACCGCGTCCTGGAGCGATGACGTCCGGCCCGACCTCGCCGCCGACAACGCCAAAGTGCCTGTGCTGAGCCGGGATTTCCCGTCGTTCGAGCGGGTACTGGCAGAGAAGCCCGACTTCGTCTATGCGACGTTCGACTGGTCGTTCACCGATCAGGGCGTCGCCCCACGGGAGCGGTTCGAGCGCCTCGGGGTGCCGACGTATCAGTCCTCCAGTGAGTGCGGTGGTCAGGACGCGCCGCAGGCGCGGGCGTTGACGCTCGACGACATGTACGCCGAAATCGCCGATGTCGCCCGGATTTTCGGTGTTTCAGAGCGGGGAGACAAGCTGGTGTCGACGTTGCGGGCGCGCATGGCGACCGCAACCATCGGTCTCAGGGCCGACGACGTCTCCCTGCTGTGGTGGTACGCCGGTACCAGAACTCCGTACATCGCGGGCTGCTGCGGAGCGCCCGGCATCATCACCACCGCGGTCGGGGCGCGCAACGCGTTCGCCGACAGCAGGCAGTTGTGGCCCGAGATTTCGTGGGAGGCCATCCTGCAGCGTGACCCCGACATGCTGGTCCTCGCCGACCTCACCCGGGGCAAGGACGGCGACAGCGTCGCCGACAAGATCAAGTTCCTCGAAACCGACCCGGCCGCAAGCAAGTTGAAGGCCGTGCGGGAGAAGCGGTGGATCATCTTGCCGGCCAGCGCGATGGATCCGTCGCTGCGCAACGTCGACGCCGTCGAGACCGTCGCGTCCGGGCTCCGCGCATTCGGACTGGGCGGGAAGTCCTGACGGCGGTGCGCACCGCCGGGATGGTGGCGCTCGGCCTGGTCGGGCTGGTGCTGTCGATCGTGGCGGCCATGGTCATCGGGCCGGCCGACCTCGGCGTGGGTGACGTGTATGCCGTCGTCGCGCAACATCTTTGGGGACGCGCCGCCGACATCCCGCCGATCGATGACGGCATCGTCTGGGAATTGCGACTGCCCCGCGCGTTGCTCGCCGCGATCTGCGGCGCGGGCCTGGCGATCTGCGGCGCGATCCTGCAGTCGCTGATGCGCAACCCGCTGGCCGACCCGTTCATGCTGGGCATCTCGTCCGGTGCGTCCACGGGAGCGGTGCTGGTCGTCGTCGCGGGGATCGGTGGCGCCCTGACGCTGTCGGGCGGGGCGTTCGTCGGTGCGGTGCTCGCGTTCGTGCTCGTGCTGGCCCTCGCCGCGGTGTCCGGCGGCGGGCCGGACCGGGTGGTGCTGGCCGGGGTCGCCGGCACTCAGCTCTTTTCGGCAACGACCGCCTTGGTCGTCTTCTCCTCCGCCGACGCGCAGCAGACCCGCGGGGTGCTGTTCTGGTTGCTCGGCTCGCTGGCCGGGGCGAGCTGGTCTCAGGTGGCACTGTGCGGTCTGGTGTGCGCGGCGTGCCTGGCCATCTGCTGGCTGCAGTCAGATGCCTTGGACGCGTTCGCGTTCGGCCATGATGCGGCCGCCGCGCTGGGTGTCTCGGTGCGGCGCGTGCGCGCCGTCTTGTTGGCGACGACGGCTCTCCTGACGGCCGTGCTGGTGAGCGCCGCCGGCGCAATCGGTTTCGTCGGGCTGGTGTTGCCGCACGCGGCCCGGATGATCGTCGGGCCGTCGCACCGCCGGCTGTTGCCTGTCACCGCGATCACCGGCGCCATCTTCATGGTCTGGGTCGACGCCGCCGCCCGCACCGTATTCGCGCCGCAGGAGTTGCCGGTCGGCGTGGTGACGGCGCTCGTCGGTGTGCCGATCTTCATGTGGATTCTGGCTCGGCGCCGGAGGTTTCGATGACGAGCGGGCTCGCCGCTGAATCCGTCAGCTGGTCTACGGGCGGTCGGCTCGTCATCGACGGGGTGTCGCTGGTCGTGGCCGACGGTGAGACGCTGGGGCTGCTCGGGCCCAACGGCGCCGGCAAGTCGTCGCTGTTGCGGTTGCTGGCCGGGCTACGGCATCCCGACACTGGTGCCGTGCTGCTCGACGGACGTCCGCTCGCCGGTCATCGTCGTCGCGCGGTGGCGCAACGGGTCGCGGTGGTCGAGCAGCAGGTCAGCACCGAGCTCGACCTGACCGTCGGCCAGATCGTGCGGCTGGGCCGAATTCCGCACCGCGGCATCTGGTCTGGTGATACCGAGGCCGACCGCCGCGCCGTCGAGCGTGCCCTGCACCAGACCGAGACGACAGCCCTGCGCGACCGGGATTGGCGCACGCTGTCCGGTGGTGAGCAGCAGCGGGTGCAGATCGCCCGGGCGCTGGCCCAGGTGCCCCGCGAGTTGCTGCTCGACGAGCCCACCAACCACCTTGATGTCCGGCACCAGTTTGAGCTGATGGCGCTGATCCGCGCGCTGCCGGTGACGGCGGTGGTGACGCTGCACGACCTGACGCTGGCGGCGTTGTTCTGCGACCGGCTGGTCGTGCTCGACAAAGGGCGGGTTGTCGCGGCCGGGGCACCCGCCGAAGTCCTTACCGCGGAACTGATTTCGTCGGTCTACGGTGTTGCGGCCCGGGTCACGGTCGACGACACCGGCCGCCCGTCGATCCAGCTCCTGCCGCCCTGACTCGCCCGCGAGAGGCGGACCCGAAATTGCCCGTCGGGCTCCGTCCCGCACATGTTTCGGCTGGAACCGTCAACTTTCCCTGACGGTTCAAGGAAAGTTGACGGATCCAAATCGCAAGTGCCACAGGAGAGCCGACACGCCCGGGCGCGCGACGAGAGCTACAGCTCGGTGACCGTCGCCGTCAGGTGCGGGTAACCCTTGGACAGGTTGCGCAGCGCCAGCTCCCAGCCGCCGTCGATGGGCTCGACGTACAACCCCACCTTGGCGGGCAGCAGCACGGGTTTGCCGAACTTGACCGAATACCGCACCGCGTCCGGCAGCTGGCCCTCGATGTTGGCCAGAACCGCTGCGGCGCTGAACATCCCGTGCGCGATGGCGGTCGGGAAGCCGAACAGCTTGGCGCCGATCGAGCTGGTGTGGATCGGGTTGTGGTCGCCGCCGACGTCGGCGTAGTGCCGAATCTGACCCGGCGTGATGCTGATGACCGCGTTGGGCGGCGGCAGCTTCGGCTGCTTGACCGGCTCGGGCTTCGGCCCGCCCGGCAGGCTGGTCCGCTGCTGGTGCAGGAACGTGGTGACCTGATTCCACACCAGGTCATTGCCTACCTTGATGTCGGTGATGATGTCGACCAGCAGGCCCTTGCGGTGTTCGCGCAGGTTCTCCGCCCGCACCGCCACGTCCAGCTTGTCCGTCACCTTGATGGGCCGGTACTGGGTGATGTGGTTCTCGATGTGCACCGAACCCATTGCGGCGAACGGGAAATCGAAACCGGTGACCAACGACATCATGGTCGGGAAGGTCAGCGCGAACGGGTACGTCAGCGGCACGGTGTCGCCGAACCGCAGCCCGGTCACCGCGGCGTACTCGGCGACGTTCTTGGGGTCGATGGTCAGGCCCGAGACCGTGACGGTGCGCGCCGGCAGGGTCGAGCCCCGCGACACGAACGGCAGCGCACCCGCCACCGCCCGTGCCATGTTGAGCAATCCGTTGGGTTGCGACATCAGGTCACGCTCCCAACAGGGCCTGGCCGCAGACCCGAATAGTGTTGCCGGTCACGGCATTCGACGCGGGGCTGGCGAAGTAGGCGATGAGCTCGGCGACGTCGACCGGCAGGCCGCCCTGGAACAGCGAGTTCAGGCGACGGCCGACCTCGCGGGTGGCCAGCGGGATGGCGTCGGTCATCTTGGTCTCGATGAAGCCCGGCGCGACGGCGTTGATGGTGACGCCCTTCTCACCGAACACCTCGGCGTACGCATCGGTCATGCCGATCATGCCGGCCTTGGTGGCGGCGTAGTTGGTCTGGCCGCGGTTACCGGCGATACCGGCCATCGAAGACAGGCCGACGATCCGTCCACCGGAGCCGATGGTGCCGTTCTCGACCAGGCCCTGCGCAAGACGTTGCGGCGCAAGCAGGTTCACGGCGATGACCGAGTCCCAGCGGGCGTCGTCCATGTTGGCGAGCAGCTTGTCGCGGGTGATGCCGGCGTTGTTGACGAGTATGTGAGCCTTGCCCCCCGAAGTTTCCGAGTGGTGCTCGGTCAGGTGGGCGACGATCTGGGCGACGGCGTCGTCGGCCGTCACGTCGAGGGCCAGCACAGTGCCACCGACGGCGGCAGCGGTCTCGGCCAGCGCGTCGGCGGCCTGCGGCACGTCGATGGCGACGACGGCGGCGCCGTCCCGCGCGAACACGCGCGCGATCTCCGCGCCGATGCCGCGCGCGGCGCCGGTCACCAGCGCGACCTTGCCGGCCAGCGGCTTGTCCCAGTCGGCCGGGGCGACGGAGTCGGCGGCGCCGACGTAGAACACCTGGCCGTCGACGTAGGCGGACTTGCCCGACAGCAGGAAGCGGACGGTCGACTCGATACCCGAGGCGGCGGGGGAAGCGGCGGACGACAGGTAGACCAGACCGATGGTGGCGCCGCGCTGCAGCTCCTTGCCGAGCGAGCGGGTGAAGCCTTCGAGGGCACGCTGGGCGATGCGCTCGTCGATGGTGGCGGCTTCGTCGGGCGTGGTGCCGACGACGACGACGCGGCTGTTGGCGGCGAGGTTGCGCAACACGGGGGTGAAGAACTGGTGGAGCTGCTTGAGCTGCTCGGGCTTGGTGATGCCGGTGGCGTCGAACAGGAGGCCGCCGAAGGAGTCGGCCCAGCGGCCGCCCACGTTGTTGCCGACCAGGTCGTAGTCGTCGGCCAGGGCGGCGCGCAGCGGCTCGGCCACACGGCCTTCGCCGCCGATCAGCAGCGGGCCGTTCAGCGCGGGTTCGCCGGCCTTGTAGCGGCGCAGCGGCTGGGGCTGCGGCACGCCGAGCTGCTTCGCCAGGAAGGAACCCGGGCCGGAGGTGAGGACTTGGGAGAGGACGTCAGCCATTGCAAGCCTTTCTGATGCGGACGTAGTTTCGCGGGCCGTTGAGGTGGCCACACCCGTCTTGTCACAGACGAACTTACTCCAGAGTAAGAACGGTGGGTAATATAGGAGTCAAGCAACATCTTGCCTCAGTCCTCGAACGTCAACGAACTGGAGAAAAACCGTGGCCGAGTCCAACAGCCGCCGCCGTGTGGCGGTCCTGGGTGGTAACCGCATTCCCTTCGCCCGATCCGACGGCGCGTACGCAAATGCCTCCAACCAGGACATGTTCACCGCCGCGCTGGACGGTCTGATCGACCGCTTCAACCTCAAGGGCGAGAAGCTCGACATGGTGATCGGTGGCGCGGTCCTCAAGCACAGCCGTGATTTCAATCTCATGCGCGAATGCGTGCTGGGCACGTCGCTGTCGCCCTACACCCCGGCGTTCGACCTCCAGCAGGCGTGTGGCACCGGTCTGCAGTCGGCCATCGCTGCCGCCGACGGCATCGCTGCCGGTCGCTACGAGGTGGCCGCCGCCGGTGGTGTCGACACCGCCTCGGATGCCCCGATCGCCCTCGGCAACGACCTGCGCCGCGTGTTGCTGAGCCTGCGCCGTGCCAAGTCGAACGTCGACCGGCTCAAGCTCGTCGGCAAGCTGCCGGCCGCCGTCGGCGTCGAGATTCCGGTCAACAGCGAGGCCCGCACCGGCCTGTCGATGGGCGAGCACGCCGCCCAGACCGCCAAGGAAATGGGCGTCAAGCGCACCGATCAGGACGCCCTGGCCGCTGCCAGCCACCAGAACATGGCCGCCGCCTACGACCGCGGCTTCTTCGACGACCTGGTCAGCCCCTTCCTGGGCCTGTACCGCGACAACAACCTGCGCGGCGACTCGTCGACCGAGAAGCTGGCCAAGCTCAAGCCCGTGTTCGGCGTGAAGCTGGGCGACGCCACCATGACCGCCGGCAACTCGACCCCGCTGACCGACGGCGCCTCGGTGGCGCTGCTGTCGACCGACGAGTGGGCGGCCGAGCACAACATCCCGGTGCTGGCCTACTTCGTCGACTCCGAGACCGCCGCCGTCGACTACGTCAACGGCACGGACGGCCTGCTCATGGCCCCGACCTACGCCGTGCCGCGGCTGCTGGCCCGCAACGGTCTGACGCTGCAGGACTTCGACTTCTACGAGATCCACGAGGCCTTCGCATCGGTCGTGCTGGCGACGCTGGCGGCCTGGGAGTCGCCCGAGTACTGCAAGGAGCGCCTCGGTCTGGATGCGCCTCTGGGTGCCATCGACCGGTCCAAGCTCAACGTCAACGGCTCGTCGCTGGCGGCGGGGCACCCGTTCGCCGCGACCGGCGGCCGCATCGTGGCCCAGCTGGCCAAGCAGCTCGCGGAGAAGAAGGCCGCGAACGGAGGGACCGGTACCTACCGCGGCCTGATCTCCATCTGCGCCGCAGGTGGGCAGGGCGTCACCGCGATTCTTGAGGCGTAGACCAGCGATTTGTGCACGATTTTCCGCGCCGGCCGCGGATTTTCGTGCACAAATCGCCCGGGTGTAACGCCCCGAGAAGTCGCAGCGATACCCCAAGTGCCTCGTGTTTCCGTCTGACCCCCGACCTGACGGAGGCACGGGGCACTCTCGTGTTCGGGGTGGTTTATGCACGGTTTTCCGCGCCACCCGCGGATTTTCGTGCACAAATCCCTACAGCAGGGCCGCGAGGATCGGCACGTGGCTGATGGTGACGTCCTTGGCCGAGGTCGTCAGAGTGACGGGGCCCATCGCCCGGAGTTTCGCCAGATCCTCGGAGGAGTCCAGCTCCTCGCGGTAGCGGGCCGCGAAGTCCTCGTACTGATCGAGATGCGCGTGGTACCACTTGCGCAGCTCATTCGACGGCGCGACGTGCGGCATCCAGGTGCCGACCCGCGGGTCGTCCTTGTGAATGCCGCGCGGCCACAAGCGGTCCACGGTCACCCGGGGTGGCTGGGCCTCGTCAACCGGGTCGTACACCCGAGCAGTGTCGATCATTTCGGGTCCTTGTGAATGGCCGCCGGGGCAGGCGGCGGGGTGAACAGGCTGCCTCCGACACTGCCACGCAACGTCCGCACCGCAACCAGTGCCCACGTGCACAGCAGGAAGACGTACGCCAGGACCGCGGCGACGCGGAACGCCGGCAGGCCGGTGTGTGCGGCCAGTTGCGACGTGCCGGTGACGAAGGTGCCGACGGGGAAGGTCAGGCTCCACCACGTCAGGGCGAAGGGCATGCCGCGCCGCATGGTCCGCACGGTCAGCGCGCTGGCCAGGCTGATCCACAGCACCGCGAAACCCCACACCGGGACGCCGAACAGCACCGCGAAGATGTTCATGCCCGACGCCAGCTCCGGGCTGATCGCGGAGGTCGCGGCCGTCCCGAGCAGCCCCGCGGCGGTGATGCCCTGCCCCAGCGGACCCAGCACGATCCACAACGTCGGGACGCGGGCCGAGCCCGAGGTGCCGTAGTGCGCGAGCCGGCTCCAGATCATCGTGATGATGATCAGCGCGGCGATCAGCGACAGCCCGAACATCGCGAAGCAGCCGTAGAACATCGTGGTGCGGGCCGTGCCCGGCGGCAGATGCGGCAGCAGCAGGGCCCCGGAGGCCGCCGACACCATCGGGGGCACGACGGGCATCAGCCAGCCGCCGAACGCGGCGTCCGGGCCGACTTCCAGCTGCGTGAACATCAGGAACGGGATGGTCATCGCGGTGAACAGGCCCCCGATGGTGCCCGCGGTCCACAGAATCCAGTCGAGGTCGACGGCGAAGCGCGTGCCGATCAGGTCCTTGCCGAGCAGCAGTGCGCCGACGCCGACGGTCATCAGCGCCATGGGCGCCGCGCCGTAGAAGTGCGTCATCTGGGGGTTGCGCACCTGGCTGCGCGCCACCGTGGGGTGGCGCACCCACTGCACCGACACCGCGACGATCAGCAGCACCAGCAGCGCGGTGGCGATCACCCAGACGCCTTCGGCGAATCCCCGCAGCCCGGGCAGGTGCACCGGCAGGGACGCGGCCGCGGTCGCGACGATGCCCGTGCCCATCACCGACGCGAACCAGTTGGGTCCGAAATATTGCAGCCGGGCAGTCTCTGGCGCGTCGATCGTCATGGTTCGATACTCACAGGTGACACAATCCGGCCTCAAGGAGCATCCCGTGCAGATCAGCATTTTCGGTTCGTTGAGTGGTCTCGAATCCCCGGTCGACGACACCGTCGCGTACCTGAACCAGCTGCGTGAAGAGGGGTTCCGGCGGGCCTGGTTCGCCCAGATGCCTTATGAGCCAGACCTTCTCACGGTCCTGACGGTCGGACTGCGCGAGGTCGACGGTATCGAGGTCGGTACCGGTGTGCTGCCCATCCAGAATCAGCTTCCGATGTTGCTGGCGCAGCGGGCGTTGACCATCAGCCAGATGGCGGGTGGACGCCTGCTGCTCGGATTGGGGATGACGCACCAGGCCGTCACCGAGGGCATGTGGGGCATCCCGTGGGACAAGCCGGTACGCCGGCTCAACGAATACCTCGACGGCTTGCTGCCACTGCTGAACGGTGAGAAGGCCGACGCCACGGGCGAGACAGTGACCACCCGCGGTGCGCTGATCATCCCTGGCGCACCGACCCCGCCGGTGTATATCGCCGCGCTCGGGCCGAAGCTGCTGCAGATCGCCGGACGGCGGTCCGCGGGCACCGTCACCTGGATGACGGGGCCGAAAACCCTTGCGGGCCATGTCAGTCCGACGTTGCGTCAGGCAGCCGCGGACGCCGGCCGCGCCGATGCGGTCCGGGTGGTCGCCGCGATTCCGGTGGCCGTGACCGACGATGTCGACGGCGCCCGCAAGCAGGCCGCCGAGCAGTTCGCGATCTACGGTCACCTGCCGTCGTATCGGGCGATGCTCGACCGCGAGGGCTACGCGGGTCCGGAGGACATCGCGATCATCGGCGATGAGCTGACGGTGCGCGACCGGCTGGCCGAACTCGAGGCCGCGGGTGTCGACGAGTACGTCGGCGTGACGTTCGAGCCGTCCGCCGAAGGCCGGGCCCGGACCCGCGCGGTGCTCAAAAAACTGGAATCCTGAGCAGGTTTGGCAAGGCTTCATTGGCTGGCGGATCGGCGCGGGCCCGCATAGCGTTGCAGGAATGGCGATCTCGTCCCATGATGCCGAGCCCCACGCGGGTTCGGTTGCGTCGAAGCTGAACTGGTTGCGCGCCGGCGTGCTCGGCGCCAATGACGGCATTGTGTCGACTGCCGGCATCGTCGTCGGTGTCGCGGCCGCGACGGTGGAGCGCGGGCCGATCTTCACCGCCGGTATGGCCGGATTGGTGGCCGGTGCGGTGTCGATGGCCTTGGGCGAGTATGTGTCCGTGAGTTCCCAGCGCGACACCGAACAGGCGCTGCTGGCCAAGGAGAAGCGCGAGCTTCAAGAAGATCCCGCCGCCGAACTCGAGGAGCTGGCCAGCCTGTTGGAGGGCCGGGGACTGTCGACGCCGACGGCCCGCACCGCCGCCGAGGAGCTCACCGATCACAACGCCTTCGCGGCGCATGCGGTGGTCGAATTGGGCATCACGCCAGGTGATTTGGCGAATCCGTGGGCGGCGGCGTTCTCGTCGGCGGTGTCGTTCACCGTCGGGGCGTTGTTGCCCTTGATCGCGATCCTGCTGCCCCCGATGGCGCTCCGCGTTCCGGTGACGATGTTCGCGGTGCTCCTGGCGCTGGCGATCACGGGCGTGGTGTCCGCCCGGCTCGGTGGCGCGTCCGTCGGAAAGGCTGTGGCGCGCAACGTGATAGGCGGCGCCCTGGCGTTGAGCGCCACCTATCTTGTCGGCCATCTCGTCGGCGGCGTCATCGCCTGAATCCGGTTGTGCGGGCCGCGGTTCTTGCCGGCGTCGCCTTAGCCCGACGGACCGCCGGCAGTTCTTACCGGCGTCGTCGCCTGAGCCCGACGGACCGCCCGCAGTTCTTACCGGCCGCCGCCCGAGCCCGACCGACCCCGCCGTCCTTGCTGGCGTCGTCGGCGTGTCGGATATTGGCGTGTCGGCTCTCCTGCGCCACATGCGATTTGGAACGGTCAACGTGCCTTGACCGTCAAGGCACGTTGACCACTCCAGATCGAACATGTCCTCGACACAGGTCCGCGGGGCCTGTCGGTGCCCGGGCGCATACTTCCCCAATATCTCTGGGGGAGGGGGCAAAGTATGGGTGGACCGAGTGATGACCCGTACATGCGTGAGCTGGGTCGTCGTGCGCTGGTGAATCTCCTGGGCGAGGAGGGCGCCTACCGCGCCCTCAATGGCCTCGATGACGACTTGCCCGACGATGACGTGTTCGAAGAGCGTGAACCCGAACCCGATCCGGTGTTGGCCGACTTCTACAGCGGAAACAGCGTGCGCGCCCTCGCCGACGCTCGTGACGGACTGGCCGCCGCGAAAGAGTGCTATGACCAGGCCGTCATCCGGGCCCGCTCGGCCGGCTGGACGTGGCCCGAGATTGCCCGTGTTCTGGGCGTTTCCAAGCAGGCCCTGCACAGCCGGTTCCGGGACCGGACGCTCGATTAGTCGGGCGTCTTCCCGCACATGTTTCGTCTGGAGCGGTCAACGTGCCTTGACCGTCAAGGCAAGTTGACCGTTCCAGATCGCATGTGCCAAGGGAGAGACCTTCGCCGGGGTCGGCCCGGCACGTGCCCACTGCCCGCGATCAGGCGCGTTTCCCAAGCTCGTTCAGGCACGCGCCCCCGGCTCGTTGAGGAACGTCGCGATCACCGGTGCCAATTCGGCGGCATTGGTGATGAGGTCGACGTGCCCGCCGGAGTGCAGGTGCAGATGCGAATGCGGCATCAGGAAATTCATGATGCGCGCGTTGGCCACCGGGATGATCGGGTCGTCCGTACCGGCCACGATCAGCGTCTCCTGACGGACAGCGGGCAACGCGTGGATGCTCGTCCACACCGCGCCGGCCATCAGCTGGTGCACGTAGCCCATCTTCGAACCCGCATGCAGCTGCTGCAGGAACAGCTTGGCGATGTCGTCGCCGTGGTGCCGGACGGTCCCGCCGTAGAGTTCCCCGGCGATCGAGGCGGCGTACGACGCATTCGAGAACCGCTTCGGCGTCAACATTTTCGCCAGCACCCGCGGGTGCCCGGGCACCATCACTGCGCCTGTTCCGGTGGCCACCAGCACCAGCCGACGGCAGCGCCGGGGGTTCTGGAACGCGAACTGCTGTGCCAGCGCCCCGCCCCAGGACAGGCCCAGGACGTCGACGACGGTGAACCCCAGCTTGTTCAGCATTCGCCCCATGACCCAGGCCAGGTACGGAAAGCCATAGGGCGCGAACGATGTTGGCGATCCGCCGGTGCCGGGCACGTCGAACCGGATGATTGTGGTGTCCGGCAGGTGCTCGACCAACGGGTCGAGCACCTCGAGGCTGGCGCCGATGCCGTTGCACAGCACCAGTGGAACCGCATTGGGATCGGTGCCGCGGTCAACCCGGATCCGAAGCCGCTGACCGCCGACGGACACATACCGCTCGGTGACGGTCATTTCTGCAGCACGTACGTGCCGGGCGCCGGGCCGACGGCGATGAAGCCCTCGGCGCCCAGCGTTTTCGGGGCGTCGACGTCGTCGCCGCTGCGCTCGGCCAGCCATGCGACGTAATCGGGCCACCAGGAGTCGCTGGACTTCTCAGCCTCGGCCAGCCATTCCTCGGGCGTCCCGTCCTGCACTTGCGCGATCCGGTACGACGCCTTGGGGTTCCCCGGCGGGTTGACCAGCGCGGCGATGTGGCCGCTGGTGGACAGCACGTAGCGATTGTCCTTGCTGCCCAACAACTTCGCGCTGCGGTAGGTGGCCTGCCACGGTGAGATGTGGTCGGCGATGCCGCCGATGACGTACGCGTCGCAGGTGATCTTGGACAGGTCGACGGGCGTCCCCAGCATGCTCACCGCGCCCGGGGTCACCAGCGAGTTGTTCAGGCCCATCAACACCATGTCGCGGTGCAGTGCGGCCGCCATGCGGGTGGTGTCGGCGTTCCAGAACAGCACGTCGAACGCCGCCGGGCTGCGGCCCTGCACGTAGTTGTTCACCCAGTACCGCCACACCAGATCGGTCGGCCGCAGCCAGGCGAACATCTCGGCCATGGCTTTGCCGTCGAGATAGCCCTTCTTCGCGGACGTGGCGATCGCGGCCTGTGCCGCGCGGTCACTCATTGCGGCAGAAGCGAATCCGGCGCGGTCCTGGTCCAGCACCGTCACCGCCAGGGTGAGGCTGGCGACTTTGTCGGCGTCGCCGGTCTCGGCCAGGTGTGCCGCGGTCATGGCGGTGATGATGCCACCGGAGCAGCTCGCCATCAGGTGGGCGCCGGCCGTGCCGCAGATCGCCCGCACCGCGTCGATGGCCTCGATGATGGCGGCGCCGTAGGCGTTGATGTCCCAATCCTTGTGCCGGGCCTGCGGATTGCGCCACGAGATGGCGAACACCTGCTGCCCCTGCTGCACGAAGTACTCGATCATGCTGCGGCCCGGAGCGATGTCCATGACGTAGTACTTGTTGATCACCGGCGGCACCATCAGCAGCGGCACCGTGTGGACGGTCGGGGTCTGGGGTGCGTACTGGATCAGCTCGAACATCCGGGTCTGCAGCACCACAGCACCTTTGGTGACGGCGACCGTCTCGCCGACGGTGTAGGCGTCCGGCTCGACCATGGCCGGCACCCGGGGTGACGACATCATGTCGCGGGCAAAGGCTTTCAAACCGCGGACGGCGCTGAGGCCGCCGGTGTCGATCATCGCCTTCCAGCCCAGTGGGCTGATCAACGGGTTGTTGGTGGGCGCCAGGCCCTCGATGGCGTTGTCGAAGACGAACCGCATGCGGGCTTCGTCGCGCCAGTCCAGATCGGCGTCGGAGAACAGCTTCTCAGCGGTGTCCGATGCGGCGAGGTAGCCCTGCATGATGCGGTGCAGGAGTGGATTCTGTTGCCACGCAGCGTCACTGAAGCGCTTGTCGGCGCGTTGTGGTGCCCGGTCGGAGTCGCCGGTGGCGATCTCGCCGAGTTCGCCGGCCAGTTCCTTGCCACGCTCCAGTAGGGTGCGTGGCTGCTTGGCCAGGCTGACGGCCATGCGGGCCCAGGCCTGGTCCGGCAGCATCCTGCGGGCGAACGGTTTGGTGGCGCTGGTCAGCAGCAGGTCCAGGGGTGCGGCGAGTTCGGAGGGTTGCGGCGTAGATGTTGTAGCCATGTCAGTCCTTTAATCCGTTGTGGGAATGGTGATTTCGCGACGGAGGAGCTTCCCGGTCGGGCCCTTGGGCAGCTCGTCGAGGAACCAGATACGTCGCGGGTACTTGTAGGCGGCCACCTGGCTCTTGACGAACTCGCGGAGTTCGTCGACGGCGACCTCGATGCCCGGCTTGAGGCTGACGGCAGCGCCGACCTCCTCGCCGAGCGAGTCGTGCGGAATGCCCACCACAGCGGCTTCCGCCACAGCGGGGTGGGTGTAGAGCACCTCTTCGATCTCGCGGGGGTAGACGTTGAAGCCGCCGCGGATGATGAGTGCCTTCTTGCGGTCGACGATGTAGTAGTAGCCGTCCTCGTCGGTGCGGGCGATGTCGCCGGTGGCGAACCAGCCGTCGGCGTTGATGGCTTCGGCGGTGGCCTCGGGCAGGTTCCAGTAGCCCTTCATGACGTTGTGCCCGCGGATCTGGATTTCGCCGGGCTCGCCTTGCGCCACCGGGGCGCCGTCGTTGTCGACCACCCGCATCTCGACGCCCTCGACCGGCGTACCGATCGAACCGGGCTTGCGCGGACGGTCCGGATGGTTGAACGCCGCGACCGGCGAGGTCTCGGACAGGCCGTAGCCCTCCAGGATCGGGCAGTCGAAGGTCTTCTCGAAGTCCTGCAGCACCTGGACCGGGATTGCCGCGCCGCCGGAGACCGCCACCCGCAGCGTGGCCGTCGACGCCGAACCGCCCGCGGCCAGCAGCGCCGAGTACATCGTCGGCACGCCCTCGAAGATGGTGACGCCGTCGCGCTCGACCAGCTCCAGTGCCTTCGCCGGATCGAACCGGGGCAGCAGGCACAGGGTCGCCCCGGCCAGCACTGCCGAGTTCAGGCCGCACGTCAGGCCGAAAACGTGGAACAACGGCAGGCAGCCCATCACCACGTCGTCGGGCCCGATGTTCAGCAGTGTCCGCACGCAGACGTCGGCGTTGCGGCCCAGACCGCCGTGGGTGAGTTCGGCGCCCTTGGGCTTGCCCGTCGTACCCGAGGTGTGGAGGACGACGGCGGTGTCGTCGTCGGCGCGCTCGACCGGCGCGGGCTGCGCCGGGAGGTCCGCGATCAGCGCCGCCAACCCGGCGTCGTCAACCACCCAGCAACCCGCGCCCGCGGCCTCGGCACCGGCCTGCGCTTCATCGGCGAAGGCGGGCGGGGCGAACAGCGCCTTGGCGGTGGTGTTGGAGAGGTAGAACTCGATCTCGGGGGCCTTGAGCAGCGGGTTCATCGGCACCGCGACCGCTCCGGCGTACAGGATCCCGTAGAACACGGCCGGGAAGGCCGGACCGTTCGGCAGCATGACGCCAACTCGGTCGCCCGGCTCGATGCCGGCCTGCTGCAGCAGCGTGGCGACGCGGGCGGCGGCGTCGTCGAACTGGGAGTAGGTGTAGGTCTGGTCGTCGCAGCGGAGGGCGACGTGGTCGGGACGACGGGTCCGGCTGGCGACGAGGTTCTGGGCGAGGTTGGTCATGTATTCAAGGGTGGTGTCGCGCGCACCGGGAAGCGATGGTGGCGGGAACAACAGTGACCATCGCCAAATGTGATCGGCCACAATCGGCGCCTCACCTAAGGTTGGCTGATGGCCGGGGTCGACGAGCACATGCTGGAACTCAGCCGGATCATGCTCACGCGTGTGGAGACCCTGGGCGAGCAACTGGCCGACCGGATCTACAGCCGGATCGACGGCTACCGTGCGACCCCGTCAGCACGCGACAATGTGCGCGAAAGTTGTGTCGCCAACATGACTTTCGTGTTCCACACCCTCTGCAACGACGGCGAGGCGGACCTGTCGCCGGCCGAGGCGACCGGCCGCGAGCGGGCTGTCGAGGGCATTCCGCTGGCAGCGGTCATGACGGCCTACCGCATCGGTTTCCGGTTCATGTGGGAGAGCAGCGTCGCCGCCGCGCGGGAGGCCGGCATCCCGACCGAGTCCATCCTCGAGGCCAGCGCGCGCATCTTCCTGAGCCAGGACGAGTTCACGCAGGCGATGACGGGCGCCTACCGCGAACAGCTCACCAGCCAGATCGTGGACCGGGAGGAAGAGCGGTCGGCTCTGGTGGAGGCGGTGCTGTTCGGTCGCATCACCGACAACCAGAGCCTGTGGGAGGCCGCCGATCTGCTGGGGCTGCCGACGACGGGGCCGTATGTCGTTGCGGCAGCCGAGATTCCGTCCATCGGCAAGGTGGGGCTGCCCGAGATCGCGAGCAAGCTCGCCGCCCGCGACATCCGGTCGGCCTGGCGGCTGCTGCCCGACCTGCAGGTCGGCGTCGTGCACCTGCGGCAGGACGTGACGTACGGCGTGCTGGTCGAGGTGCTCCGCAAGGTCGCGACGGCGCGCGTCGGCCTCAGTCCCGCGTTCGTGAGTCTGGCGGAGACGGGCGAGGGCCTGCGGCTGGCTCGTTTGGCGGTGACCGGTAAGCCGAGCCGGGACGGATGGGTGAGTGCCTTCGATGACGCGCCGCTGGCGTTCGCCGCCGTCAGCGCGCCTGAGGTGATGAACCGTATCGAGGAGTCGGTTTTGGGCGGGCTCCGCGGGCTGCCGGCCGAGGAACGGACCGTCCTCTCTCAGACGTTCCAGGCCTGGCTCGACGCCGGGGGCTCCGCCAACGAGGCGGCGGCCGCAATCTTCTGCCACCCCAACACCATTCGGCACCGGCTGCACCGCATCGAGGAGCGCACAGGACGGTCCCTCTCGCGTCCCCGCGACGTCGCCGAGCTGTGCCTGGCCTTCGAGATCAGCCAGCGCCTTCCCGACTAGTTTGCGTTCCCTGCCGCGAGTGTGCAGCCAGAGTGTCTGACGGCCGGATCTGCGCTCTACGCGCACGCTCGAGGCGTCAGCCCCGGCGCTGCGTCACACAAAAGAAAACGGCCCCCGCCGAAGCGGGGGCCGTTCACTTTGCCTGGATCAGAAGGACGCTTCGTCCAGCTCCATGGTCTCGTTGTCGATGGACTCGACAACGCTGCGGACGCTGGTGAGCAGCGGCAGCATGTTCTTGGCGAAGAACGAAGCCGACGCGATCTTGCCCTCGTAGAACGCACGGTCGTCGCCGGTGGCGCCCTCGTCGAGCGCCTTGATGGCGACCGCGGCCTGCTTCAGCAGCAGCCAGCCGATGACCAGGTCGCCGACGGCCAGCAGGAAGCGCACCGAACCCAGGCCCACCTTGTAGATGGACTTCGGGTCTTCCTGAGCGGCCATCAGGTAGCCGGTCAGGGAGGCGGCCATGCTCTGGACGTCGCCCAGGGCGGTGGCCAGCAGCTCGCGCTCGGCCTTCAGGCGGCCGTTGCCGTCCTGGTTCTTGATCAGCTGCTCGATCTCGCCGGCGACGAACGCCAGGGCCTGGCCCTTGTCGCGGATGATCTTGCGGAAGAAGAAGTCCTGCGCCTGGATGGCGGTGGTGCCTTCGTACAGCGAGTCGATCTTGGCGTCACGGATGTACTGCTCAACCGGGTAGTCCTGCAGGAAGCCGGAACCACCGAAGGTCTGCAGCGACTCGGTCAGCTTCTCGTAGGCCCGCTCGGAGCCGACGCCCTTGACGATGGGGAGCATCAGGTCGTTGACCTTGAATGCCAGCTCGGCGTCCACACCGTGGACCGCCTTGGCGACCTCGGCGTCCTGGAACGAGGCGGTATACAGGTACACCGCGCGCAGGCCCTCGGCGTACGCCTTCTGGGTCAGCAGCGCCCGGCGAACATCCGGGTGGTGCATGATCGTGACGCGCGGCGCGGTCTTGTCCATCATCTGGGTCAGGTCGGCACCCTGGATGCGGCTCTTGGCGTACTCGAGAGCGTTCAGGTAGCCGGTCGACAGGGTCGCGATGGCCTTGGTGCCGACCATCATGCGGGCCTGCTCGATGACGTCGAACATCTGCGCAATGCCGTTGTGGACCTCGCCGACGAGCCAACCGACGGCGGGGACGCCGTGCTGGCCGAGCGACAGCTCACAGGTGGCCGAAACCTTCAGGCCCATCTTGTGCTCGACGTTGGTGACGAAGGCGCCGTTGCGCTCGCCGGGCTCACCGGTCTCGGGGTCGAAGTGGAACTTCGGCACGAAGAACAGCGACAGACCCTTGGTGCCCGGGCCGGCGCCCTCGGGGCGGGCCAGCACCAGGTGCATGATGTTTTCGAACAGGTCGTCCGAGTCGGCCGAGGTGATGAATCGCTTCACACCGTCGATGTGCCAGGTGCCGTCGGGCTGCTGGGTGGCCTTGGTGCGGCCGGCGCCCACGTCAGAACCAGCGTCGGGCTCGGTCAGCACCATGGTGGCGCCCCAGCCGCGCTCGGCAGCGAGGACGGCCCACTTCTTCTGCTCGTCGGTGCCGTTGTTGTAGAAGATTTCGCACATACCCGAGCCCATGGCGTACATGTAGGCGGCCGGGTTGGCGCCGAGGACGTGCTCGATGAGCGCCCACTGCAGCGCGCGGGGCATCGGCATGCCGCCGAGCTCTTCCTTCAGGCCGACCTTGTCCCAGCCGCCGTCGAGCAGAGCGCGCATCGACTTCTTGAAGGGCTCGGGCAGCTTGACGGTGTGGGTCGCGGGGTCGAAGACCGGCGGGTTGCGGTCGCCGTCGGCGAACGAATCGGCGATCGGGCCCTCAGCGAGGCGCGCGATCTCATTGAGCATTTCGCCGGCGGTGTCGGCGTCCAGGTCGGCGAACTTGCCGTCACCCAAAGCCTTGTCTACGCCGAAGACCTCGAACAGGTTGAACACCTGGTCACGGACGTTGCTCTTGTAGTGGCCCACGATTTCTCCTCGATGAGATGGACTGTTGGGGTTGGGTACTCAGGGCTAAGTTACCCACCAGTAGCTGTGCCTAACTATACCGCCGGGTAACTTCATCGCAAAGCACTTGCGAGCAATTTGTACGCACGGACCAACCCAGTAGTTGATCGGAGCCCCATCGGAACCGTCAAAAACTCGCTGACCTGCAGTTTTTAGCGGGTGTGAGGCTGGTCACTGAGTCCTCGTTTTCGGGGGAAATCAGCCTTTGATGACGTTGGCGTCAGTAACCCGGAATTTGGCGAGCCGGTTGTGCCACGATGAGCCCCGTGAGGGGCGTCATCCTGGGAAAACAAGACCAGATGGTCGGACGCGACGGCTGGGCTGATGTCTGAGCGCCCGGCGATCTGCTTGAACATGATCGTCAAGGACGAGGCACACATCGTTCGTCAAGTGCTGGACGTATGCGCGCCGTATATCAGCTCGTGGGTGATCGTCGATACCGGCTCGACTGACGGCACCCAAGACACGATCAGAAACCACATGGCCGGCCTCGGCATACCGGGTGAGCTCCACGAACGGCCCTGGCGCAATTTCGGCCACAACCAGACTGAGGCGATGGCTCTCGCTCAGGGGCACGGGGACTATCGGTTGTGGATGGACGCCGATGACGTCTTCATCGGCACACCGGACTTCACGCAGCTGGATGCCGACATCTACAGCTTGCGTGTCGGTTCTGGCTTCACCTACTGGCGGCCCCAGCTGATCCGCAGCGCGCTACCCGTCCGTTGCGTCGGTGTCATCCACGCGTACCTCGCGTGCGACGAACCCAACGTGTCGTGGGCCCGCCTCGACGGTGACTACTACGTCGACTCCCGTCGCCTCGGTGCACAAAGCAAGGATCCCGGGCGGTATGCGCGTGACGCGCAGATGTTGCTGGCCGAAGTCGAGCGCAACCCGCAAGACTCGCGGTCGGTGTTCTATCTGGCGCAGAGCTACTTCGACGCAGGTGATTACATCCACGCATACACGTGGTACCAGCGGCGGGCCGACATGGGCGGCTGGGAGGAAGAGGTCTATTACTCGCTGAACCGGGTCGCGCAGTGCATGGCGAATCTTGGGCGGCCATGGCCGGACGTCCAAGACGCGTACCTGCGGGCCTGGGCGTTTCGGCCGACCCGGGCCGAGCCGCTCTATCACATCGCCGTGCACTATCGGGTTGAGCGCGAGTATCAGCTCGGCCATCTGTTCGCTGAGCGGGCTGCCCAAATCCCGCTCCCCGAGGATGACAATTTGTTTGTTTTCGCGGACGTGTACTCGTGGTGCGCGCTGGACGAGCAGGCGGTGTGTGCGTCGTGGATAGGCAAGCACGCGGAAGCGTTTGCGTTGTGCCGACATTTGCTGGCGCTGCGCGATATCCCCGATGGACGTCGGCAGGAGATCGCGGGCAACCGCGACTTTTCGGTACCGGCCTTGCTCGAAGCGGCCTCGTCATACCCCGCTGAGGTGGTCGGCAGTCTTGCCACGACTTCCCACGCGGAGGTAACGGTCAGTCTGATCGCTGGGCCAGACCTCGCCGTCACGGAGCGGACGCTGAACTCGTTTTTGCACTGCTGCACCGATGTGTCGCGGGCCCGGCGGTTCATCGTGGCCGACGCCGGTTTGTCCGACGCCGACCGCCGGCTGCTGGAGGACCGGTATGGGTTCCTGGAATTTGCTGATTGTGGCGGTGGCGATCGGGCATCGCAGCTGGCGCAGCTTCGTGCGCGGATTGATGGGCGGTTCTGGCTGCACCTGGGAGAGGGCTGGCAGTTCTTTGCGCCGGAGGACTTGATCACCAGGCTGATCGGGGTCTTGGAAACCGAGCCGACGGTGCACCAGGTGGGTATCAACTATGGCGATGCGGACAAGCTGACTGGTGCGTGCGCGCCCGAGCAGGAAGTGCGGCGCACACCCGATGCTGCCCGTTACGTTTTGACGGATAGGGAAGCGGTCGGCCCGGCGATGGTCGACACAACGCGCATGGATCAGGCCGGCGCCACCGCTACGCTCGACGAAGTTCTCTGTATCTGCGGCGTCTTGTGAGCGGTTCAGACGTCGAAGAAGAAAAGTTGAACGAGACGGCTGGGGATGACGCCATCTGCCTCGAAATGGGCGTACGAGGTCGCCGAATGAAATAGTGCTGCGTCCCAAATGACCAGCCTGTTGTATAGACCGGCCACTGATTCCATCAGCTCCCAATTGTCGCCGTGTTCGATGTTGTACGGGTCGTAAACAATGGACTGCGCGGCGGCCACGGCCGCGTCGTTCCCGAGTCGCTGTCGTTCTAGTGGGTGATCGGGCCTGCGGCGGCAACCGTGAGTACGGTCGCGCCAGAAACTCGTACCGCTGGAAGGTGGTGCATCGGGAGTGAGATAGACGGCGGCAGCGTAACTTTGGCTGTCGTGGTGCCACACGAGTGGATCGCTGTGGCTGGTCTGCTGGAAGCAGCCGTTGGCATTGTGGCCCAGCCATTCCGTAACGGGCGTACCGAGGAGTCGCCCGAACTCCTCGCGTAAGTGGGGCCACAGGAACCGCTGATCGGATCGAAGTCCCTTGTAGAACCGCAGGTCTTCGTTGTAGTTCTGGCCCAATGCAATGGCGCGTACGGCGTCCGGGTCGGAGTAGAAATTGTCGACGGCCACGATGTGCGGTACATGGCGTACAAAGGCCGGCGAGCTGTGGTCGTGTACTGCGTGTAGTGCGCTTTCCGGCAGCCACATGGGCAGTCTCGAGTCGCCGCTTTCAACCAGATATTGGATCTGGTTGTCCCGCATTCGGATATCCGTAATGCGGGCTGCTGCCCCGTAGAACGGGACGGTATCGCCCGGAGCGAGTGATGCCACGAAATTCTCCTTGAGTCGCACTATCGTCCGCCGGGGACCGCCCGCCGACGACCAGTCAGTAGATGTAGTTCGCGTAGGGCGCGCTTTTTGGATTCTCCATCTCCCAGTCGAGGACCCCGTTCTCGCGCCAGATGAAGTCATCCACACCTAATTCTACGAATCGGTCGTGAATACGGGCGTTGTGATGCAGCATGAATGCACGAACGAGGCGCTGTATCTCGGGGTTTCTGGTTCGCTGCGTATTTCCGCTTGACTCATTGTTGTAGTACTGGATGTATCCCCATCTCTTGATGTGGCACATACGTGTCGATAGAAACGTGCGAAGAATGAGCTCGTAGTCTTCGCATGTATGCAGTTCGGGGTTGTAGCCGCCTGCTGCGAAGTAGGCACTGCGCGTCCAGGCCCGGAAGTGATTGGGTGCGGCGACGATATGCCGAATGGTTTTCGAGTTGACTTCGGGAGAGTTCGCGACGAGGTAAAGGGGCTCTTCATGATTGAGGGTGTAGAACGGTCAGCTGCTGTCGGCCTGTG
>NZ_JMHT01000066.1 GCF_001905655.1 Mycobacterium sp. ST-F2
AACAAACCCGACTCTAATTCCGGGTGGACTCAGAATCGGGGACTCGCCACCGGCACTCCGCGGTTCGGATTGTGGATCGCGCTCACCTGACAGCGGTTCAGCGGCAACGAGCTGAGGCCGCTGACCCAGTTGATCGATACGGTGTATCCGTCGGAGCTCAATTCCTGAAGGATGATGTCGGCCGTTTGACTGCCCGGCGTCGGGTCCGACGCGGCCAGAGGCGCGCCCCCGAATGCCATCGCACCCATGAACGCGGCCAAACCGATGGTCCTCGGATGTCGCAATGAAGTCCGCATCTCGCTCCCCCTCTGCCGGTCGGGCTCCCCTGCGCCGCCGTAGATTTTGCACTGCCGTTAATTTGGAGTATATGGGAGATGTACAGTAGGTGAACGGAACGTTAAGTGAATTCATAGACAGCTGGCCGGTCCGCCGCCCCGTGTATGCGACCTGGTGCAGCGCACCGTGGACGAATGCCGCGGCCGGACAATATATTTCGATCAGCCAGCGAGCGACCGGGCGCCCGCAGACCCGGCGACACTCACCGGCGCCGAGCCCGTACAAATATTCAAGATTCCGTTAATTTTTGGCGAACAATAGATAGACTGCCGCTGAATTACACGATTGGGAGGATCGGTATGGCGAACAGCCGTTTGGTTTCGGCGATCGTGGCTGCAGGCGTTGTCTTGGCAGGCGGCGCAGCGGCTACGGCTTGGGCAGGGGGTCCGCCCGGCGTCACGGAAGACGCGGACGACGTTTCGGTGGCGGTCGGCACGGGTGAATTCCAAGGCGCCCTGGTTGGTTTCACCGCAACCGGTGACACCAACGAGGAGGCTTCGGCGGCAGTCATCGCGGCATGCAACGCCGCCGGCGGCGTCGAATGCACCAGTGACGAGGTGACCAATGATCGCCTCTGCATCGTTTCTGTGGGCGATGGCATCACCCACGTCGTCAGTGGTGGCGCCGGCGTCACCATCGAAGCCGCCCGTGACGACGCGTACAACCGCGCGGCAGCGGCTGGCACGCCATTCGGCGACGACGCCACCACCATTGTTGTATCGGCCTGCCCCTGATGAGCGAGCACATGTCAGTGCGTACCGCACACATCCAGACTGAGGGGAATGGACACATGCCGGGTCGATGCAAGGCAGCGTTACTGATGGCGAGTTTGGCTGTGGCGGCAGGTATTTCGGCCCCCGTCGCCAACGCACGTCCGACCTGCCAGGACACCTTCGCAAAAACCATCTGTTCGACGAACGGCAGCACGTCGATCAAGGCCCGGCCGGGCACTGTCGCGCCGCCCGCAAACCAACCCATGATGCCGTGGATCGGTATGCCGGGTCGGCGTCGCTGACAGCGAGCGATGACCCGTCTGAGCCTGGGCGGGTCATCGCAATCGTCGACGATTCCTAGGGATTGATCGTGCGCTCCCCTATCTGGCGGCCCCAGACGTAGTCGACGACCAACGGCGAGTTGAGTCCGATGTGGTTGTAGGGCGCGATCGAGGCGCCGATATCCATGACCATGTACGGCATCGGCAGGATGTCCTTGGTCACCTGCCAGCATCCGGGCCGGCCCATCGGACCACCCGAAGCGTTGATCCGCGGCAGATTGTCTGGATACACATACGGATTCGCGGCGCCGACCAACGTGCCGGGCCCTTCCAGCGAGTATCCGTTGCCTCCGATCGCCTTGGCCAGGGCTGGCGCGGCTCTCACGACACCCCTTAACGTGCAATCGAATTCGGGGCTGTACTCGTTCAACAGCCGAGCCGTCGCCTGGAGATCCTGTGCGCCTCGAACGAGGTACGGACCGCCGCGCTCGAAGCTGTCCGCGGCGGTGTCTCCGTATCCGACCGAGGCCATCAACGCCCGGTCCAGGTTCTCCCGCTGACTGTTGACCGTACGCGCCGCGGCAACCGTGCTCTGCAGGCCGTTCCAGAGGTCCGGCGAGGCGTTGGTGTACGCGTCCGCGAGGTCGGCGATGGCCACCGTGTCATGTCGAAAGGTGGACATCCGCGCGATGAAGTCGGCCAGGATGTCGTCGGCCTGGACCAGGGACCGCCCGAATTTGTCACCGAGGCCGTCGAGCGCCTGCGCCGCGGCGGTCAGCGTCGTGTTCACCTTGACCGGGTCGATCTGCTCGGAGAGCGCGGTGATGGTCTCGAACAATGTGTTGAATTCAGTGGTGACGCCGACGGCGTTGATCTGGTCACCAGCCCGCAGCCGCTGCGGTGACGGAGCTGTCGGTGAGGTGAAGGCGACGTACTTGTTGCCGAAGGCGGTGGTGGCTTGCAACCGCACATCGACGTTGCGCGGCAACGTGTTCAAGTATTTCGGGTCGATGTCGAGCGCCAGTCGGGCTTGCGGACTCCGGTCCTCACCGGTGACCGCGTCGGCTGCCCGCAATCGGCCGATCGGCACGCCGTTGTAGGTGACCTTCGAACCCGGGTCCAGCGACAGCCCGGCGCGGCTCGCCAGGACGTACAGCTCGGTCGAAGTCCGGAAGGAGCCGCGGAATTGGAACCAGATCAGCGTCAGCGCGATTGCCGCGGTCAAGGCAAGGATCGCGCCGGCAATCTTGTAGCGCGGCGTCCTGTCGGCGTTGATCGGCGCGCGCCCGTCCTCCATGAGCCGATGGTAGGGCGACGGAGCCGTTGGAGCAGGTCGACAAGCCCAGACCCGGATTGTCGAAACGTCAGCATCCAACGCACTGCCGAGCTTTGATTGACGTGCAGCGCTGAGGGCTGACACTGCGAACAAGTCGGGTCCGAGGGGAGATACGCGACATGCCATGGCAAACCAAACCCCCGCTGTCGGAGGAGAAGACGGGCCTCGCGGCCGTGACCACCGACGCACCGGCGCCGGAAACCGGATCGCGGATCTATGCGATCGGCGGGTGGACCGGCTTCAAGGATCTCGCCACCGTAGAAGTCTTCGACCCCGAGGCAAACATGTGGACGACCGCGGCGCCCATGCCGACGGCGCGCTTCGGCATGGGCGCCGCGGTGACATCCGGTCGTATCCATGTGGTCGGCGGTCACCAGAAGGACGTTGGAGTCTTGGCCACGCACGAGGTCTACGAGCCGGCCACGAACTCCTGGTCGCAAGCGGCACCCATGCCGACTGCCCGGTACTGGCTGGATGCGGCGACCGCTCCGGACGGGCTCGTCTACGCCATCGGCGGCCTCGGGTCCAACGCGTACAGCACCGTCGAGGCATACGATCCCGTTTCCGATTCGTGGACCACCAGAGCACCGATGCCGACCGGACGTCAGGGTTTGGCGACGGTTCTGGGCCCCGATGGGCTGATCTACGCGATCGCCGGATTCCACTCTCCCAACCTCTTCTCGATCGTCGAAACCTACGATCCCGCAACGGACTCGTGGAGTACCGCCCCTTCCCTTCCGAAGACGGTCAACTGGCTGGGGGCAGCGGTCGGACCCAACGGGCTGATCTATGCGATCGGCGGCAGCAGCCTTGGCAACAACGAATCACGACATGAGGTCTACAGCTATGACCCCGCCACGCCCGCCGCAGGCTGGTCGACCCGGGCCCCGCTCCTTACGGCACGGTCCGACCTGGCCGCGGCCACGGGACCCGACGGACTGGTGTACGCGATGGGCGGGAATCCCCAGGAGCCGGGACAAGGCTTCCAAGCCGGCGTCGAGGCGTATACGTTCGCCGCGAACGACGGGGTGTCGCTCGAGGGCCTCGATGTTGCCGACATCTTGAAGGATCTGGTCGGCAAGACGGTCGGCGGTGTCGACCGAGGCGGCGGCGGGGGCATCATCATTGGCGGGCACTACATTCCGATTCCGCCGCGCTCGCCGATCTGGGCGACGATTCTCCGAGCCGCCCGGCCCTACCTGGACCGCGGTGTCGAGAGCCGCCAGCTGGGTCAGATCGTCGAACAGCTGCAACGCCGGCCGGGGCAGGCAGTCAAACAGCCCGATCTCGGAGCTCGCGCCGTCCGGAAACAGCAGTAGCCCTTACTGTTTCCGGACGCCTTTGAGGCTGGGCAGCAAGACATCGTCGACCAGGATTCGTACGGTGTCCTCGGTCGGTGGCCGATCGGATACCAACGCCCGGAACACCAGGTATCCGGGGAGTAGATCGAAAATCTCTTCGTTGATGGCCGCGGAGTCGATCTCGCCACGCTCGACGGCCGCGGCGAGGACGCCGTCGATCACCAACTTGCGCTGAAGAACGAACTTCTCCTGCATCACCGCCTGCAGGCCCGGACTGTGGGACATCTCGTTGAGCACGGCCCGCATGGTCGGGGTGTGTTCATGGGCCTGCGCGCAGACGGACCGACCGATCTCCAAGAGATCTCCGCGCAGTGATCCCGTGTTGGGCGGGACCGCGGAATTGCGCGTGCCTTCGATGAAGGCGGCCAGCACGAGGTCCGCCTTCGACGGCCAGCGACGGTACATCGTCGCCTTACTGGCCTTGGCCTTGGTTGCCACCGCTTCAACGCTCAGACGGTCATATCCGTGCTCGCGCAGTAGTTCCAACGTGATCGCCAGGAGTTCGGCCTCGCGTTCACTCCACGGGCAGCCGGCGGTATCGCCCAAGCGGTCAGACATCACCACTCCCCTTCCGGCCTCACGCAGATGGAATACCAGAGTTACACCACGACGTTGCACTTGGCCGCGACATTGAGCGCAAGGTTTTGCCTACATGTCAACTCGGTTGCGATCGCGCGTACGGTACCGTACCGTTCTCTTTCACGGGACGAATCGACGATATTGCTTCGGCTGTTCGTCGACGGGGGCGTCGAAAGGCTTTGACTTGAGCAAGTTTTCGGTGAGCAAGTTGGCGCGCCGGCAGTGGATCGCCATCGTGGTGGTCGTGGTGATCGCCTTGGTCGCGTTCAGTGTCGACCGGTTGCGGGGCATCTTCGGTTCCGACAACGAGATCTCACGGCCCGGTTCAGAGGCCCTGGAGAACACCGGCTACAACCCGAAACGGGTGTTGTTCGAGGTGTTCGGTTCACCGGGATCCACGGCCACGATCAATTTCCTGGACATCAACGCACAGCCGCAGCGCGTCGAAAACGTCACCCTGCCGTGGTCGCAGGCCCTGACCACCGACGATCCGACGATGTACGCCGATCTCCGAGCGCAGGGTGATGGCAGCACCATCGGCTGTCGCATCACCGTCAACGGCATCGTCAAGGACGAAAGGTCCACGAACCACGTGAACGGTTACATCGCCTGCTTGGACAAGACGGCATGAGCGAGCATCGCAGCGACGCCGCCGTCGAGGGTGCCCTGCCGGCACGGCTCATCCGCAAGTTCGCACTGCCGATCCTGCTGATCTGGATCGCCATCGCCGGCGTTTCCAACACCATCTCGCCGCAGCTCGAAGTGGTCGGCTGGGAGCGTTCGGTCGGGCAGAACGCACCCGATGCGCCGGGCATTCTCGCGATGCGGCACATCGGCGAGGTCTTCCACGAATTCGATTCCGACAGTGCGGCAATGCTCGTGATCGAGGGCGACACGCCGCTCGGTCCGGAAGCCCACAACTACTACGACGGCTTGGTCAAGCGCCTCCAGGCCGACAAAGAGCACGTCGAGCATGTGCAGGACTTCTGGGGTGACCCGCTCACCGCCGGCGGCTCCCAGAGCAAGGACGGCAAGGCAGCTCTGACCCAGCTGTATCTGCGCGGTAATCAGGGCGAGGCGATGTCGAACATCTCCGTCGACGCCGTTCGCAAGATCGTCGCCGACGATCCGCCGCCGCCCGGTATCCGGGCGTACATCACCGGTGCTTCGCCGCTGGTGACCGACAACTTCGAAGTCGGTAGCGCCGGCACCAACGAGGTCACCGGTGTCACCTTCCTGGTCATCGGCATCATGCTGCTCTTCGTCTACCGCTCACTGGTGTCGATGGTCATCGTCCTGCTGACCGTCGCCATCGAACTCGCGGCGGCCCGCGGCGTCGTGGCGGTCCTCGCGCACGCCGGCGTCATCGGTCTGTCCACGTACGCGACGAACCTCTTGACCCTCCTCGCCATCGCGGCAGGCACCGACTACGCGATCTTCGTCGTCGGCCGCTACCAGGAGGCACGCGGCAAGGGCATGGACCGGATCTCGGCCTACCACGACATGTGGCATGGCACGGTGCACGTGATGGTGGGCTCCGGACTGACCATCGCCGGCGCCGTTGCCTGCATGCAGTTCACCCGGCTCCCCTACTTCCAGACGCTCGGCATCCCCGCCGCGCTCGGTGTCCTCGTGACGTTGGCCGCTGCGCTGACGCTGGGGCCGGCGGTGTTGTTGATCGCGACCCGATTCGGCCTGCTCGAACCCAAGGTCGCCCAACGGGCACGCGGCTGGCGCCGCATCGGCACCGCCATCGTGCGCTGGCCGGGGCCCATCCTGGTGGTGACCGGCGCGATCGCGCTCATCGGTGTGTTCGCGCTGCCCGGGTTCGAGGTGAGCTACGACAGCCGCCCGTACATCCCGGCCAGCGCACCCGGTGTCGTCGGCATGGAAGCCGCCGAACGGCACTTCACAGAGGCGCGCATCAACCCCGAGCTGGTGATGATCGAAGCCGATCACGACATGCGGAATCCGGCGGACATGCTGATCCTCGAGCGCGCCGCCAAGGCCGTGCTCCACACACCGGGAATCGCTCTGGTGCAGTCGATTACGCGCCCGCTGGGGACGCCGATCACGCACAGCTCCATCCCGTTCCAGATCAGCGCCTCGAGTGCCAGCCAGATCATGAACCTGGGCTACCAGAAGGACCGCGCCAACGACCTGCTCAAGCAGGCCAACGAGATCGACAACACCATCAGCGTCCTCAAGCAACAGCTGTCGTTGCAGAAGCAGAGCGCCGAGGCGACCCACGACCAGGTCGAGGCATTCCACGACACCGTCACAACGGTCAACGACCTGCGGAACAAACTCGCCGATTTCGACGACCAGTTCCGCCCGTTGCGCAACTACTTCTACTGGGAACCGCACTGCTTCGACATCCCCATGTGCGCGGCATTGCGGTCCGTGTTCGACTCGCTCGACGGCATCGCCGATCTCTCCGACAAGTTCGGCAACATCACCGCCAGCCTCGACAAGTTGGACGCCCTGCAGCCGCAGCTGGTGGCGCTGATCCCGCCGCAGATCGCGATCCAGGAGCGCAATCGCGAACTGACACTGTCGAATTACGCGACCACCGGTGGCACCAACGCCCAGAGCGATGAGGCCCTGAAGAACGCCACTGCCATGGGCAAGGCGTTCGACGACGCCAAGAACGACGACACGTTCTACCTGCCGCCCGAGGCCTTCGACAACGCCGACTTCAAACGCGGGCTCAAGCTGTTCCTGTCGCCAGACGGCAAGGCGGCGCGAATGATCGTGACGCACCAGGGCAATCCCGCCAACCCCGAGGCCATCCCGCACATCAACGCGATCAAGGACGCGGTGTTCGACGCCCTCAAGGCGACACCCATGTCAGACGCCAAGATCTACATCGCCGGTATCGGCTCCACCAACAAGGACATCCAAGAGGGCACCAAGTACGACCTGTTGATCTCCGCGCTGGCGGCAGTCGCGCTCATCCTGCTGATCATGGTGATCGTGACCCGCAGCATCGTGGCCGCGGCCGTCATCGTCGGTACCGTCGTGCTGTCCCTGGGCGCCTCGATCGGATTGTCGGTCCTGGTGTGGCAGTACATCTTCGGCATCCATCTGTACTGGGTCGTGGTGCCGCTCGCGATCATCCTGCTGTTGGCCGTCGGCGCCGACTACAACCTGCTGCTGGTGTCCCGGTTCAAAGAGGAGATGCATGCCGGCCTCAACACGGGCATCATCCGGTCGATGGGTGGCACCGGCAGCGTCGTCACAGCAGCCGGTCTGGTGTTCTCCGCAACGATGGCGGCGTTCATCTTCAGCCCGCTCGTGGGCCTCGGGCAGATCGGTACGACCATCGGTCTGGGTCTGCTGTTCGACACGTTGGTGGTGCGATCGTTCATGACACCGTCGATCGCCGCACTGCTGGGCAAGTGGTTCTGGTGGCCGCAGATCGTGCGCCAGAGGCCGGTTCCCGCCCAGTGGCCCCAGCCTGCGCAGAAGTCCGACGAGGACGAACTGTCGTTCAGCGAACGCTGAGCACCGCCCTCATCGGCTTGCCTGCGCGCGCAGCCATTGTTGTTGTCGCCGAACGAAATCGGCATCCACGACTGCCCCGTGACCGGGCACCAGAACTGCGTCCGGCCCGCCGGCGGCGAGCACCGCATCCAAGGTTTCCGGCCATGCCGTGACATCCGAGTGCTCGTCGATCGCAGGGTCGCCGGATTCCTCGACGAGGTCGCCACAGAACACCACAGTCCGTGGGCCGGGAACGACGACGATGAGGTCATGGTCGGTGTGTCCGGGTCCGGGGTGCATGACCGTTGCTGTTCGGCTGCCGAGATGCACTGTCATGCCCCGGGTCTCGTTGATTGACGGACGCAGGGCACGAAGCGTCCGGTCTATCTCCTCTGGGTCGGCGCCATACCCGATCGCGTCGTCACGGAGATGATCTCTCCCGGCGACGAGAATTTCGGCCACCTCCGGCGCGCAATGAATCTGCGCATCAGTGAAGTGGGCAATGCCGAGTACATGGTCGAAATGATGGTGAGTCAAGACAATCTGTCCAACTGGTTGACCGACGAGGGCGTGCACGTCCGCATCGATGGCGCGCGCCTCGGCCAACGTCGTACCGGCATCCACCATGAGCACGCCCGCGTCCCCCGCAATCACACCAACGGTCACGTCGAGAAACGGCAACCGGACCCGCCAAATACCCGCTGCCAGTGACTCCCAGCCGAAGTTCATCAACTCGTCCTGACGAGCGTCTCCTGCGCGGTCGGCAGCTGTGACCGTGATCGATCGAGGAACACCGGCGCGCCAGGCTCGTCACTCAGCGGACCCGGTGTTGCCGGCGACGCGTTCAACAACGCGGCTCGCAGGACCTGGACGAACTCCCTCGGCTGATCGTTCTGCAGGTAATGATTGGCTCGCGGCAGCAGCCAGAACTCGTTGTCGCCCGGCTTGGTCGAAAGGTAGCTGTCCCACACGTGGGACGCGACCCGTAGCGGCGACACTACATCGTAAAGGCCCCACACCACAGTCGTTTTGACCGTCATCGCGGCGAGTGCCTCGAGCCATTGCTGTTCGTGCTCAGCGCGTTCGACCAGATACTGGATGGTGTCGTGGATGACGGCCAGGCCGTCGTTCACCGCGAAGGTGTCGGCCAGTGCAGCGACGGTCGGATCGTCCAACCCGCGGCGCGGCGTGAACGTGGTCTGCCCCAAGCCGGCGGCGAGAATCTGAGGCGTGATGGCGGCGACCGTCGCGGGAGCCGTCTGCGGATCGAGGACGAGTCGCTGGAACTCGGTCAGGTTCGACAGCGGCAGGAAGATGTTGCCGTTGCTGAGAACAAGATTGGTCACTTCGAACGGTGTCTGTCCGGTGCTGCATCGGTGCGCGAAGGACAGGGCGACGCTGTCGCCGCGGTCGTGGGCCACGACGTCACCGTGGTGTGCGCCGAGGACGTCGACGAGGTAGTAGCCGAGCAATTCGCTGTCGCGCTGCAGGGTGTAACGCTGGCCTGTCGGCTTGTCCGAGAATCCGAAGCCGGGCAGATCCAGGACACAGACGCGGTGGCTGGCGCTCAGCGGTCCCGCCACGTCCTGCCAGTCGATGCTGCTGGTGGGAAATCCGTGAACCATCAGGAGAAGTGGCGCGTCCGGGTCGCCGAATTCGGCATGGAAGATGTTGAGCGCGGAACTATCCGGCTCCGCGGGGGTCCACTCGAAGTGGCTACCTGACTCGAGCCATTCCCGCGCGCGCAGTGACGTCATCAGGGCGCTCCGATGCCCTTGACCAGCAACACCACAGCATCGGATCCGGCCCGCCGATCCACCGAGATTTCCTGATATTCAGGGGAATTCGCCCATTCTTCGAACTGCTGCTCAGTGGGGAACGACATCAGTACCACCTTCTGGCGGTCCCAGTCCCCCTCGATCACCTGCGGCGCCTCATCTGCGGCAAGGATGGTTCCGGAGTATTTCGCGAACACTCCCATGAACCGGTTCTGATACCTGTCGTAGGCCGACCGGTCCGTAAACCGAAGCTGCGCAATGGCATACACCGTCATGGCGCCACATTAGCCGACGTCGGCGCGGTCAGTATCGAGAACCAATGCCACATGGACGCTGTGACCGTGCGACTTTCCTAGAGTCTTCATGATGTCCTTGAGGACGCCCAGCCGATGCTTACCGCCGTACGGCGCCAATGACCCGGTGTAGTCCACGATGTCGTCGAACCGGACCTTGACGGGCACCCGCGTACGCACACCGAAAAGGTCAATCGTGTTGAAGGGAAAGGTCACATATGCCCCGGGACCATCCGGGCGTTCGATGACAGCATCGAAGACAATCGGTCCGGGGTCGCGATACTGCACCGTCAGACACCGGTCCACGCGCTGGCGATCCGCTTGCCGATGTCGACGACCTTGGCCTTCTGAGCCTCGGGTGCATCGATGCGCCGGCCCACCTGCTTGGCGATCACGCGCTTGATCTCGGAGTCGACGTCCGCCACGATGCGCAGGAGTTCGCCGCGCAGCGTCTGGGACGTCACATTGACCGTGATGTCTTTGCGCTCAGGCTTGGGGATATCGATGATCAGTAGCAGCGGCTCCGCTGCGCGCGCGGTGGCGATCAACGCGATCTCGCCGGTCACCATGAACCGGGAGCGGTCGACGCGCAGGTCGATGAGTAGGTCGATGTCGAGGGGTATGCGGACGTCGAATGCGATCATGTCGCCCGCTCTACGCGTCACCACGGGTTGTTCGATGCTGACCCGCGCAGTGACCCGGGCGATCCCCGCCGGGCCGGCGGGAAACGGCCCCAGCTCGAAGGTATCGCCGGCCATGGAACCGAAGCCGTCGGCAACGCGGTCTTCGGTGACCGCGACCTCGAAGAATTTGCGGCCGAATTCCTCGTAGGTCGCAAAGTCGTGCGTGGACATACCCATCAGGTTCCCACGTTGGCCGCCCCGTAACCCTGGGTTTGCCAAAGCCGTGACCGGACGCGCCGTCCACTATCCTGCTGAAAAGGCCGACTGGTGGTGAGCATGGTTATCTCGTTCGCAGGCAGACCGTCAGACTCGCCGTACGTGGAGCAGGTCTGGAGTTCGCGCAGCACCGGCGGTGGACCGTTCGTGTCCATTGCCGAGGGGCGGCTGGAGCTGGTCGTCAGCCATCTGCCCGACGTGAGGATGGTGACCGTACGCGGACCGGAGACACGCGCCACCGTCGTCGATTGTCCGCCCGGTGGTGAATGGTTCGCTGTTCGTTTCCGTCCGGGTGTGCACATGCCAACGCTCCCCGCCGCCGCGCTGATGGACTTCCACAATGTCAATCTGCCTGTGGCCGAGGATGGCTCGTTCGTACTCGGTGACATCCGGTGGTCTGATATCCATGCCGAAAACGCCGAAGCCTTCGTGCACCGGCTCGTCCGCACCGGGTTCATCAGGCATGATGCCACCGTGGCCGCGGTTCTAGCCAACAGGCACCAGCCCTTGAGCCAGAAATCAGTGCAACGGCATTTTCGCCGGGCCACCGGCCTGACGCCCGGCATGTTTCGACGTATCGAGCAAGCCAGGCTGGCCACCGATCTGCTGCGCGGCGGGATCTCGATCCTCGACGCCGTGCACGAATGTGGTTACTTCGACCAAGCGCACCTCACCCGGTCTCTGCGCATCCTCGTCGGGCAGACGCCCGTACAGGTACAGCGGGGTACCGCGCAGCTGTCGTTTCTGTACAAAACAGGTCGCTGATCAACCGCCTACGCTCCATGCCAATCGGCACACATCCGGTGTGCGACAGAGCATCTGGGAGCGACATGACGAGCGATACGGCGATCCGCACCCGACGGAACCCGGTCTGGATCGGACGAGTGATGAGCGGCCTGGCGATCGGGTTCCTGCTGGTGGACGCGAGCATGAAACTGGTCGCTCCGGCGGTCGTCACCGACGCCGGCGCCCAGCTCGGCTTTCCCGGGACCGCCACCGCCCGCCAACTCGGGGTAATCCTGTTGATCTGCACGATTGTTCACGTCATCCCGCGAACCTCGGTGCTGGGCGCCATCCTGCTCACCGGATATCTGGGCGGCACGGTGGCCACTCAGATGCGCGTGCACGCCCCGGTATTCGGCTCAGTGCTCTTCGGTGTCTACCTGGGCGTGCTGATCTGGGGTGGTCTCTGGTTCCGGGACAACCGCATCCGGTCTCTGATTCCGCTGGCCGCCGATCGGTGATCAGCCGCGGGCAAGCTTCTCAGTCGACGGTGTGCACGATCAGGATGTCGATCTTGGCCTTGCGCGCGACGTCGGCAGGTACCGAGCCCAGCAGTCGACCTGCCGTCGAGGCCAGTCCGACATCGCCGACGACGATCAGGTCGGCGGCGATGTCTCGCGCCAATGTGGTCAGCGCTTCAACGGGCGCACCGATCACCGACCGCTCCACGATGTCCTGTGCGCCGGCACCACGTGCGAGTTCACTGGCGTCGTGGAGGATTTCATAAATGTGCGCGTCGCCGTGCAGCCGGTAGCCGCCTTCACGTCCCAAAGCGTCCTCGGCTCGTCGATCACTTGCCTTTTCCGGTGAGGCCGGTCGCGCCCAGCTGCCCTTGTCGACCTCATGGAAATGAGCCGTCGCGATGACCAGCTTTGCGCCCTGCTGTGCCGCGAACCTGGCGGCATGCTCGACAGCTTTCATCGACGAGTCGGACCCGTCGGTTCCAACGAGGACTGTCCGGTAAGTGCCCATGACTGTCTCCTTACGGGAATGGCGTCTTGACGACATTAGCGCGCATTGCACCGTTGACGTGGGCGTTTGACGCGTATCTCGGGTGCACTCCCCCAATCGGCGGACACCGAATTCCACCGTCACATCAGCCGGTCGCCGGACAGACCGGCCAACAGATGAACGGGACGCTGTAGGCATCGCAGCACTGCGACGCCACCGCCCCGTCCCGGAAGGACATCGACATGACCGCCATCGCCATCGACACCCTCGAACCGGAGCCGGTCGACCGCCCGGATGCCGCTGGTGCGGCCGCCAAACGGCGGGCCATCGTCAGGACGGTGCTCGAGGTCGGTACGCCGCTGGTGGCGTTCTACGGACTGCGTGCCACCGGGCATTCGGAGTACTTCGCACTCCTGGCCGCCACGATCGTCGCGGGTATCCCGGTGGCGTACGGCCTCGTCAAAGCACGTCAGCTCGACCCGTACTCCGGCTACCTGATGCTGATGTTCGGGCTGACCCTGGCGGTCGCGTTGGTGACCACCGATCCTCAACTGGTGCTTGCCGGACAGACGCTCGTCGGTGCCGTCGCGGCCGGAGTCTTCCTGGCGAGCTGCGTGATCGGCAAGCCCATGACACAGTTCGTCGCCGCCAGGTTCATGCCCGCCGAGACGGCTTCCACCGCGACCGCCGCACTGCATGCGTTGCACGTCCGGCTGAGTGCGGTGGTCGGCGTCGGCCTGGTGATTCAGGTGGCCGTCCTGCTGGGCATCATCTTCACGTTCCCCTTCGACGTCGCGAACGGCTTGGTCAACGTGGTCGGGTCCGTCATCGTCCTCGCCATCGGTGCGGTGGTGGCATTGATGGTCCGCCGCTTCAAGCAGTCGCTGGCCCGCTGATCCACCGCTGTAACAGGCCCTGCGTCGCTTCGACGCAGGGCCTGAGCCGCTCTGCGGGGCCGACACCCGCCAGTGCCAACGACCGTTGGGGTACTTCCAATCCGATGACGACGTCAGCGGGAAGTGCCGCGAGGATTTCCCGCAGGGGCAGTTCGCCCTCCCCCGGAACCATCCGTTCGAACATGGCTTCTTCGGCGTAGTTGTCGGTCTGCGGCGCCACCGTCGTGTCGCAGAGTTGGGCATAGCCGATCTGTCCGGGAGGGATGGTGGCGAGGTCGTGGGCGCCTGAACCGGAGCGGACCAGGTGCATGGTATCGATCACAAGGCGGACGTCCGGTCTCGAAACATGTTGGAGCACAGCCAGTGCCGTCGGCAGGTCCGCGATGGTCAGTCCCGGTACCGGTTCGACGACGGTCTCGATCTGCCGCTGCGCGGCCAGCTCCGCCAACGTCCCCACCTGGTCGACGGTCCGATCGAAATCGGGGTCGAGGCTGACGACGTTGATGCGGGGCACCCCCAGCTCGGCCATCAGGTCGAGATCCCCACTGAACGAACGCATGTCAGCATCGGGCAGCACCAGGAAGCCGTCACCCAACGAGATGCTCACACCGCGGAGGTCCATGGCGGCGAGCAGATCGGCCCGGAGCCGGCTGTCGTCTTTGAGGGAGAACTGCGGATAGCCCAGCGGCAGTACAGCGAAATTTCGCAGGAAGACGGTGATGTACCGGCACCCGAGATCCCCTGCGAGATCGACGAATTCGACTGGTGGCAAGCCGAAGACACTGAGCGCCTCGATGGCGAGGGGATTCACGCAGGCTCCCGCAGGGGCAGCCCCGCGGCCCGGTAGACGGCGTCGATGACGGTCATGTTCTCGACCGCGTCAGCGGGCGTGGTCTTGACCGGTGCGCCCCGCAGCACCGCCCCTGCGAACGCATCCAGCTGGTAGCTGTAGGACGCCCGACGCGGAAACCGTTCCACGCGTTTGCCGTTGGCGGTACGGACGGTGAGCCGGTGGTACAACTGGGGCAGTATGGGATTGAACACCCGCAGCTCGCCGTGTTCACCGATGACCTTCGCGCTCATCTCTACCAGGCTGGTCGACCACATGCTGCACCGCATTCTGCCGGTATGTCCTGCCGGATAACGCAATTCGGCCGTCATGGCCCGATCGACCTGCGAATCACGGAGTTTCGCCCGAGCGGAGACGACCTCGGGGGTGCCGCCGCCGAAGATGCGTGCCATGTGGATGGCGTAGCAACCGCCGTCCATGGTGGCGCCGCCGGCGAGCGCATAGTCGTACCGGATGTCGGAGAACTTGGGCAGCGGAAAGCACATGGCGGTCTCGACGTGCTGCAGCTTCCCGAGCTCGCCGGAGGCGATGATCTCCTCGACTCGTAGCGCCAACGGGTGGTAGCGGTAGTGGAAGGCCTCCATCACCACGCGGTCGGACGTGGCCGCGCGCTGCGCGATGCCCTTGGCCTCAACGGCATTCGCGGTGAACGGTTTCTCGCACAGCACGTGTTTACCCGCGTCGAGCGCGGCCCGGATCCAGCTGCCGTGCAGACCATTCGGCAGCGGGATGTAGACGGCATCCAGCTCGGGATCGGCGATCAGTTCGTCGTAGCTGCCGAATGCCCGGTCGATGCCGTGCTTGGCGGCGAACTCGGCCGCCCGCTCGGAGTCACGAGCGGCGACGGCGGCGACCACGACCTCATTGTTGTGCTTGGCCGGCTTGATGAGCGCCATCGGCGCGATACGGGCGGCGCCCAGAATGCCGATCCGCACCGGCGCTGCCGTCTTGGCCATCAGCTGTTGCCGCCCAGCAGATCTCGGGATCGCAGGGCCAGCCACAGCTGCGCGATGTCGGCAGTGTCGGTCAGATGCGCTCCGGTGAGTTCTTCCACCTTGTGGATGCGGTAGAGCACCGTCTGCCGGTGCACGTTCATGGCCTCGGCGGTGCGCTGCCATGACCGTTGGTTGGTCAGAAATGCCTCCAGTGTTTCGACCAGACCTGTCTTGTTCTGCGCGTCATGCTCGATGAGCGGACCCAACCACCGTTCGACCATGGCCTGGGCGTCGTCGACACCACCGACGCCCAACCACGATGTGGCACTGCCGTACCGAACCAGCTGTGCCTCGGTTCGTTGTGCGGTGCCCAGCGCCCAGGTCGCCTCACGCGCGGATTCCGCAGAGCGGCTCACCGATTGCAGCATCCGACTGGCACCGACCCGGGCACTCGGGCCGAGCGAGCCGACGATCGCCTCGACCCCGGCGTCCGAACCGGGAACGACCGCATGGGCGACACCCGACCGGTAGGCCGTCACGTGCGGAATTCGCCGGCGCCACAACGCAACATGGAGATCGCGCAGCCGTCGTTCATCGGAGCAGGTGGCCGAGACGAACACCGAATGCGCCGGGTCCAGTCCCAAGGACAGCAACTGCCGACGTCCGCTCCGGCGGTCGATGCTGCCGTCCATAAGTTGGGCTGTCAGCTCCGCACCGGAACGACGGGTGTGCTCGAGGGCCAGGTGGGTCTGGGACAGCTCGAGGGCCACGACCGTCGCCGCGTGCTGGATGAGGACGCCGTCGAGCGCCACACCGCCTTCACGGATCACGGCCAGCACAGCATTGTCGTGCGTCGGCACCTCGCCGACCAGAACCTCGACACCGCTGGGCGTCAGGACCGACCTGGCGCCGGCGACCAGGGTTCCTTGCGATGCCGTTCGGACGGTGGCCTTCACGTCCTCGGGAGGATGTGGACCGTCCGGGTGGTAGGCCTCGGCAGTGACCCGGTCACAGACGAACACCGGACACCGCAGTTCTTTCGTGAGGGCATCGGCGGTGCGGGACCGGGCCACGTCGCCACCGGTGGTGCGACGCAGAGCGTCGTAGATGCGTGCCGTGCGCATCAGGCGCTGGGATTGTTCGAGGAGCGTGGCCTCGGCGATGGCGCGTGAAATCGCCACGAACGGCATGGGATAACGGATCCAGAGGACCGGCAGCCCGAGGCGTTCACTGGCCTGGGTGAATCGCCCCGTGAGCTTCGGGCAGTACATCTGCTCACCGATGGCCAGCCCGCTGGCGCCGATCCGGTGCAGCTCGTCGATCAGGTGCTCCTGACCGTCGGCATCGGCGGGGAACGACATGCCGTTGGTCATCAACAGCTCACCGCCACTGACCCATTGCCATGGCTCGGGCAGGTCCGAGGTGTGCGTCCAGGTGACCTGACGGTCCAGACCTGCCTTGCCCGAATGCAGCCGAAGCTGCAGGTGCGGCATGTCCAACAACTCGCGAACCGTGATGCTCACCGATCAACCGTATCTCTCGGCGAGCATCACGGAACGCGATTGGCCGCTGGCCGGCCGTTGTCGGATTATGGCGTGACCTCCGCGACGACCGGAGCCGGAAGTACAGGAGCAGTGCGTTTCTGCCACAGCTTGATCAGGCCGAGGTAGATGAAGAAACTCACCACCGTGCCGACGACCCACGCGGTATCGATGCCACCGATCCTGTTGGCCACTGGTCCCGTGTAGATCGCCGTTGACATGAACGGGATTTGGATGACGAAGCCGAGGAAGTAGCTGAGGACAGCCGGCACGTTGAACGCGCCATAGCCACTCTTCGGATCACTGAACGAGGCCGGGTCGTAGTCGCCGTGCTTCACCATGTAGTAGTCGATCAGGTTGACGACGCTCCACGGGATCAGCAGGTACATCAGGATGCTGATGAAGTTGGAGTACTCGGCCAGGAAGTTGTCGGTCAAGCTGATGGCCGCGACGAAGACGGCAATCCCGATCACCGCCGCGACGACGTTGCGGGCCGACGACTTGGGCGACCATGTCAATTTGAAGGCCTGCATGCAGGTCAGCGTGCACAGCGACGATCCGTACATGTTGATGACGCCGGCATCGATGGCGCCGAAGAAGAACACCAGCATCACGAAGACGAAAATGGGACCCGGCATGATGCTCGACAGGTTCGCCAGCGAGGCATCAGCGCCCAAGCCGGCAACCAGGAGCGCACCGACGATCATCGCGCCGACAGCGCCGAAGAACGTACCAGAGTACGTGTACCAGAACGCAGCGCGCGACGAGGTGGACTTCGGCAGGTAGCGCGAGTAATCGGAGACATACGGCGCATATGACAGCTGCCAGATTCCGGCAACCGACGCCATGCTCAGGAAACCGATCCAATTGAACGAGCCACCGGCGCCGCTGCCGGGATCGTGATGCAGTGCGGCACTGGACGTATAGACCAAAGTGAGCACCAGGGCCACAGCGGAGACCAATACCATCACCCGGTTCAGCCGGAGGATCAGCTGGTAGCCGATCACCACGGTGACCACGGTGAGCAGGGTGCTGATGGCAACTGCGGCAGTGGGATTCAGCGATGTGAAGACCGCGCACAGAGTCTGCTGCGCCAACACCATCAGAGCGACGATCCAGCCGATATAGGCGAATATCACCACCACAATGACCAAGAGCGAACCGTACATGCCGAATTGCGCGCGCGCCTGAATCATCTGCGGGACACCGAGTCCCGAACCCTGCACCGAATGCAGGGCCATGAACACCGCGCCGATGGCACTGCCGACGATGACGGCGATGATGGTGGATTTGACGTCCAGTTTGTAGATCGTCGGTCCGAGCAGGCCGGTCACCACGGCGAGCGGAATGATCTGGACCGTGAACCAGAATGAGAAGAGATGACGCACTTTTCCGGTGCGCTGCGATTCGGGCACCGGCTGAATTGTCAGAGTTTCGACCCTCGAGCCACTGTCATGCGGCATGGGACACGTCCTTATACGTTGGGGTGGTGGTGGTTTCAGATTGTTCTGTGCAGAACGGCAGGATCAGCGGATGACGAAGCCGCGGTCGACAACGCTCTCGAGCATGTCGATGTAGGTGTCCATGTCTTCGCGCGCGGCGCGCGGCGCAGCATCGTAGGGCATGGCGGATTTGACTGCGGGACTGAGGAAGTAGGCCCCCGCAGCCAGGACAGTGAGCGCCTCGAACTGCTCGGGCTGGCCGACCGCGAGATCGTCCAGTGCGGCCTCGGGGTCCTTTCCGATGCTGGCATCCAGCGCCGCGGTGAGATCGTCGACGAGGTCATGCCGATATCGCAGGACCTGGTCCAGCAGAGCGCCGGAGACCTCGGCCGTGGTGGCCGAAGGCATGGTGTCGCTGGCTGGGATGAGCGCTTCGGCCAAGGTGGCGAACACCTGGCGCTGTTCGGAAGTGAGCATGGGTCTTCCTCAGAATGCCGTGGGGATACTGGAACGGGTTTCGGCCAGATGCCGCATGGAGCGCAGGGCAACGGCCATGATCGTGGCGGTGGGGTTCATGCCGGTCGAGGTGACCATGGTGCTGCCGTCGATGATGAACAAGTTCGGGACGTCGTGGGTGCGGCACCATTCGTCGACGACCGAGGTGGCCGGGTCGGTGCCCATCTTCGTGGTGCCGAGCAGGTGCCAGGCACTGTGCCGGACGACCGGAACCGGGTGTACCTCAACGGCGCCGGCGGCTTCGTGGGCTTCCATGGCGCGGGCGACGTTGAAGTCGAGCATCCGCTGGCAGTTCTCGCCGATCTCGTAGTGGATCTTGGCGGCGGGGATGCCGTCGGAGTCGGTGACGTTGGGATCCAGTGTGACCGTGTTGGATTCGTCGGGCAGGTCTTCGGTGGTGATACCCCACTCGGTGTACCGGCCGAACGTCTTCTTCAGATGCGGATGGAAATTGGCGCCGAATTTGTCCCGCCAGTTGTCACCGGGCTCCCACAGGGTCTGGGCCAGCGGACCGCCGGTGGGCATGAGGTTCCACTTCGCGCCGCGTACGAATCCACGGTTGGTGTCGGTCTCGTAGAACTGCAGTGACTGCAGCGCCTGGCCGGCCGGTCCGAGCCAGGTCTCCATGTCCTCGTCGTAAGCGCCGTACACCGAGGCGTACGGGTGGGTCATGAGCCGCTTGCCGACCAGGCCGGACGAGTTGGCCAGACCGTCGGGCGCCGAGTTCAGGAGCAGACGCGGCGTGCCGATTCCGTTGGCCGCCAACACTGTTACCCGTGCGCCCTGGTGCTGCAGGGTGCCGTTGCGGTCGATGTATTCGGCGCCGGTGACCAGACCCTTCTTGTTCATGGTCAGACGGCTGACCCGGGCGCCCGTGACCAGGCGCACGCCGAGCTTGATGGCGTCGCGCCAGTGCGTGATGTCGGTGCTGGCCTTGGCGCCGACCGGGCAACCGGACTCGCAGGCGCCGTACCGCTGGCAGGCTTCCTGGTTCTTGTACTTGCGCGAGGCGATGGCGTTGGGCGCGGGCCACCAGTGCCAGCCGAGCTTGTCCATGCCCTTGGCGGCGACCAGGCCGTACTTGCCGATCGGCAGCGGCGGCAGCGGGAAGGTATGGGAGTCAGGGTAGGCCGGATCGCCTTCCAGACCGGAAGCCCCGATGTGGTGAGTGACTTCATCGAGGAACGGCCGCAGGTCTTCGTAGGTGAACGGCCAGTCCTCGGCGACACCGTCCAGGGTCTTGACCCGGAAATCCGACGGCATGGGGCGTACCCAGTGTCCGGAGAACATGATGGTGCTGCCACCAACTCCGTTGAACATCAACGGTTCTACGGGGCTCTCGCTGCTGTCGATCGGGTAGTCGGCCTGGTTCTGCCGCACGTTGGGGCTGGCGTTCCACTGCTTCAGCCGGGTAAGTTCCCATTCGGGCTTGCCGGCAGTGAAGTCGTCGGGAAGATTCCAGCCACCCTGTTCCAGGCAGACGACCTTGAGGCCTTGCTGCGCCAGTTCGAGGGCGGCTACGCCACCGGAAGCGCCGGCTCCCACGATCAGGACGTCGGGCTCGTCATCGATGTTTTGTGTGTTCACCAGTCGCACTCCCAGTCGGTCACATCTGTGGATCAATGATGCGTGGATCACACCTGCGGCGTGCCCTCGAATCCGCACAAGCCCGAGAAGGTGACTTGTGCAATCGCACAAGGACAGGAAACAAGCCTCGACTGTTCGTCCGTTGCCGCCCGCTGAGCTCGACGGCAATGTGATCACCACGGCAAACGCCAAGGAAAAGGATGATGCGATGACCACACTCGTCACCGGCGGCCGCGGCTTCGTCGGCCGCCACCTGGTGGACCAACTGCTGGCCGACGGCGAGCAGGTCATCATGTACAACCGCGACTACTCCGTTGACCCCCGAGCCGGAGTAGTCGCGGTCCTTGGCGAGCTGTTCGACATCCCGCGTCTGACCGAGACCCTGCGCGCCCACAAGGTGGACCGCATCATCCACACCGCCGGCCAGAGCCACCCGGCCCTCTCGATCGAACTGCCGGTCACCACGTTCGCCGCGAATGCCGATGGCACCCTTGCGGTTTACGAAGCCGCGCGGATGACGGGCGTGCGCCGCATCGTGTTCTTCTCCTCGGAATGCGCCCTCGGCAACATCACCGAGCCGGGGCCCGTCACCGAGGATGTCAAACCCGCACCCACCACGGTGTACGGCGTGACCAAGGTGGCCGGCGAGCTGCTGGGTAGCGCCTACAACTCGCTGTACGGCATGGAGGTCGTGTCGCTGCGCATCACCGAGGTGTACGGCCCCGGCCTGTGGATGCCCAGCCTGCTCGGAGACATGATCCGCGCCGGCCTGCGTGGTGAGACCTTCAAACTCGAATCCGGCGGTGACCACGGCTTCCAGTTCGTCCACGTCGAGGACGTCGCCACGGCAGCGCGGCTGGCCTCCACCACCGCGACCCTGACTCAGCAGGCCTACTTCGTCTCGGGCGGCGACCGGATGACGGTGTTCGAGACCGCCGAATTACTGAAGAAGTACCTGCCGGATGCCCGCTTCGAGATCGGCCCCGGCTACCTGCCCGACTGGGATCGTCAGGTGCAGTTCGATCTGTCCCGCACCTCCCGCGACCTCGGCTATGTGCCGGCGTGGGAGCTGGAAAAGGGCCTGCAGTCACAGATCGAGTGGATCCGATCCACCGAGCAGTTCTGACGGACGAAAGGGACGACGCTTCATGGGCATGATGACGAACCGCATCGCTCTGGTGACCGGGGCCTCCTCGGGCATCGGGTTGGCCACGGCCACGACACTGGCCAGGGAGGGCGCCGACGTTGCCGTACTCGCCCGGCCGGAAGATGACCTGTCGGAGGCCGTGCGCCAGGTGACGTCACATGGCCGGCGCGCGCTTGCGGTGAGTGTCGACGTGCGTGATTCCGCCGCGGTCCGCGCGGCGTTCGAGCGCGCCGAAGCCGAGCTGGGGCCGATTGACGCGGTGCTCAACAACGCCGGAATCTCGCGTGTCGCACCACTTGTCGATACCACAGACCAGGATTTCGACGACCTGATGGCGATCAACGTCGCCGGATCGTTCTACGTGTTGCGTGAGGCCGCCCGCGTCATGCAACCGCGAGGTGCGGGCGCGATCGTCAATACCGGCTCCGAACTCGCCCTGATGGGCCAGCCCGGCTTCGTCGCCTACACCGCCACCAAAGGTGCCATCGTCGCGATGACCCGCAGTGCCGCAGCGGAATTGGTGTCGTGGGGAATCCGCGTGAACTCGGTGTGCCCCGGCACGACCCGCACACCGCTGCTCATGGTCGAATTCTCCGGCAGTGCCGATCCTGAGGCCGAGATCGCCGAGATTGCCTCCAGCGTCGCTGCCGGACGGTTCGGCGAGCCGCAGGAGATCGCCGAGGCCGTGGTGTTCCTCCTGTCCGACCGGGCCAGCTATGCGGTGGGCACGCACCTCGTCGTCGATGGTGGACGCTCCACCTGCATCCCCGCCGGCAACATCGGCATCTCCCAGACCGTTTGACCCGCAAGGAGTTTCGACATGACTGAGCAGAAGCGGACCCGGCTGTACCGCGAGATGACCTGGCCGGAGATCGCCGAGGCCGCCCGCGCCGACATCCCGGTCGCCATTCCGATCGGTTCCACGGAGCAGCACGGCCACCACCTACCGGTCTGCACCGACTGGCTGATCCCCGAGAAGCTGCTGGAGGCCGCCAGCGAGCGGACCGACCTGATCGTCGGACAGTTCGTGCCGTTCGGCTACCGCAGCCGACCGGGAAGCGGTGGCGGACAACATATCCCGGGCACCCTGTCCCTGCGGGCGACCACTTACATTGCGCTGCTCGAGGACATCCTCAGCGAGCTGAAGCGCGCCGGCTTCCGCAACATCGTGCTGTACAACTGGCACTACGAGAACAGCGGCTTCATCTACGAGCCGGCGTTCCTGATCTCCGAGAAGCACCCGGAGCTGAAGATCCTCGTGATGGAGGATGCCAACCCGGACTTCACCGCCGACCGCCAGCACGCCATCTGGCCCGACGGCTTCCCGGGGCTGGCTCTGGAGCATGCCGCCGTCATCGAAACGTCGCTGCTGCTGCACCACGCGCCGCACCTGGTACGCCCCGAGCACATCAAAGCCGACTCCCCCGAACGCGTCGTCAACTACGACGTCCTGCCGATCGACACCCGCATGTCGACGGCAAGCGGCACGCTCTCCTCCCCCGAGGCCGCCAGCGCCGAGAAGGGCAAGATGCTGACCGAGTGGATGGTCGACCGGCTGGTGGCGATCCTGGACGAGGAGTTCGGGGACCGCCGCAGCTGAGCCCGGGCGTGTCGCCGCTCTCTGGGACATGTCGGGCTGGGACCTATCACCAATCGCTGACATTGTCAGCGATTGGTGACGATGTCAGCCATTGCTGACGGCTCCCAGCGCGGACCCGGCATGAGAGAGGTGGCGACAGCACGTTCCGGAACGGACTTGTCGGCCCCGGTAGGCATACTCGCCGCAGGCTCTCCGCAAGTTGTTTGGTCCGGAAGGAACACGACATGACCTCACCGGGTGAGCGTTTGTGGTTCGAGCCCAAGCTGCGCCGTGGCAGTGACGCCGAGATCGAAGCCGCCGCCCGCGCGTACCGAGAGGCGAAGGGCATCGAAGACGACGATGACGATTGGTCATTCGAGGACGAGCCGGCACCACCTGACCCGATCGCCGCCGACGTCTTCGGCGGCATCAGCCGACGGTCGCTGGCTCAGGCAAGTGTCAACTCGCATCTTGGCCCACGCACAAGGGCAGGGTCTGCTGCACGATCAGGTGACAGTTTCGGTCACGCGGCCTGACTGG
>NZ_JMHT01000067.1 GCF_001905655.1 Mycobacterium sp. ST-F2
CCATGCTGGGCAAGCCAACTCAGATGTCACCTATTCGTGCAGCAGACCCGTTTTGCGCGCCGCCCGGGCATGCTCGGTGTCTGCATGATGATGCTCGAAGGACTCTTCCTGGGAGATCGTCGCGAGATCGACCCAGACGGGCGAGCCGCTTGCCACGGGGTTCAGACGCGTACCACGCTCACCGTGGGCGTCGACTATCCAGTCGCAGCCATCCCAGGTGACGATATCTCCGAGATTCACGCTCCGCAGTTGCATGGTTCTCCCTTGTGGACGCTTTCAAGTAGGCTCGACTCGGTAATAACCTGGTCAAAATCAGTGCGTAAATGCCTGTGCCACAGCAGATGTCGAATATGTGCGGCTGCAATATACGGTCGCTTGAGATCGGCTTTGAGCGCTCCGTCGCGGAATGTGCATCCGTCGGCGAACACCGCGACCAACCGGTCAAGCTCGGGCTGCGTTGGGTGATAACGCGTATGCCGTGCTGCACGAAGCCATTCGAGATTGCGCAGCTTGGTCGGGTGCAATTCGTGCAGCACCTGATGCTTCCAGCCGACCGTGCGACACACGTCCGCCGTCTTCGCGAACTGCTCGACCGTCGCATCGGTCATGCGACCCGATGGTTTGACGTCATAGAGGACCTGGTCACCGCTGCGGAGCGTGGCGAAGAAGTCAGGGAAGTGGGTCGAGCCGTCGGCGAAGCTGATTTTCATGGGCTGCGAGGCGATCTGGCGAACCAGGCCGTCGAAGTCCAGCGACAGCAATGATTCGGCTTCCAAGCCTGATTCGCACCACACATGCGTGCGCTGCGAGGCGAAATACTGCCGCGAATGCCGATTCAGCCGGTTCTGAAACTGGACGCCGGAACGCCAGGGCAGAGCTCGGTGGAAATGCTCATGAAGCAAGGCGGGCGACACTGCAGCCGATCGTTCGTTCCCGTCGGCGGTGATCCACGAGACCGTGTCGATCCCGATCTGCGCCGACGAATCTGCCGATGACTCCACGGACGTGCAACTGGACATGAGCCAGACCATATTGCGGGGGTACGACAAGCTGACGGGCCCGACAGTCTCAACTGTCTGTCACTGAGTCTCAACTAGGGTGTCAAAGTCTCAAATAGGTTGTCATCCGACAGCCACACGACCATGGGGTGATTCAGCGGGTGTACGTCCAGGCTTTAATTGACATAATGTACCTTATCGGCACTTGGCTTTAGCCTGGTGCGCGGCGAGAGCGGCGGTGCCATGTCCCGGTGTCCGATCCGGAACTAGTTGGGAGTAATCCGGGAAAACCTGGTAGCTGTCCGAATTTTCGCCCTCCGTTCCAGAACTATCTGACAGTGACACCCGCCCAGGTCCCTGCCCATGCACCTGCGGATCTTCGGCCGGCGTAACGATAGCGCTGAGTCTGAATCCATGACCATCTGACAGCGCCGGACGGGACGACCGACAGTCCAGAACTACCTGACAGCGGCGGACGCTCCGCGCCTTCTAGGTCCAGCGCGAACCATATAATTCGTCACTGTGACGTTATGCAGGTGATGCAGCGGCCTCTATTCCCCCAGGCTGGAGCCACGCAACACTCAATAACATGGATAACGTTGATTATCCATCTTTTATCTGCCAGGCTGACCGTGTGTCGCACGAGACCGATCCCGGCTACTCCGTCGACGAAGGCGTTATTGAAGCTGCTGCCGTTGTGCCAGCCGTCGATGAGATCCCCGAGTGGTTCCAGCAGTTCCTAGATCACCGGCAGGCAAGTAAACCCTCGGCGCACACGATGAAGGCCTATCGCCGCGACTTCGTCGCCATTGCCAATCTGCTTACCGGTGGTGAGCCGGGCCATCTTAGTCCAGCTGACATAACTCGCGATTCGATGCGTACAGCGTTCGCGGCGTTTGCAGCCGACCACGAGGCGGCATCCATCCGACGCTGCTGGTCCACGTGGAATGTATTGTGCACCTTCCTCTATACGAACGAATTGTTGACGGCCAACCCCATGCAGCTCGTCGGACGACCCAAGTTGAAGAAGCCGCTGCCGAAGGCGCTCCCCCGAACCGCTGTGGAAGCATTGCTCTCTGCTATCACGCAGGAGTCCGATGCTCGCCGAACAGATTGGAAAGAAAGGGATCTCGCAGTCATTCTCACTGCACTCCTCGCGGGACTGCGGGCCGAAGAACTCCGCCTGGTCGACGTCGGTGACATACGGACGCTCGACGATGGCTCCGCGGTGATCAATGTGAAAGGCAAGGGCGGCAAGGAACGCAACGTCCCCATCGAATCAGCCCTGCTGGAGGTGATCGGTACGTACATGGACAGTCGTGCCGGACGGTTTCCTCAGGGCAAGAAGCGCACATCGTCGCCGAAGAGTACGCCATTGTCGGGCTGGCCACATTCCGCCCCGCTATTCGTCGGTCGGGACGGTGAACGGATGACGCGTGGCACTCTACAGTCACGTATCAAGCGCGCGTTCAAACGCGCAGGGCCGGACGCGCGCCCCGTACCCGGCGCCTTGGTGCACGGACTTCGCCATACCTATGCAACTGAACTCGCGACCTCGAATGTCAGCGTCTACACACTGATGAAACTCCTCGGACATGAGTCGATGACGACATCGCAGCGTTACGTTACGGCGGCGGGGATTGAAACACGAAGTGCGGCAGCGCAAAATCAGCTTTACTCCCTATTGACCGAACAACGGGAGGACGATGGGACCAGCTGAGAACAAAGCGATCCATGTGCCCCAAGGACGAAGGAAGGCCTCGCAATGAGTAAGCGAGTGAGCCTGATTCTCCGCGACGCAGACGAGGCGATGATCGCTCCCTTCCTCCATCGGGGATCGCCAGCTTTCGAGGTTCTGCGACAGTGGGCACACCACAATGGCTATGCCTCGGGCGACATCAGCTCGGATGCCGCTGTACTGCGGATTCTGCTTCGGGTGGGCGCTGAGGCTATGCACGAACAAATCCTGGATGCTGGCTACGCCCAGCTTGCGTCCGAGTTCAATAGCGCATCAACAAAATTCGAGCGACTGGCCGCACGGGGTCGTTCTGCGTCCCAGTCCGACGAGCTCAGATGAGCATCTTTACGCTCCGCTGCGGTCAGACGTGTCAGGGCCGGCAAGTTCCGCACGGCAGGATGGGCTTTCGCACGGTGTTTGCGGCCCACTCTTCGGCGTCCGCCGACTGAATAGCGCACACCTTGACGTACGCACCAGTCCATGGCCCGTTGTGCGGATTCTGACCGCTGATGGTGCGGCACGTTGCGCGATGGACTCGCGCCGTAGACACGTTGTAGCTACGGGTGATGTTCACGACGAAGCCTTCCGGGTTGGCGGCGAGCCATGCGAGATAGCCAGCGTCGTCATTCCGGAATTCGTGTGCGCGGGTGCGTTGATCCACCCCGGCGAGTGCATCAGCTGGCACGACGTCGACGAACTCGCCAACCGGTCTTTGTGGGACGTCGGACGAGCTGTCCTCGCTAACAATGGCGGATTCGGCCGATGCGTAGATGCCCACCACGACCTTGTTGCCGGCGAATTGGTCCACGGTGCAGTGCAGGCCGAGATCGGTGATTCGGCCGTCGCGGGGATGCCATGCCCGATCTGGCCGAGTACGACCCAGCAAGGGGTCGAGCGCGTCGATCGTCTGCTTCCAGAGGTTCAGCCAATTGCGACGTGGACCGACCACGAAGGACAATTCGAGCCGAACTGGACCATCCGGTAGTACGGCAGCGCCAGAGACGGCGGCGTGGATAGCCTCCTTGTAGGCGACGCTCGTGGAAGAAGCCGCAGTGGTCGCGACGACCACACCGGCGGCGGTGGGCGCAGGAATTTCTCGGGCGGCACAGATCCGCACAGACGATTGTTCGCCATGGCGCTTCGTGCACCACACCGACACCAAGTCGACATCGCGCAGGCGCGATGCGAGCGGATACGCGTAGTTATCCAGGTCGCTGGCATCGAGCAGGTCTCGTGAACTCGGTAAACCGACGTCGAGGCGCAGCGCCCACGGGCCCCTGATCCGTGCGCCGCCAGCGATCAAATCCTCCGTATCGTCGAGGTACTCCTGCAATCGGACCTGATCTGGATCGTCAGCCTTGTTCCACGAGGCGAGCCGCGGGGCGACCCTCAGCTCCAGCGAGCGATTATCAGGGCGGGCAAACCAGCGCATCGGATCAAGATAGCGCGACGCACCGACAGGCCTCGGACGAAATCAGATCTCGATGGAACGCGATGCTGGCATTGGAGACATTTGCCAGCAAACTGCGGCAGCTGGCGAGTCCCAATGCGAAGAGATGTTATCGAGATCTGTGCGCATCCACTTTGCTGGCTAGAGACATCGCGTAGGTGTTAACTATAGGCAACACCCCGGGTTCTGATCGGCGACTTGCATCAGTGCGTTTGTGGGTGCGCCATTAGGGTGTGACCTCTAGTTATGCGCGAATGCGGTGTCTAGCAGTGGAATTACATCCGCATCGCGCTCACCAACAGCCATCAGTCGGTTGGCTTTGGCATTCAAACTCGGCTCACTCGAAGGCGAACGATGGACGAAGCCTTTCCCGGCAAAGTCAGCGGTGGCCATGGTTGCTGCAACCCTTGTGCGGATCTGTCAGTTTGTGCTCAACTTACGTTGCCATTCCGATCGTGGGGCGGGCACTTCAGCCTGCTCCAACGCACCGTCCCCGACGTGCGCGTTCATCGGAGGCAGTGGAATGGCCAGGCCTACCAGGAGGTGACACCCGCCCAGAAAATCTAGGTTGATCCGCTGACGGGGCATCAAGATTCCCCAGACGCTGAAAAAGCCGGGCTGGAATCCCGGCTTCTTCGGTGCGGCACTTGGCCGCTAATTGCTTACTTCACCCTTGAGAGGGAGACATGCTTATTTCAGCGCGCTTCCGGCACGATGTCAACCCCTGCTTTGCATCCTGGCCTCCGACCCCATCGCGGGCTGCAGGCCCCGATGGCTGGTGGAGACGGCCGTGACGCCGCCGTCGGTCCCGACGGAAGGGCCACTGCCCGTCAATGACGCGCCCTACACGATGGTGCTTTATCAAGATCCGAAGACCGGGCAGCGCGTACGAACCCGTCTCACACCTGAGGTTTCGCGCGTGTCATTTGAGCTATGCAGGCCTATCCGGAGTTTCCCGGCCTACCGTGGTCGCCGTTCCCATCAAGGCAAGTACTGGTTCTCGCGTTCACAAGGCCATGTCAGCTTTGAGTCGCGGTTCGAGATGACTGCCCTGATGACGGTCGACTTTCGGGGCGACGCAATCGCGGTCAGCTCCAACCCGTTCTGGCTGCTGTGGCCGAAGGGCCAGACGCACCACCGGCACGCCCCGGACTTTTTCATCCGAAGACGCGACGGATCGGCTCTCGTTGTCGACGTCAAGCCGGCAGATCGTCTCCGCGAGAAAGATCGGCTCCAGCATCAACGCACCCGCGACGCGTGTCGCGAGTTGGGCTGGGGCTACGAAGAATTCACAACTATGGACCCGACGGAAGAACGCAACCTACGGCTGCTATGCGCCTACCACCATCCGCGGTTCGCACCGTCAGCAGAAGCACGATCCGCTATCACGATCTGCGTAAATCGATCGGGGCGAAACGGCATGCAGTTCGGCGAGCTGATCGACAACGCTTCGGACGGAGCTGAATTCGACGAAAGCCATCTCATCTGCAGCACGTACCACATGATCTGGAACAGAGAGATTCACGTCGACCTGGCCCGCCCGCTGACCTGGACCACGGTGATCACCTCGTGATCGAACTGCATATCGGCGACATCATCGAACTCCGTGGCCAGAGCTGGAATATCCGCGACAGCGACGGACTGGTCCTTCGACTCAAATGTCTCGATGACGGCAGCGACCTGACCTTGCCGGTAGCGATGTTGCTCTGCGACGATTCCTTCGTCGGTCCCGACGCCTCTGGACCAAGCATCGCCGATCAGAGGCTGCTCGACCTCGCCACCGACGAACAGCGACGAGATGCCCAGTTCTGGTATGAGCACCTCTCCGGTATCAAACACGCCATGGAACAGCCGGCTCAAAGACAAGCCACTCCGGGTACCCCGATCGCGACTGTACAAGAACGACTTTCGGACAAGCGTGCCGAGTTACGAACCCTGGGGCGGCAGGTCTCCATGACCACTATGTGGCGTAAGTGGCAACGCTTCAACACTGCGGGCCTGCTCGGATGTATCGATCAGCGCGGCATGCCGGGTCACGTACGTCTGTCCGGAGTGCACGAGCGTGTGATCGTCACCCTGGAGATGGTGAAAGCGCACTACGTAGACAAGTCGACGCCTACCAAGAAACAGATCATCGAAATCGCGGAGCGTCGCCTTCGTGACGACAACGTGCCGGTGCCGTGCAGGTCGTCGATGTACGCCTTACTGGCTGCACTTGACCGCGGTGAGCACACCACCGGCGATGCGACGTCGCGCCGCAGTCACGCGAACAGCCCCGACCGAGCGTTCTCGAAGATCGTCGCCTTGTATCCAGGCGAAGAAGTGCAGCTCGACTCAACACCACTTGACGCAATGGCCTTACTGCCCGATGGTCAACCATGCCAAATCGATTTGGCTGCCGGCATCGACGTCGCGACACTGAGCATCACCGCGGCAATTCTTCGCCCGAACTCCTGCAAAACCGTTGATGCTATTGAACTCTGGGCCAACTCCTGCATCCCGCAACAGATGTTGCCAGGCTGGATTGAAAATATGACCGTCGCACGAAGCTACCTGTCGGACAGGCTATCCCCTCAGATCGATCTCGATAGGGCACTCGAGAACAAGCCCATCATTGATGTGCGGGGTGTCGTAGTTGACCGTGGCAAGATCTTTGTCTCGAAAGCCTTCGAAAAGGCAACCGAACTTCGGGGAGTGCACCCTCGGGTCGCTGCTCCGCACCAGCCCACCGCCAAGCCTCATATCGAACGCTTGCTAAAGACCATCGGAGACGACTTTGTCCGATGGATCCCGGGATACAAGGGACGCTCGGTCAGCCACCGGGGCCGAAACCCGGAGAAGGATATTGTGTGGCCGCTGTTTGTACTTCAGGCGCTGCTCGACGAATGGGTCATCACGGTGTATCAGAACCGTCCCCACTCGGGGCTTCACCTGACGGCGGCCCCTCGGATGCAGCTCTCTCCCAATGCCATGTATCGAGCGATGTCGGAGATGGCACCAACTCCAGTACGGACGATGACACGCGACGATTGGATCTCCCTGAAACCAAACAAGTTTCGTCGTATCAACCGCTACGGCGTCAACCTGGAGAACCTTGTGTACAACTCCGACTCGCCGCGCTTTCACCAGATGCGACGAACGAAATCGTTGAATTCCAAACAGAATGGCAAGTGGGAGGTGCGCTACGACCCCACCAACCTGATGCAGATCTGGGTGCGAGACGAGTCCCTAGTCTTCGACTCAGAGGGGCAGCGCAAAGTCGAAGACAATGGCTGGATCGAGTGCCGCTGGGTTCTGGCCGACTATGCGACCATTCCATTCGGGATCGACATGGTGAAAGCGATTCGTCGGGACATGATTAAGAAACCAACCGACAAAGAAGTGCTCAGGCGCGCGGAGCAGATTCATCGTCAATTGCTCGGCGGCCCATCGGAACCGAAACCTCGACCGCTTTCCCGTGCCGAAGCGTCGGCCGGGCGCGCCAACCTCGCGCGACAAGAGCTCAGCGGCGGCCCTCCCGCTGAGGTCGTTGCGCCCGGACGAAGCGACGACACTTCGGTCGCGCCGGTTGTTCAGTCTACGGTCGGACCAGTTGAGCCCATGCGTCCGATGCGTCTGTCGGAAGGGTGGTGAACCTTGGCATCACCGACAACCCGCGAAGAGTGGCGTGAATACTGCACCTACGAGCCCACCCCGGACTCGCAGCGACCCTCGTTGAGTGTTGACGAGATCAAGGCTCTCGGCACCGTCGAGCGGTCGGCGTATAACGAACGCCGCATCGACTACCTGAACGAGGAACGCGTGTTTCCCACCCGGGATCTCACCCGCATCCTCAACCACGCACGGCGGCTGCTTCGCCGATCACGGGCCAAGAAGTTCGTAGCCAGGCCCGGTATCCGAGTATCAGGGGAACCCAGGACCGGCAAGACCACCGATGTGATGGCCGCAGGCAAGCGACTGGACGCAGAAATACGGCGAACCTGTGGCAGGGAGAACGACCTCTCCTTCCTGCCCGTCGTCTACACCACCATCGCCACGGCGACAACGACGAACAAACTCTGGGTGCGCCTCGCCGACTTTGTCGGTGCGCGCGAGCTGCGAGGTAGCAATGCCGACGAGCGACTCGTGGACCTGGCGCGACTGCTGAAAAGCCTCGGCACCAAGTTTGTCATCCTCGATGACGTCCAACGCCTCAACACCGATCGTGCCGCAGGAGCCGAAGTCGCCGACAACATCAAGACTTTCGCCGAAAACCTCGATGCAACAATGCTCTTCGCAGGAATTTCGTTGGAGACCGCTCCCCTGTTCAGCGGCGAGAACGGAGAGCAGTGGCGAAAGCGCACCCGGCCCATCAACCTGAGCAACTACTCACTCTCGAACGACGCCGACCATAAGGAGTGGGTGCAGCTCGTCGCATCCATCGAACGCATTCTTCCTCTCCCACTGCATGAGCATGGAATGCTCGAACGCCATGCGGACTACCTCTACCACCGCACTGGCGGCTCAATCGCATCCTTGAGCGATCTGATCGTCGATGCAGCCACCGACGCCATCGACTTCGGTACCGAAGCCATCACGTTGGACCTGCTCGACTCGATTGCGATCGACGACGTCGATCCAGGGGCGGCCCGCTGATGTCGCCTCATGTCGAACGGTCATCGACAGTGCCGGAGGGTGCCCGTCGTGGCCGTCAACGACTTCCCGTGCCCGTCTCTCCGATGTGTTCGGAGACGCTGAACAGCTACCTCCGCCGGGTGACGGATCAGAACCTCTTGCGACCCGGTTGGCTGTCCCAGCTCTCCCGACAGCCCCACTTCGTTGCGGACCTCGTTGAGCTAACCGGTTTGACGGAGCGAGGGTTGGTAGCGGCGCTTCCGGAACTCCGAACTCCGCATGCAATCAAGCGATGGCCGCATCTGGTCGGCCACGTCTCGCAGCGGGCCGGGATCCGATCCGCATGTAGACACTGCGCCGCCGCGCAGACTCAAAGTCGAAGCCAAGCAGTGACTGTCTTCGCGAGTCATGAACAGGTGCTCTGCGCTGTACACCAGCAATGGACCGGAAGTTCTGCACTGAGATGCGATGCTCAGCAACAATTTTCAGTCCGACTCTGTCCTGACATCGAACGCGCACACCGCCAGCACCGTAGTCTCATTCGACGCTGGGGGCGCGGCCCCACATACTCCGGCTTCACGGCTGCTGTCACCTGCTTCTCCCTGTGGTCAGGCTGGCCGGCGGTCTCTCGTGCGCCTGATGTCCAGCAACGCAGGCGACGGCTCGGTGTAGCCGAGGAAGCACCGTCCATGCTTCCACGACAAGCCGCGGCCTGGTACCCCAATGCGGTGGCGCTGACCGACGTCATCATCTCGCTGCGGCACGAAGTGGCGGAGGGACGAACATCCCCCGCCGCGACCGTCATTGCAGAGGGCCTCGTTCGACTTCAAAACATCGTTCCCGGCCTATCGCCGAGTGGCGCGTCGGATCCCTTCCGGCAGGCAGTGTTGGGTGAACTGCTTACTCCCCCAGATGAAGTCGAAGTCGCACCGAGCAACCGATCACGCGAGTCCCAGCGGTACAGAAAGGACGATGGTGGCAATGTCAAGCCGAAGTTGTGAGGAGCCCGCTACCCCAATCGGATCGCTCTGCACTGAATGGGAGTTGGACCAAGGCATCGCATCCCGCGTCGTCTACACACCCGACCGGTTCCCCGCCGGATGCACGGCTGGAGTCCGCATCAGCGCGATTCAGGTTGAAGACGGCAGCTTTGAGACTGCTGCGGAAGTCCCCCACATATACCTCGATTGCCATCCTGACTCCGGACTAACGATTGAGAACGCTCGTGCTCTCGCGCTGATCCTCACCGAGTCCGCCGCTCAGCTCGAAAGTTGGATCGAGATGTTCGGTGCCGTCGCCGATCCTGGGGCCGTACGGTGATCGATCCTTTGCTGCCGCGCATCAGCATCACCGAACTACGCCGACATTTCAGCCGGTTCATCAGTGACGCGGAACAAGGACGGACTTTCGTGATCACTCGCCGGGGGCGCGACGTTGCCGTGCTGGCTCCGGCCCGGCGATTCGCCGACGAAGATCTGCATTAACCAAGAAGAGGACCACGAGCACTATTGAAGTCATGCAACACCCAGCATCCCGAACGAACTTCGACCACAGTCCCTGCTACCGCGACGGTCTGCACCCGCCTACGAAGCCTGGGCGCCAGTGGTGCCGCACTCATGGTCCGGCCAGTCGCTCGCGAGGGTATGGCCAACCCATCGCCGTGGCGTCACCGCCGCAGACCCAGCAGGACGACACCGGTCCCGCCGAGGTGCGCCGACGCCGTGCAGTGGCCGCCAAGCAGTACCAGCCCAGCAGAGTTCGGCTTCTGCTGGTGGCCCAAGCGCCACCTGACGCTGACGACCGCTACTTCTACTTTGTCGACGTGGCGCAGCACGACTCGCTGTTTCGAGCGGTCGCGCGGGCAATCCTGCCTCAGGTAGAGCCGACCCGGACCAACAAGGCATCCCTGCTGGCTCAACTGCGCGACCGCGGCATCTTCCTGATCGACCTCAAGCCTGATCCCGTCGACGGGTCCGACCTGTCGCCCTACGTGCCCGCGCTCCTTGACCGGATTGCCGAGCTGGAACCCGAACGCATCATCCTGATAAAGGCCGACGTGTTCCGCGTGGCATATCCCGCGTTGGCCGCTGCAGGCCTTCCGGTCAGCCAGATGCGGATCCCTTTCCCTTCGTCCGGGCGACAGAAAGAATTCGCGGTCACGTTCGGTCGGGCCCTCGCGGGCGAGTGACAGTTCGCGATGTCACCCCGCCTCGGTAGCGTCGCTTCCCATGGGACCGGATGACTTCTTCGAGGAGACCGAAACGGTCAGTCCATGGTCGAGTGAACCGACCATCACGACGAAGCTCCGGAAGGACCTGCTGAACGAGCTGCGCGCCGGCCCCGTAGCCGGCGCGGACGACCTCGACGCGGCGATCGCGCTGACCCACTTGGTGTGGGACAACCTGACTGCGTTCGGCACCGACGGCAGCAACGCGCTCGACGACAAGGAAATCGCCCTTGCCCAGCGCGCCCTCACCGCGACCCTCTCGCGAATCGGCATCACGCTGAGCTTCCCCTGGCGGGACTTCGCCACCTTCAAGACGCATTGGTTGCGTAACGGCTGCTACAACTCGTGGCAAGCCCGCCGAGATCTTCTCAACGAGCTGTTTGACCCGGTTCAGGCTGAGCTGGATCGGCAAGAGGAGGATCAGTTCCGCGCTGTGAACGCTGAGGCGGTGTCGCCGCACACCAAGACGGGTTGGCCGAAGGTTGACGAGGAGCTCACCGAGCTTCGCCGGCGTTTCCGCACCGCCACCACCACGCAGGACTATCGCGACGTCGGCAACCGCGCCGTTGGCGTGCTTGAGGCGCTGAGCCGCACTATTTACGACCCCTCCGTGCATCTCCGAGACGGCGAGACCGAGCCGCCGGCCGATAAGACAAAGCAGCGCATCGGCCGCTATGTCGAGGACTCCTTGGCGGGCAAGAACAACGAGGCGATCCGCGGCGTCGCGAACAAGGTGGTCGAGCTGGCACACAGCGTGAAGCACTCCACCGCGCCCACGCGGCGGGAGGCCGGAATCGCGGCGGACTCGGTGATCATGCTCGCGAACATCTTGCGCCGGGTCGATCAAGACTTCTGAATGGGTGAACGCAGCCGGGCCGTCCAGTAGCCGGCGTCCGTGCCCATAGACTTCTGTTACCGATGACGAGAGGGGTCGGCCTTGGGCGACTTGCACGTGGCGCAGATTAAGCGGCGGCTGAAGGACACGACTTACTCTCACATCGACGTCTCTGATCTCAGCAAGCACAGCGTCGACTTCGTCGAGCAAGCTCGATTGACCCGCGCACTCGCGGCGTTCGTCCTCACCAAGGTGGCAGGTCTCAGCGCTGAAGACGCCGCCGCGTGCGTAACCGACGGCCCGGATGACAACGGTGTCGACGCGATCGCGTTCGTCGATTCGGAGCCCCCGCGTCTCTACCTGGTCCAATCGAAGTGGACAGATTCCGGAAACGGCGGAGGCGCGGCGCTCGACGAGATGATGAAATTTCAGAAAGGGTTGTCGGACCTCGTCACGATGAAATGGGAGCGGTTCAACAATAAGGTGGCCCAACGGGTTCCGGAGTTGGACAACGCACTGCTCAATACGGATCTTCGCATCGAGGTCATCTTCGTGACGATGGGCACACCACAGCTGGCCCCTGCCGTAGCCGCCCACATGGACGACTACATCACTACGCTCAACGACCCGACTGAGGTCGCTCTGTTCACGTACCTGAACCAAGGCGCCGTCTACAAGCTTCTCGTCGATGACACCCTCTCGGCTCAGATTGATCTCACTGTCGAGCTGTCGGACTGGGGGCGCCTGGAGGGTCCTCCCGATGCCGTCTACGGCCACGTCGGCGGCGCGGAGGTAGCGGGCTGGCTCCGCGATCACGGACCCCATCTGTTCGACCGCAATGTTCGCCTGGTGCTGTCGAACTCGGAGGTCAACGCATCCGTCCTGGAGACGATCGAGGAATCACCCGAGCGGTTCTGGTATTTCAACAACGGTGTCACGGCGCTGTGCGAGTCGATTGACAAGGCCCCTGCTGGCGGCACTGAACGTCGGCAGGGGACGTTCGGGCTCAAGGGGGTCAGCATCGTCAATGGGGCGCAGACCGTGGGGACTCTCGCACGCGCCCTGCGGCAGGGGAAGCAGCAGGAACTCGACGCGGTGCGGGTCATGGTGCGGTTCATATCGCTGGAGTCCGCTCCGGACGACTTCGGAAAACGCGTGACGCGAGCGACGAACACCCAGAACGTCATCGGCGGCCGCGACTTCGTAGGCCTCGATCCCGAACAGACGCGACTGCGCGACGACTTTTCCGTCGACGGCCTCACTTACGCCATCCGCAGCGGCGAGGAGCGCCCAGACCCCGAGAAGGGCTGCGAATTCACAGAGGCTGCGGTGGCCCTCGCGTGTGCCCATTCATCGGGACTTGCCACCCAGGCGAAACGCGAGGTTAGCCGGCTGTGGGACGACACGTCAAAGGCCCCGTACAAAGCACTGTTCAACGCCAGTACCATCTACTTGCGGGTGTGGCGTTCTGTCCAGGTTCTTCGCGCCGTTGAGGCGGAGCTCGACCAGTTGAAAGATGGTCTAGGCAACCGGGAACGGGGATACGCCGTCCATGGAAACCGTCTTGTCGCCCACGTCGTGTTCGCGAAGCTGGACTCGACTGGGATCGAAAATCCCGCTGCAGATTGGGGCCTCGTCCTCGCGGAGGTTCCCGACCTGACGGTAAAGGCTCTGTACACGATGACCGAGAAGGGCGAGGCCGAGTACAGCGGATACACCGCGAGCTTGTTCAAGAACGCTACGAAGACGGAGCACCTCGCCAACATGACCATCGATGCTCTCGCCTGAGATGTTGGCCTTCCTGGTGCTTACGGATCTGGCGTTCTAGTTCGAGCAAGAGATTCTCAGTTTCGGGCTGCACTGGGCGACGGTCCCTCGGGTCCCTCGGCTTTGGTCAGGGGCAAGAATGCGCGTCGCGCAGCCGTGCACCGACGTGTGGATTCTGTTGCTATTCCAGCTCATACAAGGACCCCCGCTTGCTGGCCATGGTCGACTCAATTGATGCTGCGAGGCCGCTGTCGTGAATCAGCAGACCGAACTCGATGTTTCGGTTCTCAGCGTTGTACGAGAAGTTTGCACTTGTCAGCAGAACGATCTCATGGTCGACGACAATGAACTTGGTATGGCTGACGATCGGCTGTCCATTCGGCAAGTTGGCTGAGCGGTAGACGTTCGCCCGCGGGAGCCGTGCCTTGACGCCGCCAGGGTCGCCCTTGCCTGCGTCGACGTAGACACACACAACCACCTCGGGCTCATCGGATGCTGTCTGGAGTGCGTCCCACATGCTTGATGTCGATGAGAAGTTATAGGTCGCACACGTCACCGAAATGCGGGCCGCGGCGACGACATCGTGAAACTGATTGGTCAGATGTCCGGTCGTGGCTTCGTTTCCGGGCATCGTCCAGACGGGAGTGAGGTCGCGGTGCGCAGACTTTGCACCCGCGATCCCGCGGAGCACCGCCACCGAGATGGCTGGCTCAGTGTGTCCAATTCCCGCTAAATTCAACAGTTTTGCGACATTCTCGCGACGGGAGTGGCTTACCGCTACGAGTGCATGCGCGATATGCTCACCGGCGTCGATGAGCACTGCCAGGCTTTCGGCCTCGGTTGCGGTCAGGTACTCCCCCAGTTGTTTCAGCGGGTCATCGGACATCAGGGCTCCCGAAGAACCCCGGCACCGGCTTGCCGTGCGCGCTGGGCAATGTGAGCAGAAACCGGCGGTCGAGGAATCGGTTCGCCCTTTCGCACGATGTCTCCGATGCGAACGTGCAGCAGTGGCACGCCGCCCCGTGCAGGAAGTCCTCCGGGTCACTCGGAGTGCGCATGGCGCACACTGGGTCCGACGAGCACCGAGCAGCTCGGCGAAGTGCCGAGATCACCAGCCCCTGCAGTCGAGTCGGCTCCGAAAGCGCGACGAGTCCGCCGAGGGTGCCTTCGCTATCTGAGGCGGTGGTACAGATCAACAATCCGGCAGCGCCCTCGCGATGCGCGGAGGCCGGCCACCCGTAGATCCGCTCGGTCAAGCTGGCCGCGCCGTAGCCACATGACATCGCCATCTCGCGGATCAGAACGTGAGACAGGGTGTGCAGCAACCAGTATCGCGGTGCAGGTAGTCGGGTGTCTGGATCCACAGCTTTGGCGGTCTCAGAGAAGCGTCGGGCGAAGTTACGCCGGTTAGCCGTCTGATGCGCCGCCCACAGCGGCGTCGTGTAGACGATGTTCTCCCAGTCTTCGATGGCATCGAGGCTGAGTTGCAGAAAGATTCCTTCGCCGCGGTCCTCCGTCGCGGGCACCCATGTCGGCTTGCCGTTGCGGGTGAGCTTGACCAGTCGACCAGGCAGGTCGTTGACTCGATCCATCTCATCAAGACGGGTGAAACCGATGAAGGCATTGACCTTCTTCATCTGGTTGACCGCGACGACGCGGCTGATCTGTGTGGGAAGCTCGGGGCCTCGTGCCATGTCGGTCACCATCAGCCCCGTGGTGTTCTTCTGAGAGGGGAACAGCGCCGGCTTCTGCAGGTATTGCCATTCGGGAATTAGGAGTTCTACGGGATCCCAGTCGTCACGCTTCTTCTTGCGCTCCTCGTCGGACTCTGGTGGCGTGAGCGCATCGGCAACCGCTGTCGCAAGATTCTCATTCGAAACTCCGCTCAGATCAATATCTTTCATACCTGCCATCGCGCGGATAACGTCGACTTGCCCAGCGAATTGCTTGATGGTGTCGACGCCGAGTCTTAGCCGGAGGAGGTCGCCGAGGGCTTCGGCTTTCTCTGCATCGGTCCGCGGCATGACGATGATCGATTGCGTCGAGGCGAACCACAAGTTCGAGGCACCCATCATGATCAGCGTCGGCCGCGCATTGCATTCTTTGTCGAAAGCATTTAAGTGCGGGTGTCGTCCCCGGCAGGTTTGCGGCAGCTTGTCGCGGCCCACCGACCCCTGTGCCTCTGCCATGCCGCGGGTGGCCCCGCATTGCGTGCACGCGATCATCGATCCGACGCTCTTGCCGAGATTGGCGTCCCGCATCTTCAGGTCCGGTCGCTCCGCCTTGGGGCATCGCCGGCCGCGATGCACCCACAGTTCGTACGGAAACTCGTCGACGTGACCGTTGGTGCATGTCAACAGATGCTGTGCGGGTACCGCGGGGCTCTCCCGCTTCCCAGTCTTCACGCCACCGCGTTGCGCGCCGCGGCCCGGGCAGCCCTTATGTGTGAATTGCGCGAGGTCCGGGCGGAAGGGATGGGTGTTGATGTAGCTGAACCGCGTCAGCGGGCCGAGGTAATCGCAGCCCGTGCATCGCAGCCACTGCGGGAATACTCGTGCGGGGATGCCTAAGTCGGCGCCCTCTTTGGCGAATGAGTTCTGTTTCGGCTGCCAGGGATAGGGCCGTAGCGCCTCGAGCTGCGGACCAAGGTGCATCCGAATCACGTTGAGGAGCCGGGGCTCGATGATCGCCGGAATCTTCTCGCGCCGTTTCCAGATGGGCTCCCAGTCGTCCAACCCTGCAGGCATCACCGAGAAACCGGGCAGATCCATGATCGCGCCCGGCCCGTAGGTATACAGCAGCGACGACGGCCGTGACGAGCCAACCTTAGCGCGGTTTTTGACCACCGCGTCTTCGGCGTCGGCCAACGGATCGAGCGCCTCCCCCGGATCGTGCAGCATCACTTCTTCGGGCGTGGTGTCGGTCATCAGGACTCATCCCCCACTGGCAGGGTCCATCGTGGTGCTCCGTCGGGTACGTGCGCGAACAGCCGCTCTGGGATCGGGCTGACTAGGATGTTGATCTCCGGTTGCACTTCCCGCATCGAGTTCGCGACGACGAAGGGCGCCTGATTCGATGACCCGACACCGGCTTTGGCGTTCTCGGGGCTCATCAGCAACGGCAGGTACTTGTCCCCTTCCCCAGTGCGCTCGTACACCAGCGTCCGGTGCATGTCGCTCGCGCGGTTGGCGCGATCTACCCACCGGTCGATGCGGTTGACCAACCGGTCGCTGGCATACTTCACCCTGGCGTCATCCTGCGCGGCGGCCGAGATCCGGGCTTTGAGTCGCTCGGCCACCCGCTCGACCACGTCCCGATGTTCCTTGATCCGCCAGGCTCCGCGCTCCTGGGAGAGCCCGTCATCGAGGGGCGCCTGCACGACGCGGGCCACGCTGACCAACAACCCGTCCAATCCTCGATCCAGCGACGTCGGTGAGTAGGGCGTCACCGACAACGCCTCCACCTGAGAGTAGAACGTCTCGTGGTAGTGGCGGAACTGCTCGTAATGCGCCAGATCGCGGGGGCGAGCCCAATTACCCAGCGTCACAACCAAACCGGGACGGGAGGCGTCGCGGCCGACGCGAGAGGACGCCTGAATGTACTCAGCGGTGTTCTTGGGCTGGCCAACGACGAGCATCAGCCCGAGACGCTGCACGTCGACACCGACCTGCAACATCGAGGTGGCCAGCACCACGTCGAACGGCGCCTCCTTGCGAGTGGGCACCTTCTTTCCGTCGCGCTGAGCGGCCATCCGCGCCTGGAAGGCTTCGGTGGTGTCATAGTCGGGGTCGAACTCCAACCCCAACCGGTCCAGTGTGCGCCCGATCTCCGACGATGCAATCCGGGCGGTGAGTTCACCGGTGTTCAGCAGACCGAATGCGGCCCCGTGTCGGGCTGGGAACCCGGAGTCTTTGCGGGGCCGTTTGATTCGATTCTGCACGTCGTCGCCCATGTAGCGGGTCATACCCGCCAGCTCTCGGGTGGCGTTGAAGTACCCGACCAGCGTCAGGTAAGGGTCCGCGGCCATGCCGCTGCGGTCCAACAGCAGCTGCCCGGCCGAGAGCAACACCTCCGAAACGCGGATCTCGGCGCTGGCCAGACGCACTCCCTGCGCGCTCACCCCAATGTAGCGGCGGCCGGGTGTTGTCTTGGTGATCGGGATTTCACGAGAGAAGTAGGTGTCGGCGACGTCGAGCACTTGCGGAGGAAAGATCTCCAGACGCCGCCCATACAGGCCACGCACCTGTTCCTGCGCGTTACGGACGGTGGCCGTAGACGCGACGATCAGCGGCCGCACCGGCTTGCCGTCGGGTTGTTCCCAGGAAGCCAGGGTCTCCACCGCCACCTCGAAGAGGCCGACCGCGGTGCCCAGCGCCCCGGTGATCAGGTGCAGCTCGTCCTGGATGATCAGATCGGGTGGTCGCAGCCGGTTCACCGGATGGACGCTGGCCGCGGGATATCCGGCCACGGCCGGATGCGCGGTGGAGATGTTGCACGGCGCATAGTCGGGATGGACGTAGCCGTGGCGGGCGCAGCGTCGTCCGACGTAGCCGAACAATGCCGCCGCTTCGCCTTCGCGGGCAAGACGGGCAAACTTGTCGACGGTGGCGATGACGAATGCCGGTGTCAGCCGGTAGATCTCCTCGTCCACGGTCAGAATAGGTAGGCCCTCGCTGACCTGCCCGCCTTTGGCGAATGGGCAGCGCGCGAGGTCATCACCGCAGTAGACGAACACCCGCCGGGCTGTCGCGTCGGCTTTGACCTGTGCCGCGGTGATCGGGGTGCCACACCAGGGACAGCGCTGGACCTGGAGCACGGTCAGCCGATGCGATCCGTATTCGTTGGCTTTGGTCAGTTGTTCGTCGGCTTCCTCGAAGCGTTTCGGGCTTACGTCCGTACCTACCCACAGCCCAATGCGGAACGGTTCACTGCCCCAGATGGTTTCGTCAGCTTGCCGCGCGAGTTCGGCCGCGCACACCAGTGCGGTGGCTCGCTGGAACTGCTGGGCGGTGAGCAGCCGCAGCGTGTAGCGCATCAGGACCGCTACGCCGTCGCGTCCGTCCAGCGGGCCGTCGGTGGAATCGACGAGACCCTGGCGGCGCCGGATCGCGAAGGTGTAGGCGGCCAGTCCGAGGTAGGCCTCGGTCTTGCCGCCACCGGTCGGGAAGAAGAGCAACTCCACTTGCGCCAAGTGCGCGGCGCTGCGCAGCGGCGATGTCGGGTCGGTGAGGGCTCCGAGTTGCATCAGAATGAACGCCAACTGGAAGGGCCGCCAGGATGCCGCCTTCGCGCCATCCTTGGCTACCTTGGCTTGTGCATCGGCGATCGACAACGCGGGATCCGATGCCCGCAAGGCCGCCACCTGGGAGGCGATGCGCTGATCCCGCATCACGGCGTTCATGAACTGAAAGCAGCGCAGCGCTTCAGCATCGGCCGCAAGATGTTCGAGCCCGGCCTGCAGCCGCTTGTGCGCGCGGCGGGCTTCTACCAGTGCCAGCTCGGCAGTATCGCGCAGATGGGGCGGCAACTGCGTCGTCGCTTCTTCTTGGGTCCCGAGCCAGTCCCCGTAGCCGGCGATCAGAGGCTGCAGGCCGGCGCGGACCTGTTCTGCGGTCGCGGTCGCCAGAGCATCCATGGACAGCAGTGCGTTCTCGACGTCGCGCGCCTGTGTCTGCGGGGTCTCGGCGACCGGCAACCAGGTGGTCCACACTGCGGTGGCGCGTCGCGAGCCCTTCTTGACTGTCCAGTCCACCGAGCAGGTCCGACCGATGGCGTATTCAAGCCTGTTGCGATACTGGAGGTTCAGACGCTGCACCTCGGCGTCGTGTTCCGGCAAGTCTTGCTCGAGCACATCGCACACGGGGAGAAACACCTCCGCTCCCCCGGCATCGATGTGGAGCTTGGTTTGGAACATCCACATACCGATCGGGATCGGCATCGGTGTCTCGCGGTCGTTACACAACGCGATTTCGATGAGCACCCGTCCGTACATCGCGTCGTCGTAGCGGTCCACCCGGAGACAGATGGTGTCGCGCAACGGGATCGTCGTCGTCTGCCCGGCGTCTAGATCGGCAAGGCGAATGATGCGGGGTTCTTCGACCGGGATGCGTTGAAAATGCCGAATCGGACGGCCCGCCTTGGTGACCTTGTCCGTCTGCACCGACTCGTACGTTCCCCACGAGGCCGTGACGGTGAACGCCTCCAAGTCGGGTGGTACCTGGAACCGCAGGCCCATCGACGAGGGAATCATCAACCCCTGCTTGGGTGCTCGGTCCTCAGCATCGTCGTCGGCAGCATCGGCCTCACCGTCGTCAGCGGCAAACGCGGGTATGCCCCGTCCCTCAGCCGCGGCATTCTCGTCAGCACGAGCTTCGGCCAGCTCGCCACGCTCAGTGCCTTCGGCAACGTCACCGTTACCGGCTGTGGCGCCGGTGAGCCGCACCGGCGCGATGTATCCGACCAAGTACTGGGAGCGGGGGCTGAAGGGCAACACCTCGTCGGGGCCATGGATCGGGCCGAGAAGCTCGCGCTCCAGAATGTCAACTAAGTTCTCTCGAACCGTGAACGACGAGCCGTCCGGCTCGAATGTCAACTCGTAGGGCGAGGCCGGTTCCTTCGCTTTCTCAGTGGCGCTGGTCATTACAGCAGTGTCCCTTGCTCGTCTGGTGCGCTCTTGCCGCGACGGCCTTTCCTTCTCGACTGCGGCGTCCGCTTTGCTTCCTCGGCGGCTCGGCGGTGGTTCTCCTCCAGCAGCCGATCCAGGATCTCCACTCGCGCTGCGGGGCTCACCGTCCAACGCTGCATCTGCCGATAGGTGTGGAAGCCATGGTCGAGCGGAATGTCCGACCAGCCGTACGCATCAATCACGGCTTGGTCGAGCTCGACGTGGATTGCGCGCATACGGGCGACATCCGGGTCTGAGTCTTCGGTGATCTGGAGGTCGTTGACCAGGTTGTACAGATCAGTAACTCCCAGCTGTCGACTAAGCATGACCGCGCGTCGCTCCTCATCGAGGGTCTGCCCAAACTGGAACAGACGCTTCGTGAAGTCAGGGAGGGGAAAGGTCTCGAACGCATCGCTCGGCGCGTAATTTACCCGGTTCTCTAAGGTCGAGCTATAAAGAACAGCCCAGGACCAGTGAGCCGAAGAAGAAAGAACGGCCTGCATCGCGTACGAGTCTGTCGCGAAGACATCGAGCCTGTGGCTGAAAACCTGCCCGGTGGGCACCCGGAGAGGCATCACCGCCTTACTGACGAGCGCGATAACAAGTACTTCATCGAGGCCATCGATTGCTTTCCGCAGCGCGGGCCGCTTGTCACCGTACTGCCACCAACGATCACGATGGGCCTTGCGATTTACCTTTTGACGTTCTGGGTAAACGAGCTGTTTGACGCGCTGGAATGGCAGCTCCCATTGGGACGCGGTTTCTAGCGAGGCGTCGTTGAAATCGATCACCCAACGTGATGCGGAACAATCTGGGCGAGAGTTGAGGTCCTCGCCATTCAAATAGGGAAAGAGCACCTCGGCGTTACCCGGTTCCGTAGCAATCCACTCTTGTGCTTCCGCTGGTTCGACGACAAAGCCTAAGCCGACTACTACGCAGCCCTGGAACGCGATGTTGGCATTAGCTAAAAGCCGTAAAGGGTTGCCTTCTACGCGGCCACCAGGTTCAAGAAGCGCAGATATGCGTTTGACAAGTGCGTCGTCACTGATACACGGCACATCGTCAACTCGCCCGACCGTGCCCCATACGGCAGCATACTCAAGACTTGCGCTAGCGACCGGCCAGGACCGACTTTGGATCGCTCGTGTAATGGAAAATCCGGACGCCACCATCTGGTCTAGACCGACCTCGCGAGTATCTCCCTGTGCAATCGTGTTGGTGGCGATTAGCCCGACGGTCCCGTTAGCGGCGAGCAATGAACGCGCGCGCAGAAAGAAGTACGCCACCTGGTCGGCATTGCCGGTCACTCCCTTCGCGATCACGTTCACAAGCCATTCACGAACGCCTGAACCAATTGCTCCAGAAACCTTCTTTCCGCCGAGAAATGGCGGATTCCCGACGATGGCGTCGAATCCACCGCGATCAACGACCACGTCGGCCGCTTCGATGATCCAGTGGTTCGGCTGCCAGCGCCGGTAGTCGGTCGAGACAGTCGGCTTGAGGCCGGCATCGATAATCGTGTCAAGCATCGCCAAATTGCGGTCGCCTGCCCGCGGGTACGCGGCCTTGATAGCGATGCGTAGGTTCTCGTAAGCCTCGTCGAGGGCCTTGCCTGGTTTACCGCCGAGCGGCAGTCCGGCTGCGACGATGCCGTCCGCAATCTTCCGTAGATCCGCTGTCACCTCATTTAATTGAGCGAGCTGGCGGCGTTTGGCCGCGCTATTGCGGGCCGGGTCGTTCTCGTCGATTTCGGTGGCAAGTCTGCGCCGCAGGTCGGCAGCCCTATGGATGATCGCGTCAATGTCGACGTCGAAGATGTCGAACATCTCGCCGGCGGGGACGCGTGACGGATCGATGTGGAGCTTCCGAAGCTGGTCCAGGCTGGTGATGCCAAGCAAAGAGTTACCAAGAAAAATCTTGTCGTCGACGAACGAGAACGGCAGATCCCGGTCGAGCGAGACCAACCATAGTGAGAGCTTGCACATCTCGACGGCCATGTCGTTGATGTCGGCGCCGTATAGGCAGTTAGCGACCACCTCGCGGATGGCACGGCGGTGTAGATCACTGCGGTGGGCATTGGCGGCATCTTCAGCGGTCCACGCTTCGACTATCCTGTCAGCGAGATAGCTTGCTGCCGAAACCAGGAATGCACCTGAGCCGCAGGCAATATCGGCGACCTTCAGGCTCAGCAGGTCATCGGAGGATTTGAGTCTCCACTGAGATTCGTCGGCGGTCTGATAGGGACCGGGAGAATAGCACAGCGGCTGTAGGGCGTGCAGAACAACTTCTCGGGCAAGTGATTTAGGAGTGTAGTGCGCTCCCGCGTTCTTACGGGACGGCGTTTCCTTCACCATCAGCCCGCCGTCGAGCACCACGAATGGTCGGCCCCGAAGGTCCTGCCGCATGATTCCCAGCCAAGGCAGCACACGCTCACGCAGCGCCGTGTCGTCGCCGACCGCTTGCGCCAGGCCGCTTACCACACTCGGCTCCACCTGGGCACCAATACCTTTGGCAATTGCGGCAGCTGACTGGGGTTTGGCCGAGGGTTGATCACTTTCGACGTGCGCCCGGATTGCGTCGGCCAGCTTCTTCGGAGCAGTGTTAGCCGCTGCAAGCCGTTCCAGTTCCGACAGCGAGATCTCTGGTTCTTCGCCGCGGGCACCTTGCAGGCCGAGATAAGTCTCACCGACGGTGACAGCGGTGTAACCCAGCAGGCCTTCGTAGATGTAGCCGATCTGTTCGACGTCGATGTCGCGGAACGAGATTCGGCGTGCTTCCCCACCTTTGAGGACGGCCTGCTGCACCGAGCGCAAGGCGTGCAACATCACCCGATCCGACACGGTGATGGCCAAGTTTCCGTGCGCGGTGAGCGCGGTCAGGAACGGGAAACGCTCCGGGTCGAACAGGGAGCCGCCGTAAGCAGGGACCCGCATGTTCTCGAACGACGCTCCCCCGTAGAGCGCCTGACTCGTGGCGAGCAGCCGATGCCACGTCAGCGAGGTGGCATCGAGGGCCTCTTCGCTTTCCTCGGCTTCGCGTGCTTGCAGCCGGTCGAGCTCGCGGGAGATCCCGTACCCCTGCTCGAACAACTCCCCCGACGGCAGCAGGCCGCGTTCTTCGGCGAACAGCAGGAACACGATCCGCATCATGATCGTCACCGCAGCTTCATAGCTTTGGTGGGTGTCGGCAGGTAGGGGATCGGGTTCGCCGCGTTGTTGAGCGTCGCGGGCCGATTCGGAGAACGACTGGATGAGCAGTTCCACCGCGCGACGCACCTGCGCGCCAAGGGCTTCGGTGATCTCCTCGGCAGCAGCCACGGATTCCTCGAACAGCACCGGCAGCCGCTCGTCTTCCTTGCCGCCGATGATGTGCTGGCGCGAGATCAGCGTCAGGAAAGCATCGCGGGTGCGAGGTTCCTCCACCCAGGTCAGTGCGTCGATCACTCCGGAGGCGGTCATCGCGCCAGCACGTGCGCACACGAGTGCCCACCAGCGTCCGTCCGTGACGATGCCGATCGGAATGTCGTTCTCGCGCAGCAGCGCTTCCATTCGGTCCACCGGAGTGGCCGCCCACAAGTCACTGGGAACCTGACGCAATGAGTCGACAGGATCGATCACCGACACCAGCGCGCCGATAGCGCCGTCGGGGTCGAGCAGGGCCGCCTCGGCACCGACGGTGACCGCACGGTTGGGCGACTGAGCCGTTACCCCGGCGACGGGTCCCCAGGACAGGGATTCGGCCCAGCCGACGACATCGCGTAATGCGGTCTCGACCCATTTGTCGCGGGCGATGCGGTACGCGTCATCGGTCGCGCCGTCGTCGCCGGTGGCTCGGTCTGCTGTCTCCCATGCGACTTCGAAGTCCTTGCGGGCGTAGAGCAGTGCCTCTTTGCGGGTGTCATCCAAGGCTGGCATGCCCTGAGGCCAGACCCGCTTGAGCGGGGCGATCGCCAGGAACGGGCCATCGGTGTCGACGAGTTCGAGCCACGCGTGGTGCAGCTCAGAGGCACTCGGTGTTGAACGTTGCCGGGGTGTGCGGGGCGCCATCAGCGCAGCCCTCCTTTCGCGTCCTCGGGGGTGAGTGCGAAGACCACTGCAGCGGCGGTGGTGTGGGGTTTGACGTCGGCGTAGCGGTCGGCGATCGCCGCGATTTCACGGGCCTCCTCGTCGTCGAGTTCGTCTAGACGACGCTCCATCGAGTCGATGTCGCGGCGCCACTGCTTCTGCTGCTCGTCGGCCCACAACATAGCTTCGGCTTCGGCTTCCTTGCTGCGCAACAAATCCAGGGATTCCCGCAGGTTGGTCCGGAATGCGGCGAAGATGTCACGCGCCCGCTGGATGTCAGCGGCCCGGCGTTTGTCCAGCTGTTCCAGCACCCGGGTGTGCCGACGGTCGGCGCGAGCGTGCATAGACTCCTCCAGCCGAGCGCGCAGCGGCGCGTCCGGGGCGTTCCAGATCTCACACAGCTCGTCGCGGACCCGGCGGCTGGCCAGCGTCAGGCGCTCCCCGTCCAGGGCATGATCAAGGGCGTGTTCGGCTTTCTCCTCGGCCATCGCGCGGCGGCCTCGTAGGCGAACGCCGACCAGAAACACCTCCTCGTGCAGCCGCACTCCCCCGCGACCGACGAGCACCATGCGGGTCACCGCCGCCACGAACGATTCCGCCGTGTCGTCGATCACCACCGCGGTGACTCGGTTCAGGGTGGAATCCACACTCCACAGCGAGCGGCGCAGCAGCCGTTGCGCTTTCTGCACGATCGGATGCCCCAGGTGGACATACACCAGATCACTGCGTCCTTCAGCAGCTCCCGGGTCGAACGTGATCGGGCGCAGCACATCAGGTTTCAGCCGGGTAGCCAAGCCTTTGAGGGTGTCCTGCCAGGCTGGGCTCAGCGGAGGCATTTCGAACACTTCGGCGTCGGTGTCGGCGTCGCCGACCGGCTGCAGTGGAAGCTGGTGGTTGATCCGAAGCGCGGTGTCGACCACGCGACGCAGGTTTTGCGGCTCCAGATGCAGATCCGCCCGCGATGCGTCGTAGCCGCGTTCCAGCTCGGTGAGCCGGGTGTTAAGTTCGATGCCGCCGGCCAAGGCTTCCTGGATCACCTGGTTGCCGTCGAGGCCCTTGGCTTTGCGTTTGGCGGGCTTGCGGCGGGCGAAGTGCTCTTGGATCTCGTCACCGATCACCTGGTTAGCCGATCCCAGATCCACCTCGACCTGGGCGATCTTACGAGCGATGCGGGCCATGAAGTCCGCGTCAGCGGCGTAGGTGGAGGATTTGTCGTCGGGCACGAAGTGAAACACCTCGGGTGTTTCGGTCTGCCCGTAGCGGTCGATGCGGCCGATGCGCTGTTCGAGTCGCGAAGGGTTGAACGGGATGTCGAAGTTCACCAGCCGGTGGCAGTGGTTCTGCAGATCAATGCCTTCGCCGGCGGCATCGGTGGCCAGCAGCACGCGCACCGGTTCCTCGGTCGGGTCGGCGGTGAATTGCGACCGGATGTACTCGCGGTCCTCGGTAGGGGTCGCACCCTCGATGACGGCCAGCCGGTCGGCGTAGCCGCGCTGAGTGAGTACTCGCTGCAGCCAGCCGAGCGTGTGGGCGTACTCGGTGAACACCACGACCCGCTCGTTGGTCCAGTGGGTGCCGTCGGGCCGGCAGACCGCGTCGAGGAAGGTGAGCAGCCGCTCCAGGCGTGAGTCGGGACGGCTTTCGTAGCTCAACCCCCAGTCCGCGAGTTTCTCCAGCTGACCGGGTTCGGCGGCGCTGAGTGGGTCGGAGGCCTTGGACTCACGCAGCCGCTCGGCCTCGTCGTGCTCCCACAGACCTTCTTCCTCGTCCGCCTGGCCTTCTCCGAAGATGTCGTCGTACTCATCGTCTCGGAGTCCGCGTCCGGCCCGCGCGTCGCGGTAGTGGCTGATCGTCATGCCGAAGGCGAACGGGCTGGACAGGAACCGCTTCTTGAGCAGCATGGTGACGATGTCGCCGCCCGGTTTGGTGCCGTTCTGCTTCGCGCTGCGGGTGACGATCTCATCGAGCAGCGAAAACATTTCCTGCTCACTGCCCTCGGGAGTGAAGTCCAGGATGTTCACCTGGCGGTCCTTGAAGCCTTTGCCTTTGAGGTCTCGCTTGAGCCGGCGCACCGTCACGTCTTTGAGCGCGACAGAGTCCAGCAGCGCGCCGCGAGAGAACCGGCGGGGGTCGATCATCTCCATTAGCGCGGTGAACGACTCGGGGTAGCCGTTGTGCGGGGTGGCGCTCAAGAACAGCCGATGCTCGCACGTGTCGGCGAGTTGACGCACCGCCACGGTCCGCTGGGTGTCCACCGAATAGCCGCGCCCGCTGGCCACCGCCGAAGGGCTCGACGGGGCGACGTGGTGGGCTTCGTCGACGATGAGTAGGTCGAAGGCGAACCGCTTACCCAGCTTCGGGTTCTTGGACTGGGCGTAGACGTCGCGCAGCAGACGCTGGCAGCGCACCTGCGGCAGCCAGGACATGGACACAATCACCCGGGGATACAGCTGGAACGGGTTGGCGTGCAGGCCGTGGGTGCGGCGCACCTGGGCCATCAGCTCGCTGTTGACGATGACGAACTGCAGGCCGAACTTGTCGCGCATCTCGTCCTGCCACTTGAGCGCCAGGCTCGGCGGGCACACGATCACCGCAGTGCGGGCACGATGCCGCAGGAACAGTTCCTGGACCACCAGGCCGGCCTCAATCGTCTTGCCCAATCCGACGTCATCAGCCAGCAGCAGGTTGGTCCTAGGGCTCGTCAGCGCTCGCCTTAGGGGTTCGAGTTGGTAGGCCTCCACGGTGACGCCGGACCAGAACGGCGCCTGGTAGCGGTTGGGGTCGGCCGAGGTGACCGCACCCCAGCGCATCGCGTCGATGAAGCCCGCCAAGGTCACCGGATCGTCGAAGCCGTCCGGGTTGATGTGCTCGGGCAGCCCCTGAGGCGGGGTGACCGTCTTACCGACCTCCAGCTCCCAGATCACCGACAGCTGTTCACCGAGCCGGTCCTCGTCGAGTGACTGCAAATCGACCACGTGATTGAGCTTCGCCGCCGCATCGTCAGCCGGGCTCAGCGGCAGACCCTGAGCCTGCACGTTGGCGACCGCCCATGTCGATCCGCGGACCTCGACGACCTGACCGGGCTCGGGAAGCGCCGGGGCAGCTGGTGGCACAGGTAATCCTCCGGGTGGTGGCGTTGGCCGAACAGTATCGCCGTCGACACCGACAACCGCGCGGATGGTGTCCTCAGACACCCCGAAATGCTCAGCGGACTGCTTGATCGCCTCAGCTGTAGCGCTGCGCTTTTGGGTGGGATCGGCGCTGGAGGTCGCGGCGCTGTAATCCCGTCGGATCTTGTTTCTCTGCCCCGAGGTCAACAGCTCCTCGGGCAGCACCTCCGGTAGTTCATCGTGGAGCAGGTAGTCGATGGTGTCGTAGGAGATGCCGTACTTTGCTTCAAGCTCGGCGCAGGTGTTGCGCATCGCCCACTCAACGCCGTGCGCGTCGATCGCCTCTTCAACGGCGCGACGGATCGTTGAACGCTGGCGTGGCGACAGGTGGTCGGCCTCTGACTGCGGTGTCTCCCCCACGCAGCACCACGGTAGCTGGGGTTCTCGGACATTGTCCGTATTTCTTCGCCGCCGTGGCGCCCCAGCAACTTTCAACAAGTGCGGCAATGATTGTTCGTGGCTGACCGGCTCTCGCTTCCTGAGGTTGTCGCCCAGTTTCTTTGGATATCTCACTGCGGAGGTGGTGCCGGTTTAGCGTCGGGCGCGTGTACCGACGTCCCACGGTGTCGCGGAGTGCCAGCCCATATAGAGCCTTTCATCGATTAGCTTCAGTACGACGGCAACATCGGCCTTGGCAAGGGCCAAGGTGTCACCCGGCAGCAATCGTTCATGTTCGAGTCCAACCTCGACCATTTTTTCGCGCAGCTGATCAGCAGTGTACGTCTTTGCCAGGTAGCCACGCTCGTGCAAGCCCCGAAGCTGGCTGGCTACGCGGACGCTCGACTGGGCGGCATCCTCCAGCACCGCGGCCGACTCGTGGTCTAACGGCAAGGCCTGCACCGCAGCTCCGCTCCACACGGGGATGCGTCCTCGAAGCACGTCGATGTCGCGGAAGAGTTTCTCGAACGATTCCTTACGCAAGATGGCGATGTGATCAGGCGTGACCACCATGTCGAAGTCCGTGGCGAACATCAGGATCGGCTCGGTGAGCTGGCGTAGCCCATCTCCGAACTGGGTGAGGACCTTGCCGAGCTGGCCCACCTGATAAGGGTTTCGTTCCTTGAGGAACGCTATTCGGCAATCCGGGTCGTCTCCGATCACCACGGCGTAGAACGGGAACGACTGCTTCTTGAGGTCGTCGCGGGTGATCTGATCGGCCGACGCAGCAGCATCGAGAACCTCGAATACGGCTGGGTCCATCTCGATGATTTGCGGTTCTACCGTGGGGTCGGGAGCGGCCCCCGGGGTGCGTCGGCGGCGACGCGGTTCGGGCCGGTGCACGACCAGCGTGTCACGCCTTACGAGCACGAACTGTACTTCGGGGTCAAATGCGAGGTCGTCGGAGTAACCCACCGCTGTCCGCCCGGATAATCTCTCGACGGTTTCCACTGCCAAGGCACGCAGCGTCTCGCGAACATCGGGATGCATCTTGACCCGAAATCCCTTGAACCTGGTCGACATTCGCTTGCCCAGCAGCAAGGTCATGTCCCCGTTGGGATCCAGGGCGGCCGGATCGAAGGTAGGTTCACTCATGGGTGGACGCTGGCACCTCGACCCTTACAGCCGGGTTGAGCGAAGCGACGCGCAAGACGCTTCCCGGCGCTACTGACCGCGATCTCACGATAATGTGGCCATCCCATCCCCCGTCGGTTCTGACGTGTACCACCCGACGGCCCAGCAGATACAAGGTCGGGTTGATCTGGGTCATCTCGGATCGGATGTACACGACAGCCAACACCACGAGGAATATCACGTACGCGCAGATATCCCGGATCTTCGGCTCGGCGACGGTGACGAACGGCAGCAGATATGTCGCCAGGTAACCGCTGATCTCGGGACCCTTGTCGACGACGCTGGCGACCCTGATCGGATCCGCTGAGGTCCGGCGAGTGACCACAAATCCGATCCAGACCATGTCGGCGAATCCGATTACGGCGAGAGCTGCGCAGGCAAACTGCAGCCACACCGTCTCGAATCGGACGGCGAAGAGCACGAACAACAGCGCGAAGGAACCCAGGAACAGACGCAAGCGCCGAAAGTGCTCCGTCATCGTGGTTTCCTCGCGTCGAACTATCTGTACCGTCGCAGCGTAAGCACGGTGTCGGACATAACCAGCTATCGAGCCGCTGCCTTCGCTGCCGCACGTGGTCGAGCCTTCCTACGTCAAGTGGAACTTCGTGGCGCCGCTCACGCCCGCGCCGAAAGACGCGACCCCATCACATTCGAAACGGGAATCTTGTCGGACACTGCCGGTATATTTTCCGGTATGTTTTCAGCACCTTACCCCACTGACGAAGAAGTGACCGCCGAACTCGGCGACAAATTTTTGGAATCGCTGGTAGGCGCCGTTCGTGGCGCTCGAGCCGACCTAGCCGATATGCGGGACTGGCGCCCGGGGTGGTTCCCCACCATGCACGCCCGCTGCCTGTCGAATCTGATCCACGATCGCATCTGGGCGCGGCTCATCGCCCTTGTCGAAACTGACAACGCAGCCAACGTCATCGAAATTGGCCCCACCCGGGAGATCGCGATCGGCATCCACCTTCGCTTGCGAGTCAAGCGTCACCTCACCAACGACCGGATTAGCACTTACCCGACGCGGACCGCGATTGAATTCTGGCGGCAAAGCACCGACACACTGCCGGGCCTCGAAGAGGTTCGCATCGCCGTTGGATACCGCTGGGACCGTGAGCTCCGTGAGATTGAAGCACCCGTTGTCTCGTTGCGCGACGGCAAGGATAACGTCATCTGGGCCATCGAATTGAGCGAGCCCGCCGAGGGCGAGAAGGTGACTTGGAATCCGATCGAGCCGAACCTGCCGACGATCGACCTGGGCGATCTCGCTAGCGAGGTCGATGATGACGAAGGAGAATCGAGCACGCCATGAGCGGATTGGGAGATGTGCTCGCGATCGCCCGGAAGGCGCGGGGGCTCACCCAATCCGAACTCGCCGACATGGTGGGAGCTACGCAACCCACCATCAATCGCTACGAGGCCGGTGATCGCGAACCAGAAGCAGAGACAATAGCTGCCCTGGCGAACGCTCTTGGGGTTACCGAGCAGCTCCTTATCCATGGCAACCGTTTCCGTGGAGCTTTGGCGGTCGACGCCCACATGCGTCGGCAAAAAACCACCAAAGCCTCCCTATGGCGCCAAATGGAAGCACGGCTGAATCTGCTCCGGGTGCACTCGTCGTTCCTCTTCGAGCAGATATCGACCATGAGCGAACAGCACGTCCCAACATTCGATCCAGAAGATGTGCCTGCGCAACATGCGGCGCGATTGATTCGCGCGCAGTGGCGGATGCCATTGGGCCCAGTCGTCAACTTGACCCGATGGCTCGAAGGTGCAGGCGTGCTCGTTTTCGAGGAGGACTTCGGTACGCATCGGATCGACGGTCTATCGCAATGGGTCGGCGACCACCCCGTGATGCTTGTCAACGCGAACGCCCCGCCAGACCGCAAGCGACTTACCAAGGCACACGAACTCGGCCATTTGGTGCTGCACTCGAACATCGCAACAGAGAATATGGAGGGCGAGGCCAACCGCTTCGCCGCTGAATTCTTGATGCCCCTCGATGAGATACGACCTGAGTTGCGGAAGGTTGATCTCGGCACGCTGGCAGCATTAAAGCGCGAGTGGGGGGTTTCGATGCAAGCCCTCCTCGAACGCGCCTACGGCCTTAAAACGGTCACAGCTGAGGAGCGGACACGGTTCTACAAGATGATGAACGCTCGTGGCTGGAAGACGAACGAGCCGGGTGGCGAATTCCTCCCGAGTGAGCGTCCCGAGTTTCCGACACGCATTGGCGACGCGCTCAAGGCAAAGGGATTCACCGAAGAGCGCATTGCGGAGATAGCCGGCGCAGCTTCTCCGTCGAACAACCCCTTCCAGCCAACACCCACGAACCGACTTCGTGCGCTCTGAAAGTCGACAGCATCGTGCCCGCCTACTGAGACAAGCCAGCTAGTGTCCGTGACCCGGTCCCACGGCGCGGACACCTCAAGCGGTCTGCGGCAATCATCGAACACATCGAGATGCTCGGCGCTCTCAAGTTTCGCTGGACTTCGTCCGGCACTCTCAGGTCTTTGTGGACGGAGTTGGTCCACTCCGTCCACGACTACTTGAGAGTGCCCAGCTCGCAGCTACTCCGCGCTGTCAACTATTTCTGGATCGGACACCCTGACTCGGGATTGGTTGACGGAAATCCGGGAATGTAGAACCGTCCGAATCTGCCCTGCTTTCCAGAACGATCTCGCTATTTGCCGGCTAGACCGCCTATTCCGGGCCGAGTCCGCGACTACCCGGTGGTGCCGGAAACTCTCTGTTCGGACGTCCAGAAATATCCGAGAGTGTCAGTTTTCCTCGTGGTCCCTGAACTTTTGCCGGCCTGACCTCCTTGCAATGTCCGGGCCATTGATCCGAATATTCGTCACGTGACGTTATGTGCGAGGTGTGGCCGGACGTTTCGGATGTGCGAATTTCGCTCTCCGACCATGGTTTTGACAAGTATTCGCCGTCGGCATTCGCCTGGGTTGATTCGCGCTGCCGCCAACTCGATGAGTTGCAAGAGCAGTCCGCCACGCAGTGCCACATTGGCCGCGGTCGGGCAATCGCTACCGAATGTATTAATTTGACGAGTAGAAAAATTAAATAGTGTACACCCCCAATAAATAATTCGATGCATATGCCAGTGAGCCGGACTAGACTTCGCCTGAATAGATGAACGACCACGAGATTGCGCGAGCGGGCGAGCCGAGACAGGGCTAGCAACCCGCACGAGATGAGGCGCTTTCATGCACGCTCACGACTTGGCTCTACCCACGCACCTGGGCCTTGCCCCCATGTAGTGGACACGGGATTTGTGGTTACGCGGCTACT
>NZ_JMHT01000068.1 GCF_001905655.1 Mycobacterium sp. ST-F2
GCAGCGACCCGACGGCAGCAGCGAGCTGCGTGGTGTCCTGACCCCGACCGCCCGCGCCGTCTACGAAGCGTTGATGGTCAAATACGCCGCGCCCGGGATGTGCAACCCTGCCGACCACCAGCCCTGCACCACGGGCACACCGACCCAGGAACAGATCGACAATGATCACCGCACCCTGGCGCAGCGTCAGCATGATGCCTGGGAAACCATCGGCCTGCTGCTGCTGTCCACCGATCTGGGGGAACACAACGGTTTCCCGGTCACCATCGTGGCGACCTGCACCCTCGAGCAGCTCGAGCAGCGCGCCGGGGTCGCCGTGACGCACACCGGCAGCCAGCTCCCGGTCAAGGACCTGCTGAACCTGGCCGCCCGCACCGGCGCATCCTGCTATCTCACGGTGTTCGACAACCATGGTGATGTGCCGCTGTACCTGGGTCGGGCGCGGCGCACCGCCACCACCGGCCAGCGCCTCGCCCTATTCGCCCGGGACGGGGGCTGCACCCGCCCCGAGTGCACCGTCCCGGCCGCGGGCTGCCAGGCCCATCACATCCCCGGCTGGAGCCGCGGCGGGCAGACCGACGTCACCGCCATGGCCCTGGCCTGTGGCTGCGACAACCGCCTGGAAGACACCACCGGCTGGAGCAGCACCATGAAAAACGGCCGCCCCCGCTGGACCCCGCCACCGCTGCTGGACACCGGCCAACCCCGCACCAACCAGTACTGGCACCCGACCCTGTACCCGCCAGAGGGAGGAGGCGACGATGACGGTGAAAGTGACAGTCCCACAGGCTGATACGACGCGGCGAACTGTATGCGTCGAGCTGGCGTCTGCTCGCGCAGGCGCGGGTAACCCAGCTGCCTGGGCCAGCCCGCCGACGCGATCAGGTTGCGTGGCCGCGACGCCGACCACTAGCGGGTGGCGTTAACCGCGAGAGGTTGAAACCTCGCGCTGTAGACGAATCGGCGAGATGACCAGCCGGTCAGCTCGGGAAGAAGCCGTCACCGGTCTTGAAACCGGGCTGCCAGCCGGCGGGGCCCAGGCACAGCAGGGGACGGCCGTCGGGCGCCTGGGCGGCGGTCTGTGGACCCGGGCACGGGGAACCGATGTCCTTGACGCCCTGAATCGCGTAGGAGTAGGTCCAGAAACCGGTGTCGACCGGCGGCCACTGGTTCGGGATCCAGTGGCAGGCCATCGAGGCACCGCCGGGGCCGCGACCGAAGATGAAGAGGTCGTGGTTGTCGCAGGGTGCCCCGTTGACCGCCTGGTAGTTCATGCCGGGAACGTCAGTGGGGTAGCGGCCGGGCTCGTCGGCACCGCCCAGCGCCGGATCGGCACCCGCGAACGGTGCCAGCCCAATGGCGGTTCCGGCGATCGCTGCGGCCACCGTCAGTACCCGAAACATCCTGGTCATCTCCCCTCGCGCTGCTGCCTCACGACAATGTGGCAAAGCCTAGCGCGTCAGCCGCGTCGCCGGGGATATTGTCGGCAGGTCAATATCAGTGCGGTTCGTGCCGCGGTGGTTGATCGTCCTGGGGCGGGCTGCTCTGCTCCGGCGCATCCAACACACTCACCCCGATGCCGTACGGCAGGAACCTGACCTTGCGGCTGGGATCGGTGTTGTTCTTGTTGGCTCGTAGGGCCTCCAGTTCCGAGGGGTAGACCTCCTCGACGTGTGCGCCGCCGTCGGCGGCCACGGTGTACACGACCCACACCCCGTCGCCGGTGTCGCCGGTGGTCTCGGGCTGCGGGGCGTGCCGCGGGGTCCGCGTCAGGTCGTTGACCACGTTGGCCCATGCAGCGCCGCGTCCGAGGCGGTCGAAAACCCCGCGGATGCCCTCGCCCGTCTCGCGCAGGACGCGATCGAACTCTTCGGGATCGATGCCGAACGGGCCGTTGTTGCTCATACCGACCAGTGTGCGCGACATCAGCGACATCTGCCACGGCCCATCCCCTCGCAGCGGCCGTCAGTGGTGGTGGACGATGGAGACATGTCCGTACCGCAATCGCCGACGCGCGACGACCTCCTGGCGACGGTCGAGCGCTCGCCCGCAGCCACCGCCGCGCACGACAAAGCCGCCTGGGTGGGCCTGTTCAGCGCCGACGGACGCGTCGAAGACCCGGTCGGTTCCCGGCCGCACATCGGTCGGCGCGCCATCTCGCAGTTCTACGACACCTTCATCGGGCCGCGCACCATCATGTTCCACCGCGACGTCGACATCGTGATCGGCAACACCGTCGTCCGTGACCTGGAACTGGAAGTGCACATGGGCACCAAGGTGCAGCTGCGGATTCCGGTCTACCTCCAGTACGACGTGGTCACCGAGGGCGCCGATCCGACGCTGAAAATCGCTCGGCTACAGGCATTTTGGGAGCTTCCCGGCATGGTGGCCCAGTTCGTGCGCTGCGGCGCCGCGGCCCTGCCGGCCGGATTGGGGCTGTCGGCTGCGCTGCTGCGCAACCAGGGTCCCGGCGGCGCAGTGGGCTTTCTCGCCGGGCTGCGCACCGGTGGGACGCGGGCAAAGCGCGTGCTCACGGGGCTGCTGGCCGACGCGGCGAACGGCGACGCGCTGGCAGTGAAACGGCGGCTCAGTGAACCGGCTCAGATCACCCGCGGCCTCGAAGAGCGGTTGAGTGTCTCGGAACTGGTCGAGGAACTGGCCGGCTGCCGGGTGGAGAAGGTGATCGCGGCCGGCCGGTACGTCCTGGCCGGGGTCCGGCGGGACGGCTACCGCGGGGTGGTCATCGCGGAGCTGGCTCTGAGCGGACGGGGCGTCAACGCCCTGCGACTCTTCGCCGAATGAAGCTGCCAGTTGCCGTGGCTTCGGCCCCCGACATGAGAACGTAGTCACACCATGCCAGTGCAACCCCATCACGAATACATGTCCTACGAGGAATTCGGGCGACGATTCTTCGAGGTAGCCGTCAGCGAGGAGCGCGTCGCGGACGCGATCGGCGGCATCGCCGGTGAAGCCTTCGACATGGGCCCCATCGCACAGGGGCCCGGAGGGCTCGCCAAGGTCACCGCACGGGTGCAGATCAAGCACCCTGTGGTGGCCCGGACACTCGGCGAAGAGATCACGTTTGCGATCCGCATCCCGCTGGAAATCGACATGACGCTCGACCTGCGCATCGACCGGCCCCGGTTCATGGTGTTCGGCGAGATCAACCTGACGGCGACCGCGCGCGCTGCGCACCCGTTACTGTTGGTCATCGATGTGAAGGCACCGCGCTCGTCGGACATCGCCATCCACGTCACGTCGTCGTCGATCCGGGCGGAGCTGCTGCGCATCGTCGCCAACGTCGACGGCGAGATCCGGCGCTTCATCGCCCAGCATGTGGCAGGCGAGATCAACAGCGCAGATGCCAAGGTCATCGACATCGGAACCCGGATCGCGAGCGCCTGGACGGGCGTCTGAGCCAGCCGCGAGGCGGTAGCGGCAACCTGCTTCCCCTATGATGCAGGGATCATGAAGAGCACATTCGGTACCGCCATCGCAATCGCAGCTACTACCGTCGGCATCGTGGGCAGCCTGGTCACGGCCGGTTCGGCGAGCGCAGACGCGGGTGTCGAGGCGTTCAACAACGCGCTCAGCAACGCCGACATGATGCTGCCGAACGGCTCTGATCCGGTCGCGCTGGGCCAGTCGGTGTGCCCGATGCTCGCTCAGCCCGGCCAGACCCTGGCCGACGCCGCGGCCAAGGTCGCTGACGCATCCGGCATGTCGCTGGGCCCGGCCACGATGTTCACCGGCTTCGCGATCTCGTCGTTCTGCCCAGGAGTCGTCGGCGCGCTCGGACGTGGCGAGTCGCCGCTGCCTCTGGGGCTACTCGGCCTCGGATAATGCGGGACTGGTCTCGAGCGGCGCCATGACCGGGCGCTTCGGCTCGAGCCCCTTACCCCGAGAACTGCCCAGCGTGTGTCGCCACACCCAGGGCATCAGCATGTTCTGGGCCCACATCAGCTGCGAATACATCCGTTCGCGAAGTCGCGGCAGCACGAGTTCACCTTCGACTTCCGCCCAGCGGTGATCGCTGTCCGGCAGACCCAGTGCCTCGGCGGCGGCGTCGGCGAACAGCTGATGCCCGTGCGGAGAGCCGTGCACCCGGTCGATGGCCCAGGTCGCGGGGTCCAGCATCGAGATGGCCGAAGACAGGTCGACCAGCCGGAAACCGAAATGAGCCGAATCGGCGCGGATCACCTCGTTGATCCGGCGCAACCGGCCGCTGAGGACCCGCCCGACCGGCAGGATGCGGGCGATGTCGGGAAATGTCGTCGTGACCACGGTCGCGCCGGTGGCCGCGAGCTCCGTGTGCACGCGGCGCATGTCCTGCAGCGCCTGATCGAAGCTGCGCACCGGCCGCGTCACGTCGTTCATTCCGATGCAGCTGGTGATGAGGTCAGGGTTCATCGCCCGGGCCAGGGGCAGCTGGCGTTCCAGCACGTCGCTGATGCGCCTGCCCCGGACCGCGAGGTTCGCGTACTGGAGACCGGGCTGTAACGCGTTGAGTCGCCAGGCCAGGCGGTCGGCGAAACCGTGGATACCTGTGTCGTCGTCGCCGTCCAACAGGCCCTCGGTCTGGCTGTCGCCGAGCGCGACGTATCGGGAATAGCCGATGGTCACGCCCGTGACTGTAGTGAACGACGGACAGTTCTTCAGCGCGGGCGGCTAGCCGGGCCAGATCACGTCGAGCGGACGGCCGACCACGCTGAGCTGGTTGATCAGCTCGTCCAGCACTGCGCGGGGCAGGTCGAACCGCCATTCCGGCAGCGTCACACCGACCCGGACGACGCCCGCGCCGAGTTCCACCGAGGTCAGGGTGACGCCGTATGGCAGTTCCGGTAGCCGTACCGGGTACGCCGGGGCGAGCCCGGGCACCGGTACCCGGGTGGAGCCCAGGGTCAGGCCCCGGGGCTTGAGCCAGAGCGTATTGCCGTGCAGCTGAGGATCGACCTCGACGAATCCGGACCGGAAGCGCGACAACCGGATTCGCGCGACGCTGTCGTCGCCGATCTCGGTACTGACACGCGGTTCGGCGGCCCGGATCAACTCGTCGAGCGAGGCCGACGGGATTTCGACCGTCAACTCGACGGGCGCGGCCGCCAGCATCGGCGGCACCGACGGCCGGACGTGCAGGTTGTTGAGCTTCGCCGTGATCGAATTCAGCCGGGTGCCAGCCCATTTCACCTTGTGCGCGGTGATGTTGACGGTGCCGATGTGTCCTACGGCGAAGATGCCGGCGTCCCACCGGGAATCGAACTCGGCCACGGTGAGGGCCAGGTCGCTGGTGCGTAAGCGGACCGTGATCCGCCGGCCGATCACCAGGGGTCGGACCGTGAGCAACGCCGTCCGATACGCCGCCGCGGCCCCCGTGCTCACCGGCAGCACCGCAGCGGTCGACACCACCGAGGTGAACAGATCGAGCGGCCGGAGCGGGTCCCACCGGCGCGGCGGACGCGTCATGGGCTCAAGCATGCCTGGAAGCGCCGCCGGTGCACCAGTCGGTGTCCGGGTGACCGGCTCCCGGTAGCGTCGAGTTGTGGCTGAGCCTGATGAGCTGTACCGGCAGCGCGATCGCGCCGACTCTTTCGGCGGCGTCGCCCGGTTGTATGACCGACACCGGCCCAGGTACCCGGAGCCCATGCTCGACGAACTGGTCGGCTCGAGCGCGGTCCGGGTCCTGGATGTCGGCGCTGGAACCGGGATCGCCTCCCGGCAGCTGCTCAGCCGTGGAGCGGAACTGCTTGCGCTGGAACCGGATCCGCGGATGGCCGAGATCGCCGCCGAGTCCGGGATCGCCGTGGAGGTCGCGACGTTCGAGGACTGGGACGACGCCGGGCGCACCTTCGACGTGATTCTGTTCGCACAGTCGTTCCACTGGGTCGACCCGGTGGTGGCGCTACCGAAGATCCGTCGGCTGCTGGCCGACGGTGGACGGCTGGCGCTGGCGTGGAACCGGCTGTTCCCGGTCCAGCCATCGCGCGCGGACTTCGCGGAGGTGTACCGCGACTTCCTCGATGCCGCATCACCTTTGGTGACCGCGACACCCACCGGCGGGACGGGTTCGGGCATGGACAGCGCCGACGTGCTGGCCGAGATCGAGGCCGCCGGATTCGCGGTGCAACAGCTGACCTACGAGCGCGGTGAGCAGTACAGCCGTGAGCAGTGGCTGGACCTGGTGTTCACCTACTCCAACCACCTGGTGCTGCCGGCCGATCAGGCCGCGGAAATGCGCAGCCGACTGGCCGCGGTGATCGGGGATCGCGGCGTCGAGGTCGGCGGCGACACCCTGCTGATCGTCGCGCAGCCGGTGTGACGCTCGGCTAGTCCCGGAGGCGGCGGACGGGACGGGTCTCGATGGCGTTGAGCGTCAGCGCACGGCGCCGGATGCGCCAGCCGCCATCGGTCCGGACGTACTCGTCGTCGTACCGCACGTGCCACACCAGGTCGGTGATATCGGTGCCGCGGGTCCAGTGGTGGGCGACGCACGTGATGCGGCCCCGGGCGTGGTCGGTGGCATCGGTGTACACCTCGCCGACGATCTCGTGCTGAGTGCGGGCGACACCGGACAGCGCCGCCATCGCGGCGCGCACGCCGTCGGGCCCGTGCGCAGGCCGTACCGGGTCCAGTGACCTGGGCGGGTCCGGGAGGAGCAATTCCGCTGTGTCGGTGAACAATTCGATCACGTCATCGAACCGGCGGTCGTCAACAGCGGCGGCGTAGCGGTGCACCACGTCCGTCAGCTCCAGCCGGTCGGCCACGGTCAGTGGCACGGCGAGAGCCCGAGTCGCTCGGCGCAGGCCGACAACATGTCCTTGGCTTCCTCGATGTCGATGACCGGTGGCATGGCCAGGACGATGCGGTCGGCGCCGAGCTCGGCGAGGCGGCCCGCACGGTCGGCGTCGACCTTGGCGACCAGATGCCCGAGCGAGAGCTCCAGGGCGTCGGGGTCCCGGCCGGCCTGCTCGGCCGATTCGCGCATCAAGGTGATGAGCCCGGACAGTTCCTCGCCGGCGACGCCGAGAGGCTGCAACCCGTCGCCGCGCTGCCCGGCGCGTCGCGCCGCGGCCCGGCTGTGCCCGCCGATATGGATCGGGATGGGCGATACCGGCTTCGGATAGCAAGCGGCATTGGCGAATTCGAAGAACTCACCGGTGTGGGTGGCGCCGGGTTGATCGGACCACAACAGCCGCAGGACATCGATCTGCTCGTCGGCCCGCCGCCCGCGCGCGTCGAACGGGGCCCCGCACGCTTCGATCTCCTCCCGCAGCCAACCCATGCCGACCGCCAGGCGAATGCGCCCGCCGGACAAGGCGTTCAGCGTGGCGACGCGTTTGGCCAGCACCACGGGATGGTGATTGGGCAGCACCAGCACGCCGGTCGCCAGGCCCAGCGTGCTGGTCTGCCCGGCCAGGAATGCGAGCAGATCCAACGGGTCCGGCACCGCGCAGTCGGCCGGGATTTCCACCCGTCCCGAGGCGTCGTAGGGATACACGCTCGAGTACTCGGTCATCAGGACCGTATGTTCCACGGCCACAAGGGATTCGAAGCCACAGCTCTCCAGGTGCCGGGCGAACTGGGTCATCCACACCGGGTCGGCTGTGACACCGGCGGCGACCGGGGCGACCACTGCAAACTTGGGTGACATCAGCGCCTCCGCTCGCGGCGAATCTGTTCCCAGCACTGCAGCCGCGTCATGCCGGTCTGCTCCATGCACTCCCGGATCGGCGTTTCCTGTTCCGGCGCAGGCGATTCCGTGGTGGTAGGTGAGACGGTGGTCGGGGTGGGGGTGTCGACCGTGACGGTGCTGGTGACGGTCGCCTCGGTCGGCTCGGCGGGAGACTCGGTGGGCGCGACGGCCGATGTCGGGCTCGTCGTTGCGGTGGTCGTCGGGGGAGTCGTCGGGGGAGTCGTGGTGGAGGTCGTGGCGGGGCGCGCGGGTGCCTGTTGCTCGTCCTTGGCGCGGGTGAATTCGATGGCTGCCAACACAAGTGCGGCGATCAGCAGCACCGTGAGCACGACCGGCAGGACCAGCGACCGGCGTGACCGGGCGGACTTGTCGGATTGCAGGACCTGCGTCCGGCCCGGCGCGGCGGGAGCCAGGATGGTGGCATCCGCGCTCGTCACACCGAGCCCGTGCTGGAGGGCGCGGGCGAAATCGGCGCACTTGTCGTACCGATCCTTGGGGTCCTTGGCGAGTGCCTTGGCCAGTACCGGGTCCAGGGCGGCGAGATCGGGCCGGCTCTGCGACAGCGACGGCGGCGGAGCGCTGAGGTGCTTGCCGATGATCACCGCGGCGTTGGAGTTCTCGAACGGCGGCGCCCCGGTGAAGAGCTGAAACGCGGTGGCGGCCAACGCGTATTGGTCGGCGCGACCGTCGATCGAGCTGCCCGTCAGCTGCTCCGGAGCGGCATAGAACACGGTGCCGACGGTCATGTTGGTCGCCGTCAGCCCGGCGGAGTCGTTGGCGCACCGCGCAATGCCGAAGTCGGCCAACTTGATTCGCCGGTTCGCCGGATCGGTGTCACTGATCAGGATGTTGGCCGGCTTGACGTCGCGGTGCAAAAGGTCGTGCTGGTGCGCGTAATCGAGTGCCTCGGCGACGGCGCTGATGATCGCGACCGCCTGCTGATCGGATACGCCGCCGGCGCTCCGGAGCAGCCGGCTGACGTCGGTGCCGTCGACGTACTCCATCGAGATCCACAACTGGCCGTCGAACTCGCCGCGGTCGTACACCCCGACGATGTTCGGATGCGACAGCGCGGCCGTCAGATCCGCTTCGCGCAGGAACCGCTCGCGGAACTCCTGGTTGGTGGACATCTCCGGGCGCAGGACCTTGAGCGCGTCCTGCCGGGGCAGGCGCGGGTGCTGCGCGACGTAGACCTCACCCATGCCGCCGGAGCCCAGGCACCTGACGATGGTGTACCCGGCGAAATCGGTCCCCTCGGCCATTGGCATTGGGGCATCGTAAACCGACGGTCGATGCAGTCGACTGTTGGCTTGTGTTCGAAATTCAGCGAAAATCTCGAACACAAGCCAACACTGGCGACTACAGGTCCAGGGTCAGCGGGCCGTCGCCCTGGGCGCGCGACACGCAGATCAGCGCCTGGCCGGCCTCGCGTTCGGTCTCGGTCAGCAGTCCGTCACGGTGGTCGACCGCACCGGCGAGCACCTTCACGCGGCACGTGCCGCAGAAACCCTGCTGACACGAATACGGTGCGTGCACACCGGCTTTGATCAGGGCCGTCAGCAAGGTTTCGTCGGCGGCGACGGCGACGGTCTGACCCGTCGACGCCACCTCGACCTTGAATTCGTGGCCGTCGGTCACCGGCGGCGCGGCGAAGCGCTCGAAGTGCAACTCGATGTCGTCGGCTCCGACCAGCCGGGTGCGGATCACATTGAGCATCGGCGCCGGGCCGCACGTGTACACCGAGGTGCCCGGCCGGCAGTCGCCGAGGAGGTCGTCGGCCGTCGGCAGCCCGTCGACGTCGTCGGTGCGGATCTGGACCCGATCCCCGAACCGCGCCAGCTCCTCGAGGAACGGCAGGCTGTCGCGGCTGCGGCCGACGTAGAGCATGGACCAGTCGATGCCGAACTGCTCGGCACGCGCCAGCATGGGCAGGATCGGGGTGATGCCGATGCCGCCGGCGATGAACCGCAGCGTGCGGGTCGGCGACCCGAAGCCCGGCACCGCCAGCGGGAAGGCGTTGCGCGGGCCGTTGGTGGTGATCACGTCACCGACCGCGAGCTGGTGCGCCTCGATGGAGCCACCGCCGCCATCGGGTATGCGCCGCACGGCAATTCGGTACGCCCCCTGCTCGGCCGGGTCGCCGCACAACGAGTACTGGCGGATCAGGCCGCTGGGCAGGTGGATGTCCAGATGTGAACCGGGGTGCCAGCGGGGCAGCTCGGCACCGTCGGCGCTGACGAACGTCAACGCGACCACGTCCTGATCATGCGCGACGACCTGACGGTCGGCGACCCTCAACCGGATGGTGCGTTCGACGACGGCGGGTACCGGCGGCTTGCGCAGGCGCGTGGACACCCAGAACGAGCTGCTGACGACGGCGTCGGCCACGGTGACCAACAGGTCATGCGGCAACAGGCCCATCACGCTGGGCGGCGCCAGGCGTGACCGGAAGCGGCGCGTCCTCACAGGTGCGCGGCGCGGGCAGCGGGCGAGGCAGCGAGATACGCCACGGCCTGCGCGGTCGAGCCCATGTCTTCCGGGCTGTAGTTCGGCTTGAAATACACCAGCGTCTGAGTGAGCAGCAGGTTCCGGTACTTCGGCAGCAGGCCCAGCTTGGAGTCCCGCATGCGCAGGCGCTGCGATTTCCACCAGCCGAGCTTCAGCTGTGGGTCACTCTTGACCAGGAACCGCATGCCGCGCTGGAAGAACACGTACATCAGGATCGCGACGACGCTCATGGCGCGGATGCGGTCGAAGTAGCTGTTGCGGAAGTACATCGCGACCTCATGGGCCACCGAGCGGTGCTCCACCTCTTCGGCGCCGTGCCAGCGGAACAGGTCGGTCATGACCGGGTCGGCGTCGTAGTTGTCCCAGGTGCAGTTCAGGACGAAGTCACCGAGCACCGCGGTGTAGTGCTCGACGGCCGCGATGAACCACAGGCGCTCGATGAGGTTGTTCATCTTGCGGCGCGGGTCGGTCGTCTTGGCCGGCGCGAGGATCTCCTCGAAGACGAACTCGACCTGGTCCAGCAACGGGTTGACGTTCATACCGCTGCGCACCAGGTAGTCGTTCATGACGGTGTCGTGGGCCTCGGCGTGCATGGCCTCCTGGCCGATGAAGCCGCGGACGTCGTCGGCGAGCTTGGGATCCTTGATCAGTGGCAGCGCTTCGTTGAAGGTCTCGATGAACCAGCGCTCACCTGCCGGAAGCAGGATGTTCAACAGGTTCACCACATGCGAGGCGACAGGGTGGCCGGGAATCCACGACATGGGCTTGTCCGCGGTCTCGAAAGCCACGTTGCGAGCCTGGATCTGCACCGGACCCGGGTCTACCTCATGGGCGAAACGCTGTGGTTGCAGCATGGAACGGCTACCTCCGGATCCTCAAGCATCGTTGCGAGTGGATTCAGTGTAAGCGTTTTATGTGGGAACGGCGGTACTGGGTTTTGCCGTGAGACGACGAAACGGCATCCCAGCAGGCAAAACTGTGTGTTGACCTGCTGGAACGCCGCTTCGGCAAACAGTTACATACCGGGGACGTTCATGCCCGGCTGCGGGCCGACGGGCGTCGCCTGGACCGTCGTCACGCCGTTGGAGCCGACATGCGGGGCCGCCGGAGCGCCACCGGCTGCGCCGCCGCCGGCAGACGCGGGTGCGCCGGCCTGAGCGTTCTCGACCGCCTTGGTGGTGCAGTTCAGCATCAAGATGACGCGGCCGTGGCTGCCCATCTTCTCCTGATCGACGATGCACTGGGCCTGCGGCACATCGCTGCCCACGGAGCCGCCGAAGGTGGCCTTCATGCCCTGGCTCTTCAGAATCGAGACGGCCCGCGCGTAGGACTCACCCACCACATTCATGGAGCTCGAGCCGCCGGGATCGGACGCGGCCACCGACGAGCCGAACATCGCAGTGGCACCCACAGCCACCGCACCTGCTGCCACGGCACTTACCGTCAGCATCTTCAGCTTCTTCACCTGACCTCCTCGAGTAACAGCGAAGATATCGCAGATGACGGGGTGGAGAAACTCGAATCAACTCAATCCGGGGGTCACCGCGTCACCCATCACCTGCGCCAACGCCGCCGCCCGGGGGTCGGAAAACAGGTCTTCGAGCAGGACCTGACGGCCGTCGGGACCGGCCAGCGGCACCCGCCAGTTCGGATATTCGTCGCTGGTGCCCGGCTGATTCTGGGTACGAACGTCACCGACGGCGTCGGGCAGAGCGAGTGCCAGCAGCCGTGACGGAGTGCGGGTCAGATAGCGATACAGGGCGAGGACGATCTGGTCGGCATCGATGGCATCGGGCGCGTTCGGTGGCAGCAGCCCCGCCGCCCGCAGGACGTCCAACCAGCGCTGCTGATCGGCGTGATCGGCCGCGGCCTCTTCCTCGAACGGGCGGGTCAGCAGGCCGAGATCGCGGCGCAGCCGCAGGTGCGCGCCGTCCAGATAGCCGGCCGTGGGCGGCAGATCGTGCGTCGTCACCGACGACAGGCAGTACTCGCGCCAGCGCGGCGCGGGCAACGGCCCGCCGTCCCGGTCGGCCTCGAACCACAGGATCGAGGTGCCCAGCAGGCCGCGGTCGCGCAGGTAGTCGCGAACCCACGGCTCGACGGTCCCCAGATCCTCGCCGACCACCACGGCGCCGGCCCGGTGCGCCTCCAGCGCGAGCACGCCGATCATCGCCTCGTGGTCGTAGTGGACATAGGTGCCGTCGACCGGCGTCGCGCCGTCCGGAATCCACCACAGCCGGAACAGGCCGATGATGTGGTCGATCCGGACGCCGCCGGCGTGCCGCAGCACCGCCCTGACCACGTCGCGGAATGGCTCGTAGGCCCGCTCGACGAGTTGGTCGGGGCGCCACGGCGGCTGCGACCAGTCCTGCCCGAGCTGATTGAACTCGTCCGGGGGCGCGCCGGCCGACACTCCGGTGGCCAGCACATCCTGCAACGCCCAGGCGTCGGCGCCGCCGGGATGCACGCCCACCGCCAGATCGTGGACGATGCCCAGGGACATGCCGGTCTGCACCGCGGTGGCCTGCGCGGCGGTCAGCTGGTCGTCGAGCTGCCATTGCAGCCACCGGTGGAAATCGATCCGGTTGCTGTGCTTTTCGGCGAAGGCCCGGACCGCGGGGTGGTCGGGGTGCTGAAACTCCGCGGGCCAGTCACGCCAGTCGTCGCCGTGCTTCTCAGCCAGGACGCACCACGTCGCGAAGTCGTCGAGCGCGCGACCGGTCCGCTTGCGGTACCCGTCGTACGCCACCGCGCGGCCCGCCGAGCGGTCGGCGCGGTACACCTCCTTGAGCGCGTTGCGCTTGGACTTCCAGGCCGCGTCGCGATCGATGAACTCGTTCTTGTCGGCGCGGGCCTGGGCATCGGACCGGGCCTTGCGCAGCGTCGCCGGTGTGCGGATGGCGGTGTATTCCGGGATCGCCTGCACCCGCAGATACAGCGGATTGGCGAACTGCCGCGACGTCGGCAGATACGGCGACGGCTCCATGGGGGCGACCGGCTCCGCCGCATGCAGGGGATTGGCCAGGATGAAATCGGCGTGGTGTCGGGTGGCCGACCATACGGCCAGGTCGGTCAGGTCGGTGAGATCGCCTGTGCCCCAAGACTGTTTCGACCGCACGCTGTACAGCTGGGTGGCCAGGCCCCAGGCCCGCGAGTTGCCCAGCCGGCTCGGCAGCGTCAAGGCATCCGGGGTGACGATGAGGACCGCGTCGGCATCGGCGGAGGAGCCGGCCTGGACATGCAGCCGGTGATAGCCCAGCGGGAGGTCGTCGGGCAGCTCGAAGGTCGCTTCCCCGACCAGGCGACCGTCCAGATTGAACGGCGGACGGTTGTTCTCCAGCTGACGCAGCCCGGCCCGCACCGAGCCGTCTTCCAGCCGGATCCAGATGCCGACGGGCGCGCCATGGGTGACGTGCACCCAGAAGCTGGACGGCCGGCCGGACCGGGCGACGATGGTCGGGGACAGGGTGCGCTGCCAGTACGCGCGCTCGTGCTCGGCCAGGGCTGCCACGCGGGCGTCCTCGGAGTCGGCCGATACTCCGAGCGCAGCGAGCACCGCGACCAGCGTCGAAGCGGGGACGGCGTGCTGCCGATTGCTCCAGTCGACGTAGTCAGTGGCCACACCGTGGCGTCGGGCGAGCTCGACGAGCGACGCGGTGCGATCAGTCATGCGCGCCATCTTGCCGGGATCCGGCGCACCATGGGAGGTGAGCGCGTTTCCGGCCGGCAGACAGAACATGGCCGGTTACGCTGCGCGCGGAGGTGTCGACGTGAGTTCCGACCTGCTGTCCGACGTGCTGCCGACGATGCTGCACGACCCGGTCTCGTACGCCATCCCGTTCTTCGTGGTGGCACTGCTGCTGGAGTGGGGCGCGGCCCGCAAGCTCGCCCACGACGAGCAGCGACCGCCGGCCGGTGCCTACCTGCGCGCCGACGCGTGGGCGAGCATCTGGATGGGCGCGGTGTCGCTGTTCACCAGCGGAGTACTGAATTTCCTTGCGCTGGTCGGCTATGCGGCCCTGTACGTGTACGTCGCACCGTGGCACCTGCCCGGCAATGCCTGGTACACGTGGGTGATCGGGATTCTCGGCGTCGACCTGATCTACTACACCTACCACCGGATGGCCCACCGGGTCCGGCTGTTCTGGGCCACGCATCAGGCGCACCATTCCAGCGAGTACTTCAATCTGTCCACTGCGCTGCGGCAGAAGTGGAATCCGTCCGGTGACCTGCTGATGAAGGCGATACTGCCGGCGCTGGGTGTCCCGCCGTGGATCGTGTTCGCCAGTTTCTCGGTGAATCTGGTGTACCAGTACTGGATTCACACCGAGCGCATCGGAAAACTCTGGCGGTCAATTGAATACGTCTTCAACACGCCGTCGCACCATCGGGTTCATCATGGCCGCGACCAGCAGTACCTGGACAAGAACTACGGCGGCATCCTGATCATCTGGGACCGGATGTTCGGCAGCTTCACTCCGGAGGCCAGTAGACCCAACTATGGATTGACCAAACCTGTTGGTACGTAAGATATCTGGAAGTTGCAGACGCACGAGTACGTCACCATGGTGCGAGATGTACGCCGGGCCAAGGGATTCGGTGATCGTCTGGGTTATGTGTTCGGGCCACCCGGGTGGCGGCCGGGTGGCCCGGAGTCCGCCTCCATCCGCTGACAGGGGCGTCAACGCTGTCAGGATGCTGTGGTTGCCGCGCGCTAACTCATTGTTCGCCAACTGTTTTGATTTCGGCGAGCGCAAACACTGGCGTTCCCCGGAACCGTCGGTACTGTCGGTGAGCGACAGGTGAACCGAACCAAAGGAGCTTGGACTTATGGGTGACACACTTCAGAAGGGCGAGAAGCTCGAGGTCGGCCAGTCGTTGACGTCGAACAACGGTGCCTACCGGCTGGTCCTGCAGGACGACGGCAACCTGGTGCTGTACGCAGGGGAGCAGTCCGTGTGGGCCACCGCCACCGACGGCCAGGACGTGCAGCGCGCCGAGGTGCAGGAGGACGGGAACTTCGTGCTGTACACCCCGGACAAACCGGTATGGGCCAGCCAGACCGCCGGCGCCGACAACGTCCGTCTCGTACTGCAGGACGACCGCAACCTGGTGCTGTACAGCGGTGACGATGCCAAGTGGTCGTCCGAGACCCACACCGACGAGGTGCCCGCCGCGCCGGTCGAGGCCGCCCCGGAGCCCGAGGTCGCTGCCGAGCCCGTGGCAGTCGAGGTCGTGGCTGAGCCTGAGCCTGAGCCCGAGCCCGCCCCGGCGCCCGCTCCCGAGCCCGAGGTGCCCGCGGCGCGTACCTACACCGTGCAGTCCGGCGACACCCTGTGGGCCATCGCCGAGCAGTTCTACGGTGACGGCAACCGCTACCCCGAGATTGCCGGCGCCAGCGGCATCGACAACCCGGACCTGATCCAGCCCGGTCAGCTGCTGACCATTCCCTGACTTGGAGGGACCTGGCGGCCCGGATCGAAAGATCCGGGCCGCCAGTGCATTTCATGGGGCCCGCTCGTTTGCTGGCGGCGGCGGGTGCCGGCCGCGGCAGAGCGGGGGCTTAACCGTCCCTCCTGCGGGTTCGCACGGTAGGCTGGCGCGACGTCCGTCCCGATGTGATGGGAGAAGGTCATGTTTGTGGGGGGTTTGCGTGCCGCGGCGGTAGCTGCGGTCGCTGCGCCGTTGTTCGCCCTCGGTGGTCCGGTGCCGGTCGCATCGGCCGATCCCGGCGTGCTCGTCTACCCGGGCATGGAGATTCATCAGGGCACCACGCGCTGCACGCTGGGCTATGTGGATCCGGCGGCCCGAACCGGCTACACCGCAGGTCACTGCCGCGGTGACGGCCCGGTGACCGACAAGAACGGCCGCTTCATCGGCACCATGATCACGTTCCGGGACAACACACCCGACGGCGCCACCATCGCGACCGACCACCAGATCTCGGATTGGGAGTCCATCACGATCGCCGGCGACGTCATGGTCAACAACATCCTGCCGGGAGGCCGGGTACTGGTCACCGATCCCGCGGTGAATCCGCAGCAGGGTGCACCCGTCTGCCACTTCGGCGTCGTCACCGGTGAAACCTGCGGCACCGTCGATGCGGTGAACAACGGGTGGTTCACCATGACCAACGGCATCGTCAGCCAGAAGGGCGATTCCGGCGGGCCGGTCTACACCGTCACTCCCGACAATCGTGCGGTGCTGGTGGGTGTCTTCAACAGCACCTGGGGGCATTTCCCCGCCGCAGTCTCGTGGAGCGCCACGGACCAGCAGACGGGCGACGCTGTGGTGCAGCAGGCTGCCGGAGCCTGAGCCGCGTCAGGCGTGCAGCTCGAAAACCGGAATGCTGAATGCCGCCCGGCTGATGTCGGCTTCGGTGGACCGCGGCGTCAACCCCGCTGAGTGACCTTTGATCTCCCAGTACCACCGATCCAGATAACGTTGCAGCAGAGGCGTTTTCGCCCCATCGGGAACTTCGGTGACCCTGAGGTTGCGGCTGCGCCAGCGGGGGCCCAGCTCGACATTGCCTGCGGCTCGGACGTTGCGGACCCACTCGGTGTTGCCCCGCGGGGACACCAGGTAGCGCCGGCCGTCGACGGTGAGCACGTTGATCACGACGCCGCGGAGTTTGCCGGTGCGGCGTCCCCGCACCCGCAGCGCGTTGGTGCCGGCCACGCTGATTCCAGCCTCGGCAAGCCAGCGGATCACTTCGTTTCCGGTGCGTGCGATGGTTCCGGGCTGGTCATAGCGAGTGGTCATGGTCGTCCTTCCGGCGAATGCGAGAAATAAGAGCAGTGCTCTCTGATTAACGATCTCACGCGCGTCGCAGTAAAACAAGAGCAGTGTTCTCGTTTTGTGTCAGACTGGCGGACGTGGGTAAACGCCAGGACTCCAGGGACCGGATCGAAAGTCGGATCATTGAACTCGGCCGCCGCCACCTGGAGACCGACGGCGCTTCGGGGCTGTCGCTCCGGGCCATCGCCCGGGATCTCGGCATGGTCTCCTCGGCGGTCTATCGGTACGTGCCCAGTCGCGACGAACTGCTCACCCTGCTGCTGGTGGACGCGTACACCGAGCTGGCCGACGTGGCCGAGGCTGCCCGGGCGGCGGCCGGAGCGGACTGGCGCGAACAGATCAAGGCGATCGGCCGGGCGGCACGCGCCTGGGCACTCGGCGTGCCGGCCTGTTGGGCGCTGCTCTACGGCAGTCCGGTGCCCGGCTATCACGCCCCGGCCGAGTCGACCGTGGGGCCGGGTACCCGGGTGGTTGGACTGTTGTTCGACGCAGTGTCTGCCGGTGTCGCCACGGGGGACGTCCGGTCGCCAGGTCATGCTGCGCCGCAAACGATTTCAGCTGATTTCGCGCAATTGCGCGATGAGTTCGGGTTCTCCGGAGATGACGACGCGGTGACTCGGTGTTTCGTGTTGTGGGCGGCGATCGTCGGCGCGATCAGCCTGGAGGTGTTCGGCCAGTACGGGGCTGACACATTGAGCGATCCGGCGGGGGTTTTCGACCTTCAGCTCGACGTGCTGGTCAACATGCTCGCCGCGTAGCGGACCCGGCGTATCGGCGAAACTAGAACACGTTCTAGCAATGCTCGTGTCTCGGCGTTATTGTCTAGTCGATCACTGATCAGACACGTGTCCAGGTTGGCCCGCTGACCGCCGCCCGGACCCCACCCGAAACCGGAGAGACGATGCACACTGTTCCCGAGACCGTCAACGCCGCCGACATCGCCGAATGGTCCGACGAGGCCGACGTGGTCGTGATCGGCTTCGGCATCGCCGGTGGCTGCGCCGCGGTCAGTGCCGCCGCTGCCGGGGCCAAGGTCCTGGTGCTGGAGAAGGCGGCCGCCGCGGGCGGCACCACGTCCATGGCCGGCGGCCACTTCTACCTCGGCGGCGGCACCGCGGTGCAGCAGGCCACCGGCCACGACGACACCGCCGACGAGATGTACAAGTACCTGGTCGCCGTCGCGCACGACCCCGAACACGACAAGATCCGCGCCTACTGCGACGGCAGCGTCGAGCACTTCAACTGGTTGGAGGACTTGGGCTTTCAGTTCGAACGCAGCTACTACCCGGGCAAGGTCGTGGTGCCGCCGGGCACCGAGGGTCTGTCCTACACCGGCAACGAGAAGGTGTGGCCGTTCTGCGAGCAGGCCAAGGCCGCGCCCCGCGGGCATTCGGTCCCGGTGCCGGGCGAACTCGGCGGCGCCGACATGGTGATCAAGCTGCTGCTGAAGCGCGCCGACGAACTCGGCGTCGAGATGCGCTACGAGACCGGTGCGACCAACCTGGTGGTGGACGAAAACGGCGCTGTGGCCGGCGTCCGCTGGAAGAACTTCGGCGTCACGGGTGCGGTCAAGGCCGGTGCGGTGATCATCGCCGCGGGCGGCTTCGCGATGAATCCGGAAATGGTGGCCGAGCACACGCCGGCGCTCGGCCAGAAGCGAAAGACCAAGCACCACGGCGAAGTTGAGCCCTACATCCTGGGCAACCCGAACGACGACGGGCTGGGCATCAAGCTCGGCGTGTCCGCTGGCGGCGTCGCCAAGAACCTGGACCAGCTGTTCATCACCGCCGCCTGCTACCCGCCGGAAATCCTGCTGACCGGCGTCATCGTCAACAAAGACGGCCGGCGGTTCGTCAACGAGGACTCCTACCACTCGCGCACGTCGGCTTTCGTGCTCGAGCAGCCCGACCAGGTGGCCTACCTCATCGTCGACGAGGCGCACACCGAGATGCCGGCGATGCCGCTGATCCGGTTCATCGACGGCTGGGAGACCATCGCGGAAATGGAAGAGGCGCTGGGCATTCCGGCCGGGAACCTGGCCGCGACGCTGGAGCGCTACAACGCCAACGCGGCAGCCGGCGGGGACCCGGACTTCCACAAGCAGCCGGATTATGTTGCGGCGCAGGACAATGGGCCGTGGGCGGCGTTCGACCTGTCGCTGGGCCGGGCCCTGTACTCCGGATTCACCATGGGCGGCCTGTCGGTCAGCATCGACGGCCAGGTGCTGCGCGCAGACGGCACCGCGGTGCCGGGGCTGTACGCGGCGGGCGCCTGCGCGTCGAACATCGCGCAGGACGGCAAGGGCTATGCCAGCGGCACCCAGTTGGGTGAAGGCTCGTTCTTCGGCCGGCGAGCCGGAAAGCACGCCGCCGCACGGTGATCAGACCCGGGCGGGTTCGCCGTCCTGGTCCTCGATGCGGGTGAGCCGCCACTGGCCATCGCCCAGCAGTTCCAGCTCCTGCTGGTGGTGCTGCTCGACGGTGCTGCGGTGGCTGACGCTGACCACGGTGGTGTCGGGCAGCTCCGTCCGAACCAGTTGGTACAGCATCATTTCCAGGCCTTCGTCGAGAGCCGAGGTGGACTCGTCGAAGAACAGGGCCTTCGGTCGGGTCAGCAGCACGCGGGCGAACGCGACGCGCTGCTGCTCGCCGGGGGAGAGCACCTTGGCCCAGTCGTCGACCTCGTCGAGGCGGCCGGCCAGATGCGGCAGCGCGACCTTGGCGAGGACCTCCTGCAACTCGGCGTCGGTGTAGTCCCCGGACTTGCGCGGGTAGGACACCACGGTGCGCAGATCGCCCAGCGGCACATAGGGCAGCTGGGACAGGAACAGCGTCTCGTTCTCGTCCATCGGGAAGTGCATGGCGCCGTGACAGAAGGGCCACAGCTTGGCCAGGCTGCGCAACAAGGTGGTCTTGCCGGCACCGGACGGCCCGGTGATCACCAGCGCCTCGCCGGGGTACAGGCACAGATCCAGCGGTGCGATGAGTTCGCGGCCGTCCGGTGTGCTCACCGTGACCTTCTCCAGCGTGATGGTGTCGTCGGGGCAGTCCTCGGTGGCGAGCTCGGGCAGGTGCCGCGCCGCGTCGTTGGCCGTGACCAGGCCGTACAGACGGATGATGGCAGCGCGGTACCCGGCGAACTGGTCGTACACGTTGCGGAAGAAGGACAGACCGTCCTGGATGCTGCCGAACGCCGACGCGGTCTGGTTCATGTCGCCGAGCTTGATCTCGCCGGCGAGGAAGCGCGGGAACTGCAACACATACGGCAGCGGCACGATGATCTGGCTCATCGACAGGTTCCAGCCGTTGAGGCCGATCATCCGGTTCACGTAGCGCTTGTAGTTGTCGACGACCGGTGCGAACAGCCGCCGCAGACCTGTCCGCTCGGCGAGCTCACCGTGGTAGAAGGCGACGGCCTCGGCGGCGTCGCGCATCCGCACGAGCGCGTAACGGAACGCCGCGTTGAAGCGTTCGTTGTCGAACGACAGCCAGATGATCGGGCGGCCGATCCAGAACGTGACGATCGACGCGATCACCACATACCCGATGCCGACCCAGAACATCGCCTTGTCGAGGGTGAAGCCGGCGATGGTCAGGGGACCCGACAGGTTCCACAGAATCGCGGTGAACGAAAGCATCGAGGCGATGGCGTTGATGGCGCCGAACAGCAGCGTCGAGGTGGTCATGTTGTTGGGCGTGTTCGGCAGTGGACCCACGCCGGCGGTGAAGATGTCGACGTCGCTCTGGATGCGCTGGTCCGGGTTGTCGATGGTGTCGTCGATGAACCGCGACCGGTAGTAGGCCTTGCCATCGAGCCAGTCGCCGGTGAGCTGATCCGTCAGCCACGCGCGCCACCTCAGGATGAACCGCTGCGTCATGAACAGGTCGAGCATGATGCGCCCGACGTGCAGCGTGGCCAGCAGCGAGAAGATGCCGATCGACATCCAGAACCCGTGCGCGCCGGAGTCTTTCACCGCCTGGTCATGACCCGCCAGGCCGGAGGCCACCACCTGGAAGCTGGTCATCAGGTCGTTGCTCTGATAACTGAAAAGCACGGTGAGCCGAACGCCGGTGATCACCGACAACAGCAGCACCGCCAGCCACAGCCACACCTTGATACTCGCGCGGCCGACGAAGTAGCCGCCGGTGATGCGCCAGAACTGCCGCCCCCAGACGGTGAACCGGCCGATGGCGACGAGCACCACCAGGGTCGAGACCGCTGCGATCAGCCAGGCTTTGGCGATCCACCACAGCGACGTCGTGAGCTCACTGCCCCAGTCGAGGGTCGGGGTGAACAAATCCATCCCCGCAAGGTACCCGTGCGCCTCGGGGGCCCGCGCGACGACGGGCACAGACCGTCATGAATCCGTCACTGATGCATGTGGACACGCATATGGCGGCGCCGGACCGGCCCGGTACCTTTGACCTGTGGCGAAAACCAGCACCGCGAAATCCGGCCGGCTGAGCAGCAAGTTCTGGAAGCTGCTCGGTGCTTCCACTGACAAGAACCAGAACCGGTCCATGGATCAGGTTCGCGCGTCCGCGGAATTCGATGACAAGGCCGCGGGGCTGGACGACGAGCAGATCACCAAGGCCGCCAAGCTCCTGGAACTGTCCGACCTCGCCGACGCCGCCGACATCCCGCAGTTCCTGGCCATCGCCCGCGAGGCGGCGGAAAGGACGACCGGACTCCGGCCTTTTGATGTACAGCTGCTCGGGGCCCTGCGCATGATGGCCGGCGACGTGGTCGAGATGGCCACCGGTGAAGGCAAGACCCTGGCCGGCGCCATCGCCGCCGCCGGCTACGCGCTGGCCGGACGGCACGTGCACGTCATCTCGGTCAACGACTACCTGGCCCGCCGCGACGCCGAATGGATGGGACCGCTGCTGGCGGCGATGGGCCTGACGGTCGGTTGGATCACCGCCGAGTCGACGGCCGACGAACGGCGCGCCGCCTACGAGTGCGACGTCACCTACGCCTCGGTCAACGAGATCGGGTTCGACGTGCTGCGCGACCAGCTGGTCACCCATGTCGACGACCTGGTGTCGCCGCGGCCCGACGTCGCCCTGATCGACGAGGCCGACTCCGTGCTGGTCGACGAGGCGCTGGTGCCGCTGGTGCTGGCCGGCACCACCCACCGCGAGACGCCGCGGTTGGAGATCATCCGGCTGGTCGGCGAGATGACCTCGGAGAACCGCGTGGACGACTCGCTGCAGTACTACGACACCGACGCCGACCGCCGCAACGTCCACCTCACCGATGCGGGCGCGCGCAAGCTGGAGAAGGCCCTCGGCGGTATCGACCTCTACTCAGAGGAACACATCGGCACGACGCTGACCGAGGTCAACGTGGCCCTCCACGCGCACGTCCTGCTGCAGCGCGACGTGCATTACATCGTGCGGGACAACGCCGTTCACCTCATCAACGCCTCCCGCGGCCGCATCGCGTCGCTGCAGCGCTGGCCGGACGGCCTGCAGGCCGCCGTCGAGGCCAAGGAAGGCATCGAGACCACCGAGACGGGCGAGGTCCTCGACACCATCACCGTGCAGGCCCTCATCGGCCGCTACCCGACGGTGTGCGGCATGACCGGTACCGCGCTGGCCGCCGGTGAGCAGCTGCGCCAGTTCTACCGGCTGGGGGTGTCGCCGATCCCGCCGAACACGCCGAACATCCGCGAAGACGAGACCGACCGCGTCTACATCACGGCGGCCGCCAAGAACCAGGCCATCATCGAGCACATCCAGAAGATCCACGAGACCGGCCAGCCGGTGCTCGTCGGTACCCGCGATGTCGCCGAATCCGAAGAGCTGCACGCCAAACTGGTCAAGGCCGGGGTGCCGGCCGTGGTGCTGAACGCCAAGAACGACGAGGAAGAGGCCGCCGTCATCGCCGAGGCCGGCAAGCTCGCCACCGTCACCGTCTCCACGCAGATGGCCGGCCGTGGCACCGACATCCGCCTCGGCGGATCCGACGTAAGCGACCAGTCCGCCGACAAGAAGCGGGTCGCCGAGCTCGGCGGCCTGCACGTCATCGGCACCGGCCGGCACCACACCGAACGCCTCGACAACCAGTTGCGTGGCCGCGCCGGTCGCCAGGGCGACCCGGGATCGTCGGTGTTCTTCTCCAGCTGGGAGGACGACGTCGTCGTCTCGCACCTGGAACCCGAGAAGCTGCCGATGCAGACCGACGAAGATGGCCGGATCATCAGCGACAAGGCCGGCTCGATGCTGGAGCACGCGCAGCGCGTCGCCGAGGGCCGCCTGCTGGACGTGCACGCCAACACCTGGCGCTACAACCAGCTGACGGCGCAGCAGCGCGCGATCATCGTCGAACGCCGAGAGACGTTGCTGCGCACCACGACCGCGCGCGACGAACTCAAGGAGCTGGCGCCGGACCGGTACCAGGAACTGGCGGACCAGGTCGGTGACGACGAGCTCGAGCGGATCTGCCGGATGATCATGCTGTACCACCTGGACCGCGGCTGGGCCGACCATCTGGCCTACCTGTCCGACATCCGCGAGAGCATCCACCTGCGCGCGCTGGGCCGCCAGGATCCGCTCGACGAGTTCCACCGCATGGCCGTCGACGCGTTCGCGTCGCTGGCGGCCGACGCCATCGAGGCCGCGCAGCAGACCTTCGAGACCGCCAACGTGCTCGAGGACGAACCCGGCCTGGATCTGTCCAAGCTGGCCCGCCCGACGTCGACGTGGACGTACATGATTCACGACAACCCGCTGGCCGACGACACGATGGCAGCACTGAGCCTGCCCGGGGTATTCCGTTAGGTTTAGCCCATGAGCACCACCAACCCGGACGCCGCATCGAGCGACCGGGTGCTGACGATCCCCAACGCGCTCAGCGCGTTGCGGTTGCTGCTGGTCCCGGTGTTCCTGTACCTGCTGCTGTCGGCGCATGCCAATGGCTGGGCCGTCGCGATCCTGATGTTCAGCGGCTTCTCCGACTGGGCGGACGGCAAGATCGCGCGGCTGGTGGCGAACCAGTCGTCGCGGCTGGGCGAGCTACTGGACCCGCTGGTCGACCGCATCTACATGCTGGTTGTGCCGGTCGCGCTGGCCATTGCACACGTCGTGCCGTGGTGGTTCGTGCTCACCCTGATCGCCCGGGACGTGGTGCTGGCCGCGACCCTGCCACTGGTGCGCAGCCGCGGTCTGACCGCGCTGCCGGTGACCTACATCGGTAAGGCTGCGACGTTCGCGTTGATGTCCGGGTTCCCGCTGGTGCTGCTGGGGCAGTGGCCGGACGCGTGGAGCCGGGTGGTGCTGGCCTGCGGCTGGGCGTTCCTGGTGTGGGGCATGGCCATGTACCTGTGGTCCGCGGTCCTGTACCTGATCCAGGTGACCATGGTGCTGCGGGAGCTGCCGCCGGTGGCGAGGTCCGCGGCGTGACAGAAGCCGGGACACCCCGGGACCGGGCACTGGGCGGCTACCGCCCGGAAGCGGGCCGCAACAGTCACGTCGCCGACGAGCCGGTCCGGATTCCCGTGCCGTCACTGCTGCGGTCGCTGCTCACCGACCATCTGGACCCCGGTTACGCCGCCGCGGCCGAGCGCCGTGCCGGTCGCACCGGCTCCCGGCTCGCCGACGGCGCCTGGCTGCTGGTCGGCGTTGCGGCGGTGTCAGTGGTGTTCGTGACGGCGGCGCAGCACGCGGTGTCGATGGCCCCGGCCACCACCCAGACCCAGCACGTCCTGTCCGCGAACGCGCGCACCGCCGAAGCCCGCACGCGCGACAGCACCGCCACCCGGGACGCGCTGGCCGGCCAGGTGGAGGCCGCACGCCGGAGCCGGCTGGCCGGCGACGAGAAGGGCCGTCAACTGCTGGAGGCCCTCGACCAGGCCGAGTTCAGCGCCGGGGCGACATCGGTGACCGGGCCCGGCCTCACCGTCACCGTCACCGAACCCCCGCGGAGCCCGAACCTGTCCGACGTGTCCAAGCAGCGGGTGGCCGGCAGCCCCCAGATCATCCTCGACCGGGATCTGCAGCTCGCCGTCAACTCGCTGTGGGCGGCGGGCGCCGAGGCGGTGGCGGTCGGCGGTGTGCGGATCGGCCCGAACGTGACCATCCGGCAGGCAGGCGGTGGCATCCTCGTCGACAATCAGCCGGTGGCCAGCCCCTACGTGGTCGTCGCCATCGGCCCGCCGCATGCCATCCAGGAGGTCTTCGAGCACTCGCCGGCCATGCAGCGGCTGACGCTGCTCGCCAGTTCGTACGGTGTGGGGATCAGCGTCCAGACCCGGGACAAGCTCACGGTGTCGGCCGCGTCGGTACGAGATGTCAACTTCGCCAAGGAGATCGGACCAAAGTGAGCAGTCGCACATGATCGGTATCGCGGCACTGGTGGTCGGCATCGTGCTGGGGTTGATCTTCCACCCCAGCGTGCCGGAAGCCGTCCAGCCCTATCTGCCGATCGCCGTCGTCGCGGCGCTCGACGCGGTGTTCGGGGGACTGCGGGCCTACCTGGAACGCATCTTCGATGCCAAGGTGTTCGTCATCTCGTTCGTCTTCAACGTCCTGGTCGCCTCGGTGATCGTCTACGTGGGTGATCAGCTCGGCGTCGGCACGCAGCTGTCGACGGCGATCATCGTGGTTCTGGGCATCCGGATCTTCGGCAACGCGGCGGCGCTGCGTCGCAGGTTGTTCGGGGCGTGATGGTGGCGCCCCATGACTGACGACGAACAGCACGGCCGGCACGAGCTACCCGACGGGGTGCCGGCCCGGCTGCCGCGCACCCGGTCCCAGCTGATGTTCGGTGCGCTCGCCGTCCTGCTCTGCGTGCTGCTCGGCGTGGCGATCGCGACGCAGGTGCGACAGACCGAATCGGGTGATGCGCTGGACACCGCGCGGCCCGCCGACCTGCTGGTGCTGCTCGACTCGCTGCAACAGCGGGAAGCCGCTCTCAATACCGAAGTGGCCGACCTGCAGAAGACGCTGTCGGCGCTGCAGGCGTCGGGAAACAACGATCAGGCGGCCATCGAGAACGCGCAGGCGCGGTTGCGGGCGCTGTCGATCCTGATCGGCACCGTCGCGGCCACCGGCCCCGGCGTCACGATCACCATCGAGGACATCGCGCCCGGCGTGTCGCCGGAGACCATGCTCGACGTCATCAACGAGCTGCGCGCCGCCGGCGCCGAGGCCATGGAGATCAGATCCGGCCAGGGCGATCAGCGGACCGCCGTCCGGGTCGGGGTCGATACCTGGGTGACCGGAACCGCGGGTGCGCTGGTGGTCGACAACGTGACCATGAACCCGCCCTATTCCATTCTCGTCATCGGTGATCCGCCGACGTTGGCGGCGGCGATGAACATCCCCGGCGGGGCGATGGACAGCGTCAAACGGGTTGGCGGCACAATGACCGTGCAACAGGCCGACACCATCGATGTCACGGCCCTGCGGCAACCGAAACCGCGTCAGTACGCTCAGCCCGTCAAGTAGCCGTCGGGCCTGATCGTCGAGCCGTATCGTTACTGACCGACCAACACACAATCACCGAAATCGCAAGGAGCGTCGTGAGCGAAACGCCAGCCGATCTGCTGTACACCACCGAGCACGAATGGGTGCGCCGCACCGGTGAGGGCACCGTGCGCGTCGGGATCACCGATTTCGCGCAGGGCGCCCTCGGTGACGTGGTCTATGTCGATCTGCCCGAGGTCGGCACCACCGTCGCCGCCGGCGATGTGTTCGGTGAGGTCGAATCGCCCAAGACCACCTCTGAGCTCTACGCCCCGATCGCCGCGAAAATCGTTGCGGTCAACGGTGATCTGGAGGGCTCGCCCGACCTGGTCAACTCCGACCCGTACGACGCCGGCTGGCTGATCGAACTGGCTGCCGACGCCGACGAACTGGACAGCCAGCTTGCCGGCCTGCTCGACGCGGACGGCTACCGGGCGACCCTGGACGACTGACCCCTTTGTTAGGGTGCTGCGGTCCGGTTCGGCCGCGGCGACACCAAAGTCGGCTCGGCGGATCCGGCGGTGGCGGGCACACCGGCCCGCGCCGCGCGGTACGGTCAATAGTGGGACGTACGCGACATCGATGACTGCTGGCAGGACTGCCGGCCGGTCGTGCAAGAGAGCGCCACAGCAGCCAGTAGAGGAGCAGCGCGTGACGGATAACGACAGCGGTTCGGGGACCGATTTCGGCTCCGAGGAGGCAACGGTGGAGACCACGTCGGTCTTCCGCGCGGACTTCCTCAATGCGCTCGACGCCCCGGCTTCGACGAGCGGCACCAGTGCCGTCTCCGGAGTTGAAGGACTGCCGGTGGGCTCGGCCCTACTGGTGGTCAAGCGCGGGCCGAATGCGGGCTCGCGATTCCTGCTGGATCAGCCGAGCACCTCGGCGGGACGTCATCCCGACAGCGACATCTTCCTCGACGACGTGACGGTGAGCCGTCGGCACGCCGAGTTCCGGCTCGAGTCCGGCGAGTTCCAGGTCGTCGACGTGGGCAGCCTCAACGGCACCTACGTCAACCGCGAGCCCGTCGACTCGGCGGTGCTGGCCAACGGGGACGAGGTCCAGATCGGAAAGTTCCGCCTGGTGTTCCTGACCGGCCCCAAGACCGACGACAGCTCGGCTGGTTAGCGTTCCGGTCAGTCCATGACGCAGCCCGACCGCAGTGCAGTGGCCGGGATGTCGATCGGAGCAGTTTTCGACCTGCTCCGACCCGACTTCCCGGATGTGACGATCTCCAAGATCCGGTTCCTGGAGGAACAGGGTCTGGTCACGCCCGAACGCACTGGGTCGGGCTACCGTCGTTTCACCGCCTATGACTGCGCGCGGCTGCGCTTCATCCTGTCGGCGCAGCGGGATCAGTACCTGCCGCTGAAGGTCATCAAGGCCCAACTGGATGCCCAGGCCGACGGCGCGCTGCCGTCGAACGGATCCGCTTACGGCGTACCGAAATTGGTTCCGGATCTCGACAGTGATCAGGCCGATGTCGCCCCCGCCCAGGTGCGGCTCAGCCGCGAGGATCTGCTGCAGCGCTCCGGCATCACACCGGACCTGCTCGCCGCGCTGGTCAAGAGCGGCGTCATCATTCCCGGCCCGGCCGGGTTCTTCGACGAACATGCCGTCGTCATCGCGCAATGCGCCCACGCTCTGGGCGAATACGGCGTCGAGCCACGGCACCTGCGGGCCTTCCGGTCCGCGGCCGACCGGCAGTCGGACCTGATCGCGCAGATCGCCGGCCCCATCGGCAAATCCGGCGCCCGTGACCGGGCCGACGAACTCGCCCGCGAAGTCGCCGCTCTGGCCATCACGCTGCACACCTCGCTGATCAAGTCTGCTGTGCGCGACGTTCTCGATCGCTGAGGACTAGACTCGAATTCGTTGATGGCACACGGATTGCGGAGGGCAGACGCAGATGGGCGAGGTTCGTGTGGTCGGCATTCGGGTGGAGCAGCCACAGAACCAACCCGTGCTGTTGCTCCGCGAATCCAACGGTGACCGGTACCTGCCGATCTGGATCGGGCAGTCCGAGGCTGCGGCCATCGCGCTGGAGCAGCAGGGTGTCTCCCCGGCGCGTCCGCTGACGCATGACCTGATCCGGGATTTGATTGCCGCGCTTGGTCATTCACTGCGCGAAGTGCGCATCGTGGACCTGCAGGAAGGCACCTTCTACGCCGACCTGGTGTTCGAGCGCGACATCACGGTGTCGGCGCGGCCGTCGGACTCGGTGGCCATCGCCCTGCGCATGGGCGTGCCGATCTACGTCGAGGAGGCGGTGCTGGCCGAAGCCGGTCTGCTCATCCCCGATGAGAGCGACGAGGAGTCGTCGGACGGCGCCGTGCGGGAGGACGAGGTCGAGAAGTTCAAAGAGTTCCTCGACAGCATTTCTCCGGACGATTTCAAGGCCACGTAGGCCCCGACTCACCGTCCCGCCGGGCCGTTGTCACGGATGCATCTCAGTTAGGTCAGCACGCGTCGACACTCGGTGCGCCGTTTGCGGATTCGACGAATCCGCGCCACATACTTTCCTCGTTCTGGTGACAGGCTGAAGTGGCCCGGCGGGAAGCGTATGCTCGACACATTCGAGCAGCGGACATGCCCGCCGAGCAGCAGTGGCCGCCAGGCAGGGTTAGTTCGATCGGCGAGAGGATCAGGCAGTGGGCGATGACACGCCACGTCAAGAGCAGTTGGACCTGACGACCAGCGGCGCGCCCGAGCAGGCCGCCCCGACGCCGGCTCCCGTGCCGGTGCAGGCAGGCCTGTTCCCTGATGAGTCTGTTCCCGACGAACTGGTCGGCTACCGCGGGCCGAGCGCCTGCCAGATCGCCGGCATCACCTACCGCCAGCTGGACTACTGGGCCCGCACGTCGCTGGTCGTCCCGTCGATCCGCGGTGCCGCCGGCTCCGGCAGCCAGCGCCTGTACTCGTTCAAGGACATCTTGGTCCTCAAGATCGTCAAGCGCCTGCTCGACACCGGCATCTCGCTGCACAACATCCGCGTCGCGGTCGACCACCTGCGCCAGCGCGGTGTCCACGACCTGGCCAACATCACGCTGTTCTCCGACGGCACCACGGTGTACGAGTGCACGTCGGCCGAAGAGGTCGTCGACCTGCTGCAAGGCGGTCAGGGCGTGTTCGGCATCGCGGTCTCGGGCGCCATGCGCGAGCTGACCGGCGCCATCGCCGACTTCCCGGGCGAGCGCGCCGACGGCGGCGAGTCCATTGCCGCACCCGAGGACGAGCTGGCGTCGCGCCGCAAGCAGCGCGACCGCAAGATCGGCTAGCTGCCGGCGCCAGGTGACCGACCGGTAGACTGGCGCGCGCATCGTCCCGACGCGGGAGAGTTCTGTGGCCGCCAGCCATGGACGCCGAAGGAGCAATACCTCTCCATCAACCTCTCAGGCCCCCGGACCGCGCCGGAGCCCGATGCCTCTGGAAAGCGGCGAGCTGTGACTCGCCCGCCCATGGGGAAAGGCCGACCACCGTCGGGCCGAATCTCTCAGGCACAGACGACAGAGGGGGAGGGAACCCCCTCACGTCTGGAGAGGCCGTCATGACCGACAGCACGTCCCGTTCCTCTGCCGAGCACCACCAGCTGCGCTTCGTCGACCGGCACATCGGCCCGGATGCCGACGCGGTGGCCACCATGCTCGAGGTCATCGGCGTGGACTCCCTGGAAGAGCTGGCCGCCAAGGCCCTGCCCGCCGGGATTCTCGATGCCCTGTCCAGCACCGGCCTGGCCCCCGGACTCGATGAGCTGAAGGCGCCGGCCTCCGAAGAGCAGTCGCTGGCCGAGCTGCGGGCGCTGGCCGAGACCAACACCGTCGCGGTGTCGATGATCGGTCAGGGCTACTTCGACACCCTGACCCCCGCCGTGCTGCGTCGCAACATTCTCGAGAACCCGGCGTGGTACACGGCCTACACGCCGTACCAGCCGGAGATCAGCCAGGGCCGCCTCGAGGCCCTGCTCAACTTCCAGACCATGGTCACCGACCTGACCGGCATGGAGATCGCCAACGCCTCCATGCTCGACGAGGCCACTGCCGCGGCCGAGGCCATGACGCTGATGCATCGCGCCGTCAAGGGCGACTGCCGCCGCCTCGCCGTCGACGCCGACATCTACCCGCAGACCGCCGCGGTGCTGGCGACCCGCGCAGAACCGCTGAACATCGAGATCGTCACCGCCGATCTCCGCCACGGTCTGCCCGAGGGCGAGTTCTTCGGCGTCATCGCCCAGGTGCCGGGTGCCAGTGGCGCGGTCAACGACTGGTCCGCGCTGATCGCGCAGGCCCACGAGCGCGGCGCCCTGGTCGCCCTCGGCGCGGACCTGCTGGCGCTGACGCTCGTCACCCCGCCCGGTGAGATCGGTGCCGACGTCGCCTTCGGCACCACCCAACGTTTCGGTGTGCCAATGGGATTCGGTGGCCCGCACGCCGGTTACCTGGCCGTGCACGGCAAGCACGCCCGCCAGCTGCCGGGGCGGCTGGTCGGCGTCTCGGTCGACGCAGACGGCGCCAAGGCCTACCGGTTGAGCCTGCAGACCCGCGAACAGCACATCCGCCGTGACCGGGCCACCAGCAACATCTGTACCGCCCAGGTGCTGCTCGCGGTGATCGCCGCGATGTACGCCAGCTACCACGGGCCGCGCGGGCTGACCGCCATCGCGCACCGGGTGCACGGCCACGCCCTCGCCGTAGCCATGGGACTGAAGGAGGCCGGCGTCGAGGTCGTCCATTCCGGATTCTTCGACACCGTCCTGGCTCGCGTGCCCAGCAAGGCCGAGCAGGTGCAGGCCGCCGCCAAGGAGCGCGGCATCAACGTCTGGTTGGTCGACGCCGACCACATCTCGGTGTCGTGCGACGAGGCGACCACCGCCGACCACGTCGACGCGGTGCTCGCCGCGTTCGGTGCGACCCGCGGGGGTCACCACTGGGACGGCCCCGAAATCCACACCCGCATTTCGGAGTTCCTGACGCACCCGGCGTTCTCGCGGTACCGCACCGAGACCGAGATGATGCGCTACCTGCGCGCGCTCGCCGACAAGGACATCGCGCTGGACCGCAGCATGATCCCGCTGGGCTCGTGCACCATGAAGCTCAACGCGGCCGCCGAGATGGAGCCCATCACGTGGACCGAGTTCGCGCGGCAACATCCGTTCGCCCCGGCCTCGGACACCCCGGGCCTGCGCAAGCTCATCGCCGACGTCCAGGCCTGGCTGGTGAGCATCACCGGCTACGACTCGGTGTCGCTGCAGCCCAACGCCGGGTCGCAGGGGGAGTACGCCGGTCTGCTGGCCATCCGTGCCTACCACGAGGCCCGTGGCGAAGCCGGCCGCAACATCTGCCTCATCCCGTCCAGCGCCCACGGCACCAACGCCGCGTCGGCCGCCATGGTCGGCATGAAGGTCGTCGTCGTCGCGTGCCGCGAGAACGGCGACGTCGACCTGGATGACCTGCGCGCCAAGATCGCCGAGCACGCCGGCGACCTCGCTGCGCTGATGATCACCTACCCGTCCACGCACGGGGTGTACGAGCACGACGTCGCCGACATCTGCGCCGCAGTGCACGACGCAGGCGGTCAGGTCTACGTCGACGGCGCCAACCTGAACGCGATCGTCGGCCTGGCCCGCCCGGGCAAGTTCGGCGGCGACGTCAGCCACCTGAACCTGCACAAGACCTTCTGCATCCCGCACGGCGGTGGCGGCCCGGGCGTCGGCCCGGTGGCGGTGCGCTCGCACCTCGCGCCGTACCTACCCGGCCACCCGCTGGCCGCCGAACTCGCCGACGACGCTCAGGCCCATGGGGCCGCACGGCCCGTCGTCTCGGCCGCGCCGTACGGTTCGGCGTCGATCCTGCCGATCACCTGGGCGTACATCCGGATGATGGGCGCGGCGGGTCTGCGGGCCGCGACGCTGACCGCGATCGCGTCGGCCAACTACATCGCCCGCCGCCTCGACGAGCACTACCCGGTGCTCTACACCGGCGAGAACGGCATGGTCGCCCACGAGTGCATCCTGGACCTGCGGGCCATCACCAAGGCCACCGGCGTCACCGTCGACGATGTGGCAAAGCGCTTGGCGGACTACGGTTTCCACGCGCCGACCATGAGCTTCCCGGTGGCCGGCACGCTGATGGTCGAGCCCACCGAGAGCGAGAGCCTCACCGAAGTCGACGCCTTCATCGCCGCGATGATCGCGATCAAGGCCGAGATCGACCAGGTCGGCTCCGGTGAGTGGCCGGCCGACGACAACCCGTTGCGCAACGCGCCGCACACCGCGGAGTGCCTGCTGGTCGACGAGTGGAAGCACCCGTACACCCGCGAACATGCCGCCTACCCGCTGGGCAGGGGCTTCCGGCCCAAGGTGTGGCCGCCGGTCCGTCGTATCGACGGCGCGTTCGGCGACCGCAACCTCGTCTGCTCCTGCCCGCCGATCGAGGCCTTCGCCTAGCGCTAGTGCTGGGCAATGCTGTCTGGCCGGACGATCATCACTGTTTCGCCCGCCTTGAACATGCCTCCGGAGCCCAGCACCTTCGCTTGGTCTTCACCGACCATGACGGCAGGTGCCGCACCCAGCAGGTGCGGCACCTCCGGGCTACCGGGCCGGAACTCGTTGAAGGCCAGGTTGAGCAGGAACGCCACGATGGCCGTGGCACTGATCTCTGAATCGAATATGGTCTGCCACCAGGCCGGGAAGTGGGCCCAGAAGTGCGGCCGGGCCAGCGGGATCAGGCCGAAGCCGACCGAGGTCGCGACGATGATGATGTTGCTGCCACTGCGGTAATCAACCCGGCCGAGGGCCCGGATTCCGCTGGCGGTCACCGAACCGAACAGGACCAGGCCGACGCCGCCGAGCACCGTGAGCGGAAGCAGGTTCACCACGGCGGCCAGCAGCGGTGACAAGCCGAGGACCGCCAGGATCGCGCCGCCCGTGGCGACGACGTAGCGGCTCTTGATCCCGCTGATGGAGACCAGCCCGACGTTCTGGGCGAATGCGCTCGCCGGGAACGAGTTGAACACCGGTGCCAGGGCCGAAGACAGCATGTCGGCTCGCAGACCCGCGGCAACGCGCTTGTTGTCGACGGTGGTGCCCACGACCTCGCCGACCGCGAGCAGATCGGCGGTGGTCTCGACCATGATCACGAGGATCACGATGATCATCGACACGATCGCCGCGACGTCGAACACCGGCAGCCCGAAAGCAAAAGGATGCGGGACGCCGACGATGGCCGCGCCCGCACCCTTCCAGGTGGTCTGTCCCATGATGGCGGCGATCGCGGTACCGACGATCAATGCCAGCAGGATGGCGAGCCGCGAGACTTTGGGCGTCTTGCTGAACACGAGTACCAGGGCCAGGCCGATACCGGCCATGGCGACGGAGCTGACGGCAGCAGAATCCTTCTGAGCAGATACCCAGCCTGTCGCCGCGGGCATCAGCGAGATTCCGATGACCGTGATCACCGATCCTGTGACGACCGGCGGGAAGTAGCGAACCAGCTTCGAGAACACGGGCGCGATGAGGAAGCCGAACGCGGCCGCCGCAACCACCGCGCCGAACACGACGCGCAAGCCCTGTGTGCCGGCACCGTGGTTCGCCACGATGGTCACCATCGTGGACACGGACGCAAACGAAATACCCTGTACCAGTGGCAGTTTCGCTCCGATGTAGGGAATACCGAGCGTCTGCAGAATGGTGGCGAGCCCACTGACGAACAGCGCGCTGGATACCAGTACACCGATTTGCGCCGGACTCAGATGCGCGGCGCCGCCGACGATGAAAGGCACCGCGATGACTCCACCGAACATGGACAGGATGTGCTGGGTGCCGAAGCCCAGCAGCTTGGCAGGCGGCAGCATCTCGTCTTCAGGCCGGCCGGCTGCCGCGGCGGCGATGTCTTTGTCGCTCATGTTGCTACCTCGTCGATCGGGAGAAGTCAGCAGAAGCCGGGAATGGTCGCCCAGGCAGCCGGGGCGTCGGGGGCGCCGTCGCGGGCGATGGTGGCCTGGATCAGGCCGTAGGGCCGGTCCGCGGCGTAGAACACTTCGTTGGGGTTCTCCAGGCCGAACGGGCTGAGATCGACGACGAAGTGGTGCTTGTTCGGGCACGAGAGCTTGACCTCGGCGACGTCGTCGAACGTCTCGAGGATGGCCTTGCCGATGGCGAACAGCGTCTGCTGCAGCGCCAACGAGTGGACGCCGGCGAACGTGGACAGCACCAGGTCGGTGATCTGCGCGTGCAGTGCGTTGAAGTCGATATCGGTGGAGGTGTACCGCCACCACGCGGTCACCGAGGTCGCCATGATCCGGTCGTCGGTTTCGACCAGCGTGGTGTATTTGTCCCGCGGGAATCCGTGGAACTCGGACCCCGTCGACTTCAGCACGATGCAATCCTTGAGCCCGGAGACCACCCAGGTGTTGTCGCCGTCCATCTGCACAACCGTGGTGCGCGTGAATTTTCCGTTCCGGACGAAGGAATGGTCGTGCTCGGCGCCGTCGACGACGATCCGGTCCCAGAGATACTCCTCGGCTTCCCAGCGGCCGCCGGTCAGCCATTCGAAATCGGCCAGGAAATGTTGGCCCAAGGCGATGAGGAACTGTTCGGGCGATTCGATGCCGACTTCTTTGGCGTACGCGTAGACGGTGTTCTTCTGGGTGTCGGTGGCCACGACCAGAGAGTTGTCGCCGTCGGTGTGGCAGGCCGTGAAGTCGCCCCGCAGTTGCGATGTCACGTTGAGATCTTTGATCTGGTGTACGGGCGTGTCACGGACGATTCGGACAAGACGGCACTCCGCCTTACCGTACTGATTCGCGCGCAGGACGATATCTTCGCCGGCCATCGGTTCTCCTGGAATGTGGGCATTCAGACTCTTGGAACATACGTTTCTTCATCGCTGGTCTGATGGCATTGGTGTTTCGGCTTTGTGACGTCATTCCGGCATTTGTAGATGTAACACGACGCTCACAAGCGGAAACGCTGGTTTCATCTCACAACGAAACTGGAACGGTACTGTCAGCGAGTGGATCTACGAACCTTCAACGTCGCGCCGCTCGACGACGTGGTCGCCGTGCTGCGACCCTGTGCCGACGTTCCGGAATGGATCGACACCATCGCGCGGGCACGTCCGTTCGCCACGGTGCAAGAGCTGATCGACCAGGCGGATACGGCCGCGCGCTCGTGGGGTATCGCCGACGTCGACAAGGCGCTGGCACACCATCCACGAATCGGTGAGCGTGCGCGCGGGACGTCGACCGAGGCCGCGCTCTCGCGCACGGAACAACCGCACCTCGACGCTGAGATAACCGAGCAGCTCGCCGCGGCCAACGCGGCGTACGAGGCGCGCTTCGGCCGCGTCTTCCTCATCAGGGCCGCGGGGCGCAGCGCGCCGGAGATCCTCGCCGAGCTGCAACGGCGCCTGACCCTGAGCCCGGATGACGAAGAAGCGGTGGCGATCGACCAACTCCGCGAGATTGCGAAGCTGCGACTGGCCGGGGCCGTCCGATGACCGTCACGCTCTCCACTCATGTCCTCGACGCTGTGCAGGGCACGCCCGCAGCCGGCATGACCGTCGTGCTGACCGCGCCGGACGGTCCGACACCGCAAACACTCACGGATGCGGACGGCCGGGCCCGGTGGACCGGCCTCGTCGCCGGCCCGCATCGGCTGACGTTCCAGACGGGGACCTGGTCGGCCGCCCTCGACCGCCCGGTCTTCTATCCGAGCGTCGATCTTCACGTCGAGCTCGTCGACGGGCACACGCACGTCGCGCTGCTGCTCAGCACGTACTCCTACACGACGTACAAGGGCAGCTGAACCGCACATGGGTAACCAGCTCACCCTCGAAGAACGGATTTCGCGGAGCTATCCGACCCTGTCGCCACAGGAGCGCCGCGCCGCGAATGCGTTGATGGAACATCTCGATGACCTGGGCATGTATCGCGCGACGGAACTGGCCGCGCTCGCGGACGTCTCGAAGGCGACGTTCAGCCGCCTGGTCCGCCGGCTCGACTACCAGGACTTCGAAGCCATGCGCGAGCAGTTGCGCGCGCTGCGTCAGTCGGGTGTGCCGGTGTCTACCGCAACGCCTGGTCTGAGCGCCCAGATCACCCAGGATGTGGCGAACCTGAACCGCCTCCTGGCGACTCTCGACGAGGCGATTGTCGACGAGATCGCCCGTCAGGCCGCTCGCGCCCGGCGCGTGGTCATTCATGGGCAGCGCAACAGTTTCGGCATGGCTTCACTGTTGCGCATGAATCTGGCCCAGATTCGCCCCGACACCTCGCTCATCCCGCAGCCCGGTCAGTCCGCTGCCGACGACATCGTCGACCTCGGACCGGAAGACCTGGCCATCGTCATGTCCTTCCGGCGGCACAGTTCGGCCGTCGGCGATCTTGTCGACGTACTGAGCGGGAACAACGTGCCCACCGCCGTCATCGCCGACGAGCAACTGCGCACCGTGGCGCACCGGGCGACGTGGTTCATCGAGTGCCCGATGACCTCACCCGGCGCATTCGACAGCCATGCCGTCGCGATGAGTCTGGTCGCGGTACTGTCCGACCGGGTGCTCAGCCTGGTGCCGGACGGACCCGAGCGGATCGATCGGGTCGACGGGCTGCTGTGCAGTCTGCACGACACTGCGGACCGGTGATCAATCGGCGCGGTTACCGGGTCACGATCGTTCGATATCGAGCTCGGCACAGCGAATCTGATTGCCGCCGGCGCGTTTTGCCTGATACATCGCAAGGTCGGCGGCACTGGCCAGGTGGGCGGTAACAGATTCCACAGAGTCCTTGTCGACCTGACGCAGCGATATGCTCGCGGTGCCGACGCTGGCTGTCGTCGAGTAGGGGCCGGCAGCGATCGCCTCGCGAAGAGCCTCGGCAAGCGCGACGGGTTCGGGTACCGGGGCGATCTCGGCCACCAGGAACTCCTCACCGCCGGCCCGGGCAATGACTGCCCTGGCCGCGGTGTGTGTCTGTAGCGCGGCGGCGACGGCGACGAGCGCCTGGTCGCCGACGGCGTGGCCGTGGGTGTCGTTGAGCAGTTTGAACCGGTCCAGATCGATCATGATGACGGCCAGGTAATTGTTCTCGCCGCGGTGCGCGGTGAACAGTTGGCGCACCGCGTTGTTGAAGCCGCGCCGGTTGAGCAGTCCGGTCAGTGGGTCACGGTCTGCCCGTAACAGGTCGATACCGAAGGTGTGCACCACGACCTGGGCACTCAGCGGTCCGCCGATGTTGACGACGGCGACGACCCACAGGGCACCCAACGCCAGAATCCAGTGGCCTGCGACTCCCAGTCTGACGGTCGCGACTGCTGCCACTGCCACCGCGAAGACGAGGTTGGCGAGCATCACGCGCGGCGTGTGCAAGTACCCGGTGTAACCGGTGGTGGTGGTGAGCGCCGCAGCGATGATGAACCCGACCAGTGGATTGGTTTGCAGGAGGCTGGCGATGGCGAGAGATGCGGCTGAGATCGCGGCATAGCAGATAGAACCGAGCTTGCTGGGCACGCCCACCAGCCAGATGAGCAATACGGCGATTCCGCATGCGGCGGTGACGTATGCGATGACGGTCGCAGTTCGACTTTGCAGACCGTCGTTGCTGGCAGTGAGCGCCACAAACACTGCCACCAGCGACACGTTCCCGCCGACCAGGATGAAGCGGAGTGCCGGGATGAGCTTGTGTTCGCGCAGAAAGGCGATGATCCAGTCGTAATGGTCGTCCTGGTGCCACCACATCCGGATCAAGCCCACGGCTGTGCCCGCCGTCGATTTGGAGTGCGCAGTCACCACGGTGGCCTCTCCGCGTAGGTGTCTAAGCCAGCATTCCGGCCAGCGCGGCAGTGAACTCCTGACCTGCCGTGTTGGGCACGTTCTGATAGGTGCCGCCCGTCAGTTGAGCGACCGCGCTCCATGTCGATTGGTCTGAGTCCGAGCCGATGTCGATCACGTTGATCGCCACCGGACGGCCCTGGTCGAACGCCGACTTGACGTAGTCCTGCAACCCCTGACCATCCAGCGACTGGTCGGTGTGCGGGCCCGAGGTGATCAGCAGGATGGAGTTGGCCTGCCCCTCCACGTATTTCGACATCGCGTCGCCATACAGCATGCGCAGCGTCGTGAACGAGACGTGCCCGCCGCCAGACGAACTCTGGTTGTTCAGATTCGCGATCAGCTGCGCCGAATGCGCTTGATCGCTCAACGGGGCGACCGGAATCTCGGAGCGTCCGGACACGCCGTCGAAGGTCCACAGCCCCACGGCGCTGTTCGGCGACATCGCCTTGAGCCGGTCCATCAGCGCGGTGGTCACGTTGCCCAGCCGGGTCCTGGCGCCGTCGGGAGTCGGCATCGACTGGTCCAGCATGATCGTCACGGCGGCGCCCTTCGACGTGCCGCCCACCGCGTTGGCCAGCGTGGCGCGCGTGCCGGTGTCGCCGATCGCCAGGGCGTCGGGCAGTGAACCGAGGTTCACCACGTCGTTCTTCGGGGGATTGCCACCGCTGACGCGGAAGCCGGCCTTGGACAGCTCGGCGAGCTGTTCGGGCTTGCGCAGGAAGCGCTCGAATTCGCTGGCCGCGGCGACCTCTTCGTGCGACAGGCCCTCACCCGCGAGCAGCACGGCCGGGTAATCGGCGACGGCTGGCGCGCCAGGTGGCAGCCAGGCCGCCAGCTTGCCCTTGGCGTCGTCGGTGTGTTGCGACCGCTGGTAGAGCTGTTGCTCGGTGGTGACAACCGCGTGCACCGGCGCAGTGGCCGGGTCACTCGCGGAGATCAGCGCATCCAGTGCCGTCGAGGACTTGGGGTCCGAGAGCTTCGGCTGCGCGGCCGTCAGCCGGTGCACCGCGCCGGCGCCGGCGTTGACCGGCCCACCACCTGCCGCGGCGGAGGCGACGGCCTCGGCCGCCAGGTAGGTCGCGTCACTGTTGTCGACGGTCGGCAGCGCCAGCCGCAGCGAGCCCCAGCCGGGCAGGCTCAGGCCGTCGAGCGCCGTCGGCGTCGTCTGAAGCGCGGGGAGGGTGCCCCAATTCTGTTGGGACAGAGCATCTTTGAGTTGTGGTCGGACGGCCAGCAGCACCGGCGAGGTGGCCAGCGACTTTGCCTCGCCGCTGACGGCCTGCTCGCCGGCACCGGCCACCAGCCGGGCCGCCGAGACCGAGCTCGCCGGAACCCACAGCGCGGGCCGTGGGCCCAGGTTCGACGGCCACTTGTTGACAACACCATCCACGACAGCGGACGGATCGGTCGCCTTGACCTCGACCTTGGCGCACTTGTCGCCGATGGGCGCGGCCGTCTGGTTGTACTTGCCGGCCAGGGCGCTGAGCTGATCGGAGATCGACGGGTCGGCCATCACGGGCACGCTGACCGAGCCGGACACACACCGCGCCGAAGCTTCCCGGCTGCGGTCGGACAGCACACTGCCGAAGAACCGCCACAGGATCACGGCCGCGACGACGACCACGACGGTCACCAGGGCGACGATGACGCCGACACTGACGCCGCGGCGCTTGGTCTGGATGGCCCGGTGGCTGCCGGTCCATTCGCCACCCTCCCAGTCGCCGCCGTGCGAGCGGACCGAGGCCCGGCGTGGCACGGAGGGGAACGCCTGGGTGATGCTGTCGACCCCGGTGAGGTCGGGCTGGTCCGAATAGTCGGGCTCGCCAGAGTCGGAGTCGGGTTCGTCGGTCTCGTAGCGATCGCCGGCACCGGTGGGCGGGGCGGCGGCAGGCGGCATCCCGTGCCTGTCGGCCCAGTCGTCGGGCACCCGGAAGCCCAGTGCACCGGAATCGGGATCGCCGGATTCCGGAATGTCCGGCGACAACGCGTCGTGCTCGGATACTTCGTCGTCGCGTGACTCGTCGTCGTCGGGAGCTCTGTGCCTACCCATTTGGTGTCCGCTCCTGGTGTCGGCGTGCAATCGGCGGACCCGTGTTCCCGCGGGCCCGCCGAATTTTAATCAACAGTGATGGGGGAGTTAACCGTTCACGAACCGGCGTGTGCGGCCTTGAACTCCCGCCGGCGCCGATGCAGGATCGGCTCGGTGTAACCGTTGGGCTGCGCGCAACCCTCCAGGATCAGTTCCTGCGCGGCCTGGAAGGCGATGCTGTTCTCCGGATCGGGCGCCATCGGCAGGTACGCGGAGTCGCCGGCGTTCTGCTCGTCGACCACCGCCGCCATCCGGCGCAGGCTCGCCTTCACGTCGTCGGAGGTGATGACGCCGTGCCGCAGCCAGTTGGCCAGCAGCTGGCTGGAGATGCGCAGCGTCGCGCGGTCCTCCATGAGGGCGATGTTGTGGATGTCGGGCACCTTGGAGCAACCGACGCCCTGGTCGATCCAGCGGACGACGTAGCCGAGGATCGACTGGCAGTTGTTGTCGATCTCCTCGTGGATTTCCTCCGGCGCCCAGGCCAGTTCCTTGGCCAGCGGGATGGTCAGCAGCTCGGTGAGCGTGGTGCGCTTCTTGCCGGCCAGTTCCTTCTGGACCTCGGGCACGTCGACCTGGTGGTAGTGCATGGCGTGCAGGGTCGCGCCGGTGGGCGAGGGCACCCACGCGGTGGTGGCGCCGGCCTTGGGCTGACCGATCTTCTGTTCGACCATGTCGGCCATCAGGTCGGTCATGGCCCACATGCCCTTGCCGATCTGGGCGCGGCCGGCCAGGCCGCACGCCAGACCGGTGTCGACGTTGGCGTCCTCGTAGGCCTTGATCCAGGTCTGGGTCTTCATGGCGCCCTTGCGGACCATGGGACCGGCCTCCATCGAGGTGTGGATCTCGTCGCCGGTGCGGTCCAGGAAGCCGGTGTTGATGAACACCACGCGGTCGGCGGCGGCCTTGATGCACGCCTTGAGGTTGACGGTGGTGCGTCGTTCCTCGTCCATGATGCCGACCTTCAGGGTCGCCTCGGGCAGGCCGAGGACGTCCTCGACGCGGCTGAACAGCTCACAGGTGAAGCCGACCTCGTCGGGCCCGTGCATCTTGGGCTTCACGATGTACACCGAGCCGGTCCGGCTGTTGGTCAGCTCGCCGTTCTCCTCGGTGGACTTCAGGCCGTGCATGGCGATCAGGCCGGTGAACAGCGCGTCCTGGATGCCCTCGGGGATTTCGTTGCCCTCGGCGTCGACGATGGCGTCGTTGGTCATCAGGTGGCCGACGTTGCGCACGAACAGCAGGCTGCGGCCCGGGAGGGTCAGTTCGCCCTGGCCGTCCGGCGTGGTGAACACGCGGTCGGGGTTCAGCGTGCGGGTGAAGGTCTTGCCGCCCTTGCTGACCTCTTCGGCCAGGTCGCCCTTGTTCAGGCCCAGCCAGTTGCGGTAGCCGAGCACCTTGTCGTCGGCGTCGACGGCGGCGACCGAGTCCTCGAAGTCCATGATCGTGGTGATCGCCGACTCCAGCACGACGTCCTTGATGCCGGCCTTGTCGGTCGAGCCGATCGGCGACGAGGGGTCGACCAGGATCTCGATGTGCAGGCCGTGGTGGACCAGCAGCACCGACCAGGCCGAGTCACCGAGCTTGCCGGTGTAGCCGACGAACTCCTCGGGGTTCGCGAGGCCGGTCGACAGTCCGTCGCCCAGTTCTGCCTGCAGCTGGTGCTCGTCGTCGATCTTCAGACCGGTGATGTCGGCCCACGAACCGGCAGCCAGCGGGACGGCCTGGTCCAGGAAGCCGCGGGCGTAGGCGATCACCTTGTCGCCGCGCACCTTGTTGTAGCCACCCTTGCCGGCCTCGGCGCCGCCCTCGTCGGAGATGACGTCGGTGCCGTACAGCGCGTCGTACAGCGAGCCCCAGCGGGCGTTGGCCGCGTTGAGCGCGAACCGGGCGTTGAGGATCGGCACCACCAGCTGGGGTCCCGACGTGCTGGTGATCTCCGGGTCGACGCCCGACGTCGTGATGCTGAAGTCGGCCGGTTCCGGCTGCAGGTAGCCGATCTCGGAGAGGAACTCCTGGTAGGAGGTCTTGAACTCGTCGGTGTCGACGGGATCGATGACGCGGGCGCGGTGCCACTTGTCGATCTGCGCCTGCAGGTCGTCACGGCGGGCCAGCAGGTCCTGGTTCTTCGGGCCCAGGTCGGTGATGACCTTGTCGACCCCTGCCCAGAAGCTGTCAGGATCGACCCCGGTGCCGGGCAGAGCCTCATTGGTGATGAAGTCGTGCAGTACGCGGGCCACCCGCAGATTTCCCACCGTCACACGATCAGTCATTTGTTCTTCCTCCTAAGCAGCCCATACGGCGACACTCCACTTTACCCGTGGGTAACCGCAGCTCATTGCCGTGTCCGGCCAATGAGAACCCGGGCACACCGTCAGTTCGCCGTGGCGCCCGGCAAACTGGTCGCCGGCACACCGGGAGTGAACAGCCGTCCGGCCAACCATGGCAGGGCTTTCTCGAATACCTCTGCGGCACTGGGGAACGTGTGGTCGCCCCCGTGCGGCACCACCGAGCACTCGATGCCGGCGGCACTGACCATGGCGCACATGTAGGTCGCGACGGCGGTGTGGCTCTCGGGGTTGTCCGGCGGTGCGATGTCCGGCATCGGGCCCGCCTTGGCCGGCTCATGGGTGACCGGTCCGTTCTCGGACACCGCGAACCAGCCTGCGATGCCGGTGTACGGCCCGTGCTTGCGGACCACGGTCGCCGGATCGAAACGGGCGAACGCGGCCGCGTCACCGCCGAAGAGGCGCGCGATGGTCTGCGGCTTGGAACCGGCGTTGGGCCCGACCTGTCCGTCCATGTCGACGAAGGTCTGGAACAACTCCGGGTGCATCACCGTGGTCATCACCGCACACGTGCCCCCGGCCGACCAGCCGACGATGCCCCAGCGGGACGGATCGGGGTTCACCGAGAACGTCGAAGTCACATAAGGCACAACATCTTTGGTGAGGTGATCGGCGGCCATGCCGCGCGGCCCGTTGACGCATTCGGTGTCGTTGCTGAACTGGCCGCTGGTGTCCACGAACACCAGGATCGGTGCGTTGCCGCCGTGCGCGGCCGCGAATTCGTCGGCGGTGCGCTGGGCGCCGCCGGCCGTGGGCCAGTCCGCGGGCCAGCCGAACTCCCCGCCCACCATGACCACCGCCGGGAGCTGGGGGGCGTCATGGGCGAACCAGGCCGGCGGCAGGTAGACCAGCTCCGGACGGCTGCGGAAACCCGACGCGGTGGTCGGAATCTGCACCGAAACCAGGACCCCGCGGTGCGGCACCGTGCCGCTGCGGCGCATGGCCAGTGCGGTGTCGAGATTGACCTCGCCGCTGAGCTCGGCCCCCGTCGCCCGCTGCCACAGCGCCTCGACGGTCGGCAGGTAACCCGTCCAGGTGTTCACCGCCAGACCCGCGCACACCGCACACAGCGGCACCACCGCGACGGCCACGGCCCGGCGCCACCAGTGCAGGCCCGGCCAACCCGCGATGGCCACCACGAGTGCCACGCCGGTCAGCGCGATCCACACCCACAGCGACACCGGGGCCGGCCCGCCCGCCAGGCCCTGGTCGGAGATGAACCAGCTGCAGCCCAGCGCCAGGACGATGCCGGTGCCGAGCGCCACGGGAAGCCAGAGGCGCAGCCAGCGTGGCGAGCGCCGGCCGACGGCGACGATGAGCGCCAGCGCGGTCACGACCTGGATCACGGTGGGCAGCCAGCCGTCGAGCAGTCCGATGTTCACGGGTTGTCCCCGTCGTTCCCGCCATCGGCCGTGCCGGTACCGGTGCAGGTGTTCGGGGCGGGCACCCCGTTGAAGCGGTCGGTGATCCACTTCAACGGATCGGCGCCGTCGGCCTGATCGACGTAGTCGATCACGTCACCCATGTCGCAGCCTTTTCTCACGGCGGCTGCGGTCTGGTCGGGCGGCACCAGTCCATCGGGCGGTCCGGCAGCGACAAACATCGGCGCCGAGGCCGGCGCCTGTGGCAACGTCGACTTGAGCAGATAACCGCGAAGCGCCTCGGTGGCGGCCGGCGTTGTCGGACCGATGTCGTGCGGACCCAGTGCCGCCAGCACCTTGGCCCTGTCGGCGAGCGTCGAGCCCCGGCAGGAGGACAGCATGTCCCAATGTTCGCGGGCCGGACCGCGGCGGTAGTCGTCGAGCGGGAAGCCGGGGTAGGCCGACGGCATCATGGCGAGGTACTGCTGCAGCATGAGCTGCTGTTCGTGGCTCAGGTTCCCCGCCGCGGAGGCGTCGGCCAGCCATTCGAGTGCCGCGGTCGGAGCCAGCGCGACGGCACCCTGGGGACGCAGGCCGCCGCCGTAGTCGGTGGCCAGTTCGGCGGCCGCCCACGCGGCCTGACCGCCCTGCCCGGTGCCCACGGCGACCCAGTTGGTCGATGCCGCAGGCACCAGCTTGCGGGTGGCGCGAACCAGGTCGATGAGGTTGAAACCCTCGGTCGTCGAGTCGAGGTACGGGTGATAGGTCTCGTCGAGCCCGAGGCCCTGGTAGTCGGTGATCGCCACCAGATATCCGCCGGCGACCATCGCCCGCACGGTGGGGACCAGTCCGAGCAGGCCGTGCGACGAGGACGGTGCGCACTCGGCCTGGATGCCGCTGCCGGGGTTGGCGAGCGCGATGATCCGCCAGCCGCCGGCCGGCGCATTGCCGTGGGGCACGAAAACGGTGCCCGTCACTTTGGGGTGGCTGTCGTTGATTCCCGATGTGGAGATGTAGGTGATGCGCGCGGAGATCGCGGTGAGCTCGGCCAGTTTCGGGTCGACGGTGTTCAGCGGCGTCGCCGCGACCAGGGTGCCCGGGCCGGTGCCGCCGTAATCGGCCGGCAACACCTGCCCGCTGCGGCGCTTGCCGTCGTCGGACGAATCGTGCGAGCAGCCGGTGACGGTCACCACGGCGGTCAGAATCGCGGCGCAGGCCCGCAGCGCCGTCCGGGCTGTCACGGCCTGTCCCCGGCGCTCGCGTACCCGAGCAGCTTCCGGCACTCGGTCAATAGTGAATTACGCAGCGGCACAGCGAGATTGGCGATGTCCTGCTGGCGGCGGACGTACTCGGCGCGGCCCGCGGGGTCCTCGATGGTGATGGGCTCGATGCCGAAATCACTGAGGTCGTACGGGCTGGCCTGCATGTCGAGGACGCGGGCGTCCGCGGCGAGGTCAAGGCAATCCATCAACAGATTCGACTCCAGCAAAGGTCCGAGCTTGTAACTCCATTTGTACAAGTCCATATTTGCGTGCACACAGCCCGGCTGCTCGGTGGCCGCCTGGGCGTGTCGGGTCAGGGCATCTGCGTTGCGCGGCACGGCGTCCTCGGTGAAGAACCGGAAGGCGTCGAAATGGGTGCACCGCAACGGCATCGACTCGACCACGGCATCGGTGTCCGAGGAGCTCAGGCGCAACGGCACCTGGGCATGGCGCACCTCGGGAGCGCGGTACACCATGGCCCATTCGTGCAGGCCGAAACAGTTCAGCCGGGCCGGGCGGGCCGCCGTCGCAGCCAACAGGTCGGCGACGAACGCGACGGTCTCCCGTCGTCCGGCGAGGTAGTCGGCCGTGACGGTCACGGCGTCACCGCGATGGCCATAGCCGGCCCGGTCGGTGAACCGCCGAGTGTCCGCTCCGGTCAACGCGCGGCCGAAACCCGGATGCCAGCGCCGCAGGTGCCGGGGTTTGAGGCTGTAGTAGGTGAACAGGAAGTCCCACACCGGATGCGGCCGGCCGGCCCGCATCCGCTGCTCGTGCGGCGCCAGGAAGGCGTCGACCCGCCCCAGGTAGCGCTGTTCGCGCGGGACCCAGTCGGCTTCGTCCAGGACCTGCAACGGCACGCACGCCGTCTCAGACACGGTGGGTGCCGTCACGCACCACGCCGACCAGGTCCTCCACCAGATCCTCGAGTGCCACCATCGCGGTGACGTAGCCGTCGGTGGTGACCAGGGACAGGTGACTGTTGTTGCGGCGCAACCAGGACAGCGCATCGGCCACCGGCAGCGTCGAGGCCACCATGGGCAGCGGGCGCACCATGGACCGGTCCAGGACCGCGTCGTTGTCGTCCATGCACGGCAGCACGTCCTTGATGTGCAGGTAGCCGAGATAGGCACTGTGCCCGTCGGTGACCGGGAACCGGGAGTAACCGGTCTCCCGCAACGCCTGGGCCACCGCACCTACCGTGGGACCGGTACCGGCCCCGGCGATCGGCACCGCGCGGATGTCCTGCAGCGGTATGGCGACGTCCTTGACCGTGCGGGTGCGGATGTCCAGCGCGCGCTTGAGCCGGACGTGCTCCTCGGCGTCGAGCAGCCCCTCCGACAGTGACTCGGTCAGCATCTCGGACAGTTCCACGGAGGACACGGTGACGTCCAGTTCGTCCTTCGGCTCCACCCCGAGCAGCCGCAGCGTGCTGTTGGCGCACCAGTTGTAGAAGATGACGAACGGCCGGGCCATGCTCATGTAGACCAGGTACGGCGGGATCAGCAGCATCGCGGCCTTCTCGGGCCCGGCGATCGCGATGTTCTTCGGCACCATCTCGCCGAGCAGCACGTGTGTGGTCACCACGATGGCCAGGGAGACGGCGAACGCGACGGTGTGCAGCACCGTTTCGGGCACGCCGACGGCATCGAAGGGTTCCTCGAGCAGATGCGCGACGGCCGGTTCGCCGATGCGGCCCAGCAGGATCGAGCAGATGGTGATGCCGAGCTGAGCGCCGGCCAGCATCATCGACAGCCGCTCTCCGGCCCGCAGCACGGTGACGGCACTGCGCTTGCCCTGTTCGGCCAGGGCCTGCAGCCGGTCGCGGCGGGCCGAGATCAGCGCGAACTCGGAGCCGACGAAGAACGCGTTGGCGCCCAGCAGCACCATGGTCAGCAGAATCCCGAGGACGTCATTCATCGCCGGCTCCCGACTCGTCGGCGCCCAGTTCGGTGAGCTCGACCTGGTCGATGCGCCGGCCGTCCATCCGGATCACCGTCGCCTTCCAGCGGACCGGGTCCAGCTCCGGATTGTCCGGGTCGAATTCGGTCAGCACGACGGTGTCGCCGACGTCCGGAATGTGGCCGAGTTTCTCGAGCACCAGGCCGCCGATGGTTTCGTAGTCGCCCTCGGGCGCGCGGAACGGCGTCTCGGTGTCGACCTCGTCGATGCGCATGAGACCCGAGACCAGCCAGCCGTCGCGCACCTCGACGACGTCGGGGGTGGCGTCGTCGTGTTCGTCGCGGACGTCGCCGACGATCTCCTCGATGAGGTCCTCGACGGTGACCATGCCGGCGGTGCCGCCGTATTCGTCGACCACGAGGGCGGTCTGGACGCCGTTGGCGCGGATCTGCGTCATCACCGCGTCACCGTCGAGGGTCGACGGCACCGTCGGGACGGGGCGCGCCAGCTGGGCCAGACGGGTGCTGGCCCGCAACTCGGCGGGGATCGCGAAGATCTGTTTGACGTGCACGATGCCGACGGTCTCGTCGAGGTCGCCGGCGACGATCGGGAAGCGGGAGAACCCCGTGCGGATGGCCGTCTCGATCAGGTCGGCGGCGGTGTCGGTGACCTCCAGTGACTCGATCATGGAGCGCGGTGTCATCAGCTCCTCGGCGGTGCGACCGCCGAATTGCAGTGAGCGGTCGATCAATTCGGCGGTCTGCGGATCGAGTGACCCGCTCTCGGCCGAATTGCGCACCAGCGCCAGGAGTTCCTGCGCAGACCGCGCCGAGCGGAGTTCCTCGGCGGGCTCGACCCCGAGCCGGCGCAGCACCCAGTTGGCGGTGCCGTTGGTCAGCTTGATCACGGGGGAGAAGACCAGGGAGAAGAACCACTGCAGCGGCACGGTGGCGCGGGCCGTCGGCACCGGCTTGGCCACGGCGAGGTTCTTGGGCACCAGCTCGCCGAACACCATCGAGACCGACGTCGCGATCAGCAGGGCCAGCGTCAGGGCCAGCGGGTCGGCGAACTTCTCGGGCAGTCCGACGGCGTGCAACGGGCCGCGCAGCAGCCGCGCCACCACGGGCTCGGCCAGAAAACCGGTGATCAGTGTGGTGATCGAGATGCCGATCTGCGCACCGGACAACTGGAACGACAGATTGCGGTGGGCGTCACGGACGATCCGGTCGCGCCGGCCGCCGTCGCGGGCATTGGCCTCCACGGTGCTGCGTTCCAGCGCCGTCAGCGAGAACTCGGCCGCGACGAAGACCGCCGTCCCGACGGTGAGCAGGATGAACGCGGCCAGGCTTGCGATGGTCAGCGCAGTGGTCACCGGGCACCACCGCTCGGGGCGCCGGGCTGACGGCCCGGCTCGCTACTGGGAGGTTCGGCGTCGATTGAATCGAGGCCCAGCTCCGGGAGCGCTTGATGCACCTGGCACGCTCCCGCCTGGCTCGGGGCGGCCAACACCCCAACCGGTGCCTGCGGCACGTGCTCCCTTTCGCTGAATCGATATCGACGGCCGACCGACGCCTATTGCGATGGCCGGCTGTACGGCAATGGTAGCTGGTCGGCCCCGTCGGACCTGCTCACCAACCGGTGGGCAGCGGGTGTCCCTCGGCAAAGCCCGCGGCCGACTGCACCCCGAGCACCACTTTCTCGTGCAGCTCGGCCAGGTTTGCCGCGCCGACGTAGGTGCAGGTACTGCGGACGCCGGAGGTGATGTGGTCGAGCAGGTCCTCCACGCCGCCGCGCACCGGGTCCAGCGCCATCTTCGACGACGAGATGCCCTCCTCGAACAGGGCCTTGCGGGCCCTGTCGAACGCGCCGTCGCCCGCGGTGCGGGCGGCCACCGCGCGCTTGGAGGCCATGCCGAAGCTCTCTTTGTAGAGGCGGCCCTCACGGTCGATCAGCAGATCACCCGGGGACTCGTACGTGCCGGCGAACCACGAGCCGATCATCACGTTCGAGGCGCCCGCAGCGAGGGCGAGTGCCACATCGCGCGGGTGCCGGACCCCGCCGTCGGCCCACACGTGGCCACCGAGTTCCTTTGCCGCCGCGGCACATTCGACCACGGCCGAGAACTGCGGCCGGCCCACGCCGGTCATCATCCGGGTGGTGCACATGGCGCCCGGGCCGACGCCGACCTTGACGATGGACGCGCCCGCGTTGATCAGGTCGCGGGTGCCCGCGGCGGAGACCACGTTGCCCGCGGCCAAGGGCAGGCCGAGGTCCAGCGCGGCAACCGCGGACAGCGCGTCGAGCATCTTGGACTGGTGCCCGTGCGCGGTGTCGACGACCAGGACGTCCACCCCGGCCTCGGCCAGCGCACGCGCCTTGGCGGCGACGTCACCGTTGATGCCGACTGCGGCCGCGATCCGGAGCCGGCCCTGTGCGTCGACCGCGGGGGTGTAGATGCCGGTGCGGATGGCGCCGGTGCGGGTCAGCACACCGGCGAGCGCACCGTCGGCGCCCGTCAGAACGGCGACACCGGTCGGGGAGTGCTCCAGCAGGTCGAATACCTTGCGGGGCTCGGTGCCGGCCGGTGCGGAGACGAAATCGGTGGTGGCGACGTCCCGGACCCGCGCGAACCGGTCCACGCCGGCGCAGCCGGCCTCGGTGACCAGGCCGAGCGGGCGGCCGTCTTCGACCACCACCGTCGCGCCGTGGGCCCGCTTGTGCAGCAGTGCCAGCGCGTCGGAGACGGCGTCGTCGGGGCCGAGGACCACGGGGGTGTCGACCACCAGATCGCGGCTCTTGACGAAGTCGACGGTGCTGCGCACGGCATCGATGGGCAGGTCCTGCGGCAGCACCACGATGCCGCCGCGGCGCGCCACCGTCTCGGCCATGCGGCGGCCGGCGACCGCCGTCATGTTGGCGACCACGATGGGGATGGTGGTGCCGGTGCCGTCGGTCGTGGCCAGGTCGACGTCGAAGCGGGAGATCAGGTCCGACCGACCCGGCACGACGAAGACGTCGTTGTAGGTCAGGTCGTACGGAGGGTGGTGACCGTCGAGAAACTGCACGCCCTCAGCCTAATGGCCCCGCCCGACAATGCCGAGAGAGAGACCTACGCCTCGACCTCGGTGCGGTCGCCGCTCCACAGGGTGTGGAACTTCTTGCCCTCGGGCGCGTCGGTGCGGCCGTAGGTGTGGGCGCCGAAGAAGTCGCGCAGACCCTGCGTGAGCGCGGCGGGCAGCCGTTCGGTGCGCAGCGCGTCGTAGTAGGACAGCGACGATGCGAAGCCCGGGATCGGGATGCCGAGCTCGGTGGCCGTCACGACGACGCGGCGCCAGCTGTCGATGCCCGACTCGACCGCGGTGCGGAAGTACGGCGCCGCGAGCAGGGTGGCGAGTTCCGGTTCGGCGTCGAACGCTTCCTTGATCCGGTTCAGGAACTTGGCGCGGATGATGCAGCCGCCACGCCAGATGGTGGCCAGATCACCGGGCTTGACGTCCCAGCCGTACTCGGCGCTGCCGGCCTCGATCTGGTTGAAGCCCTGCGCGTAGGCGACGATCTTCGATGCGTACAGCGCCTGCCGCACGTCCTCGATGAACTTCGTGGCGTCGCTGGGCTTCTCACCGAGGTGGCCGGACGCCAGGCCGACGGTGGCGCGGCGCTGCGGCACCGAGCCCGACAAGGCGCGGGCGAACACGGCCTCGGCGATTCCGGTGATGGGGATCCCGAGGTCCAGCGCGGACTTGACGGTCCAGCGGCCGGTGCCCTTCTGCTCGGCCTCGTCGACGATGACGTCGACCAGCGGCCTGCCGGTCTTCGCGTCGACCTGCTTGAGCACCTCGGCGGTGATCTCGATCAGGTAGCTGTCCAGGTCGCCCTTGTTCCACTCGGCGAACACGTCGGCGATCTGCCCGGCCGCCATGCCCAGGCCGTCGCGCAGCAGCTGGTAGGCCTCGCCGATCAGCTGCATGTCGGAGTACTCGATGCCGTTGTGCACCATCTTCACGAAGTGGCCGGCGCCGTCGGGACCGATGTGCGTGCAGCACGGCACGCCGTCGACGTGCGCGGAGATCTCCTCCAAAAGCGGCCCGAGCGAGACGTACGACTCGGCGGGTCCACCCGGCATGATCGACGGGCCGTTGAGGGCGCCCTCCTCGCCGCCGGAGATGCCGGCGCCGACGAAGTGCAGGCCGCGCTCGCGGATGGCCTTCTCGCGGCGGATGGTGTCGGTGTACAGCGCGTTGCCGCCGTCGATGATGATGTCGCCGGGCTCCATGGCGTCGGCGAGTTCGTTGATCACGGCGTCGGTCGGATCGCCGGCCTTGACCATGATGATCACGCGGCGCGGTTTCTCCAACGCGTCCAGGAATTCGGCGATGGTCTCGCTGCGCACGAACTTGCCTTCCGCGCCGTGCTCGGCCAGCAGCGCGTCGGTCTTGGCGACGGAGCGGTTGTGCAGCGCGACGGTGTAGCCGTGGCGCGCGAAGTTACGCGCGAGATTGGAGCCCATGACGGCCAGGCCGGTGACACCGATCTGGGCGGTAGCGGTGGTTGATTCCGGGTTTCCCGACGAGCTCACGGCTGGCCCTTTCGTTGTTTGGTTGTGGCGCACAGTCTTTCGGGCCGGCTACGGGTACCGCCGTGGGGCGGCACGCCGTCTCCGGCACCGATGCTGATGGTGCCAGTCGCAAAGTCTACGAGAAGAACAACCGGTGCAATTCAGTGAGCCAGGGCACGGCCACTGCGACGGTCGGGACGACGAGGACGGCGGCGGCGGCCAGGTAGGCGGCCGCGGCCAGCCAGGAGCTGTTGGGTTCACCGGCAAGGCGCTGCACGCGCAGGACGGTCGTGGGGCCGCCGGCGGCGAGGGCGCCCTTGGGCGCGCGGGCGGAGGCACAGGCCACGAGGGCCCGGGCCAGTGGTGTCGGGCCCGTCGCGCGGACGGCGGCGTCATCGGCGAGCAGTTCGATCAGCAACCGCACCGCGTCGAGGGCACTGGCGCTGCGGACGAAGCGCGGGAAGGCGGCGTGCACCGCGATGAACATCTCCAGCACCAGGTCGTGCCGGGCGCGCAGGTGTGCGTGTTCGTGGCTGAGGATGGCGGCGATCTCGCTGTCCTGCAGGTGCTTGAGTGCGCCTTCGCTGAGCACCACGCGACTGCGGACGCCGGGCAGACAGTAGGCCAGCGGCTGTTGGACGTCGAGAATGCGCAGGCCATGGCCGATCAGGTGCCGGGCCTGCGGTGCGGGCGCGGTGTTCCGCGAGCAGTCGAGCAGGTCGACGATCATGCGGTGGTGCGCGCGTCGGCGTCGCGTCGCGATGGCGACCTGGGCGAAGGCGATGGCCAGGCGGGCGCCGACGACGAGCGTCAGCGCGAAGACCGCGACGTGGGTGATCCACAGCGGCCAGCCCATGGCGCTGATCTCGCTGGTGGCGGTGGTTGTCGGCCTTCCGTCAGGGCCCGGGGCGAAAAGCCTGCTGGCGACGGCGATACCGGCGCTGAAGGCGGACAGCACGGCGGCGATGGCGATGGACTGCCACAGCACGATGGCGGCCCGGGGGGCCCGCTGTGGCCACGAAGCGCGCGCCAGCACGGCGGGTACCGGCCCGACCAGCAACAGCGCTACGAAGGAGAAGGCCAGGGCGGACACGCGCTAAGTGTCTCTCAGGCGGTGCCGGAATTGCCAGTCGCCGGCGGGATTCGGTGCTTGGCTTCCAGCTCGTCGAGGGCCCGCCGCAGGGCGTCGGCCTCGTCGACACCGACGCGTTCGACGAAATGAACCAGCGCCGCGACCCGGCTACCGGAGTCCGCGGCCTGGTCGAGGGCGTCGACCATCAGGCCGGCGACGAGTTCGTCGCGTCCGTGGTTCGGCGCGTAGCGGTGCGCGCGGTCGTCGCGGTGTTGGACGACCAGGTTCTTCTTCGCCAGGCGCTGCAGCACCGTCATGATCGTGGTGTAGGCCAGGTCCCGGCGCTCCGCGAGGGCTTCATGCACCTGACGCACGGTTTGCGGCTCGCGGGAGGACCAGAGGTGGTCCATCACCTCGCGCTCCAGCTCGCCCAGTCGCGTCAATTTCGCCATGTCCTATTTCACTCTTTCGGCAGTGTTTTCAGGGTACTACGCATTTACTACCGTGCGTCGTATCCATTTCGGATGTTCTCCCCAACGCCGCGGCCTCGCGGCGTGGTTCCCGGTCAGGGCTGTTTTCTCGCTGTTTGTGAGTCCCGTCACAGCGGTTTACATCTCGTGGGTCGTCACTATAGTAAGGCTAACCTAACTTAAGGACGTGCACATGACCGCCGCAGTGACCGACCCCTTGATCGCCACGATGAACATTCGCCGGATGCTCCCGTTGCACGAGTCGAGTCGGCGCCTGCGCGAGTTGTGTCCGACCGATCCCAGGGTCTACGGCGTGGCCGTCATGGACGACATCTCGCGCCGCCGCTGGTGGCCGCTCGCCGAAGCGGTGACCGGCGACCGTCTGCAGGCGATGTTCGACGTCGCGGTGGCCGACACCGGCAGTGATTCGGTGGCCGCCCACCAGGTGGCCGCGATGCTGGCGCACGTCGTCATCGGCCGGGTGGTGCCGCTGCTCATGCTCGAAGGGCGGGCCTGGGATCCGGGCCTGGAGAACCTGTGGGTCCACATCGACTCGGAGGGTGGCATCGACTGGGTCGGTGTGGCGGACCCCACGCTGCGGGTGCTGCCCCGTGATCCGGTGTTCGGGGACGGCGTGGTCGCCTTCCCGGGGGAGGAGGCGCTGGCGACGTGGCTGGCGCATCGCTGCCACCGGGCACTGACTCCGCTTTTTGCGAAGCTCTTCGAGATCAGCGGCGGCGTGCTGGCGGTACCGGGAATGTGGCAGATCGTCGGTTCGGCCGTGATCGGTACGGCGACCCAGGTGCCGCTGCTCGCCGGCGTGGGTGAGGCCGACGGCATGCGGCGGGCGCAGGCCGTGCTGGACACCCTTGTCGGGTTCGGTGCGCCGGTTAGGGGACTCGGCCGTAGCCACCTGGCAAAGGCTTGCTAATTAGGCAAGCCTTGCCTACTATTCAAGAGTCGAAAGACCACCGGACCGCGCCGGAATCCTGAGGGCTGCAGTGATTCCCGGTCCATTCGAAGAGCAGGCCCCGCACCACTGGTGCGGGGCCTGCTCGCCTCGGTGGTGTAGACACCTAGTCGTGACGACATCTGTGCCTGAGGATCTCGGCAAGGGCTTTGACTCTGTAATCGGACTGACCTATCTGGAGGTCACCCCGGACCGCACGCGGGCCCAATTGACGATCACGGACAAGCTGTTGCAGCCCTGGGGAATCGTGCACGGCGGCATCCACTGCGCCGTCGTCGAGAGTGTGGCCAGCGTGTCGGGCCACGTGTGGCTCGCCGAGCATGGCGGCGGCACCGTCGTGGGTGTCAACAACAACACCGACTTCCTGCGCGCGCTCAAGACCGGGACCGTCACCGCCACGTCGACCCCGATCCACCGCGGCCGCCGGCAGCAGCTGTGGCTGGTCACCATCACCGACGAGGACGACCGGACGGTGGCGCGGGGTCAGGTGCGGCTGCAGAATCTCGAGGGCTGAAAACAGCCGCCCGACATGCCATTCCCGGCGTGCCGTGGCAATATCGCCCCTTATGCGTTTGACGCCGCACGAGCAAGAACGCCTGCTGATCTCGTACGCCGCCGAACTGGCCCGTCGACGGCAGGCACGAGGGTTGCGCCTGAATCATCCCGAGGCGGTCGCGGTGATCACCGATCACCTCCTGGAGGGCGCCCGCGACGGGCGGACGGTTGCCGAGCTGATGGTCAGCGGCCGGGAAGTGCTGACTCGCGCCGACGTCATGGACGGGGTTCCCGAGATGCTGCCCGACGTGCAGGTCGAGGCCACCTTCCCGGATGGCACCAAGCTGGTCACCGTCCACTACCCGATTGCCTGAGGACGGTCGACGATGATTCCTGGCGAAATCCTTTACGGCGACGGTGATGTCGAGTTCAACGCGGGCGCGCAGCGGCTGACCCTCGAGGTGGTCAACACCGGTGACCGGCCGGTGCAGGTCGGCAGCCACGTGCACTTCCCGCAGGCCAACTCGGCATTGGAGTTCGACCGCACCGCGGCCCACGGGCACCGGCTCGACGTGCCGGCGGGCACCGCGATCAGGTTCGAACCCGGTGTGGCCCAGACGGTTTCATTGGTTCCGTTGGGCGGGACGCGCGAAGTGTATGGGCTGTCGCTGACTCCGCCCGGAAAGCTGGGTGCCCCATGAGTTCCCTCTCTCGCGCCCGGTATGCGGCGCTGTTCGGGCCGACCAAGGGCGACCGGATCCGGTTGGCGGACACCGACCTTCTGATCGAGATCACCGAGGACCTCAGCGGCGGTCCCGGGCTGTCCGGCGACGAGGCGGTCTTCGGCGGCGGCAAGGTGCTTCGCGAGTCGATGGGTCAGGCCCGGGCGACCCGCGCCGACGGCGCGCCGGACACCGTGATCACCGGTGCGGTCATCATCGACCACTGGGGAATCATCAAAGCCGACGTCGGCATTCGGGACGGTCGGATCGTAGCGATCGGCAAGGCCGGTAACCCCGACATCATGTCCGGTGTGCACCCCGGCCTGGTGGTGGGGCCGTCCACCGAGATCATCGCCGGCAACGGCCGGATTCTCACCGCCGGCGGCATCGACTGTCACGTCCACTTCATCTGTCCGCAGCTGATGGAGGAGGCGATCGGCGGCGGCATCACCACCCTGATCGGCGGCGGTACCGGGCCTGCCGAGGGCAGCAAGGCCACCACCGTCACGCCCGGCGCCTGGCACCTGGGCCGCATGCTGCAGGCCCTGGACGGCTGGCCGATGAACATCCTGTTGCTCGGCAAGGGCAACACCATCAATCCGGCGTCCATGTGGGAGCAATTGCGCGGTGGCGCAGCCGGTTTCAAGCTGCACGAAGACTGGGGCACCACCCCGGCCGCCATCGACGCGTGCCTGCGGGTGGCGGAGGAGGCCGACGTGCAGGTAGCCCTGCACTCGGACACGCTCAACGAGATGGGTTTCGTCGAGGACACCCTGGCGGCCATCGCCGGCCGGGCCATCCACGCGTACCACACCGAAGGCGCCGGCGGCGGCCATGCACCCGACATCATCACGGTGGCCAGCCACCCGAATGTGATGCCGAGTTCGACCAACCCGACCCGGCCGCACACCGTCAACACTCTCGACGAACACCTCGACATGCTGATGGTGTGCCATCACCTCAACGCCGCGGTCCCCGAGGATCTGGCGTTCGCCGAGAGCCGGATCCGGCCGTCGACCATCGCCGCCGAGGACCTGCTGCACGACATCGGTGCCATCTCGATGATCGGCAGCGACAGCCAGGCCATGGGCCGCATCGGTGAGGTGGTCATGCGCACCTGGCAGACCGCGCACGTGATGAAGAAGCGCCGGGGCCCGCTGCCCGGTGATGGTCCGGCGGACAACAACCGGGTCCGGCGGTACGTGGCGAAGTACACCATCTGTCCCGCCGTGACCCACGGCATCGACCACGAGCTCGGCTCCATCGAGGTCGGCAAGCTCGCCGACCTGGTGCTCTGGGAGCCCGCGTTCTTCGGGGTGCGGCCACATCTGGTGCTCAAGGGTGGCGCGATCGCCTGGGCGGCGATGGGCGACGCCAACGCCTCGATCCCGACGCCGCAACCCGTCCTGCCGCGGCCGATGTTCGGCGCCCACCCGACGGTGGCGGCCGGCCTGGCCGTGCACTTCGTCTCACCCACCGCCATCGAAGACGACCTCGCGGCGCGACTCGGCCTGCGCCGCAGGCTCGTTCCGGTCAAGAACGTCCGTGGGCGCGGCAAGGCCGACCTGCCGCTCAACGACGCCATGCCCGACATCCGCGTCGATCCCGACACCTTCACGGTGCGCATCGACGGCGAGGTCTGGCAGGAACAGCCCGCCACCGAGTTGCCGATGGCGCAGAGATACTTCCTGTTCTGATGGATGGCGGCTTGGCCACCCTGCTGGCACTGGCGGATTCGCGGCTGCCGACCGGCGGGCACGTGCATTCCGGTGGCGTCGAGGAAGCCGTCACCAGCGGTCTGGTCGCGGACGTGGTGACGTTGCGGGCCTATCTGCGCCGGCGGATCCGCACGCACGGACTGGTCACCGCCTCCATCGCGGCCGCGGTCCACGCTGGGCTCGACCCGGTGGCGGCCGATCGCGAAACCGATGCGCGCACACCGGCGCCCGCGGCCCGGTTGGCATCCCGGGCGCAGGGGCGGGGACTGCTGCGGCTGGCGCGCCGCGTCTGGCCTGATGCCGGGGCGAGCGAAGCGACGGGGGAGGGCCCGGTTTGGGAGCTCGTCGGTTCGCGGCCGCACCTGGCGGTGGCTTCGGGTGTGGTCGGCCGGGTCAGTGGCCTTGCCCCCGAACAGACCTGTGCCACAGTCGTTTACACCACCATGACGGGTTCGGCGACGGCGGCGCAACGCCTGCTGGCGCTGGACCCCGCTGACGTCGCGGCGCTGACCTTCGAGCTGTCGGCGCTGTGCGACGCCACCGCCGCCGAAGCGTCGAAAGGCATTGCCGACCTGTCCGATCCACTGCTCGATGTCCTGGCCCAACGACACGCCGGCCGCGACCGCCCCCTGTTCGCCTCCTGAACCGAAAGGTCCACCATGCCACCACATTTCATCGACGGTCAGCCGCACCATCACCACGACCGGCCCAAGCGTGAGCGCAAACCCGGTGAGCCGCTGCGCATCGGGGTCGGCGGCCCTGTCGGCTCCGGCAAGACCGCACTCGTCGCGGCGCTGTGCCGCCAACTGCGCGACGAACTGTCACTGGCCGTGCTGACCAACGACATCTACACCACCGAGGACGCCGACTTCCTGCGCCGGCACGCCGTGCTGCCCGACGAGCGGATCGCCGCGGTGCAGACGGGCGGCTGCCCGCACACCGCGATCCGCGACGACATCACCGCCAACCTCGACGCCATCGACGATCTCATCGAGACCAACGACAAGCTCGACCTGATCCTGGTCGAGTCCGGCGGCGACAACCTGACCGCGACGTTCTCCTCGGGCCTGATCGATGTGCAGATCTTCGTCGTCGATGTGGCCGGCGGCGACAAGGTGCCGCGCAAGGGCGGGCCGGGCGTCACATTCTCGGATCTGTTGGTGGTCAACAAGACTGACCTCGCCCCGATGGTCGGCGCCGACCTGGACGTCATGCGGCGCGACGCCGCCAAGGTGCGCGATGACCGTCCCACCGTGCTGATCTCGCTCACCGAGGATCCGACGGCAGCGGCGGTGCAGGCGTGGGTACGTGAGCAGTTGGCCGGTGCGGGAGTCACGAACGCCTGATTGATGCATACCCAGGTTCTGATCGTCGCTGCGCCCGGCCGCGGCCCGCGCATCGAGTGCGTCGGCGGTGTGGCCGCGCGGCGTACCGCCCCGGACGCCGTCCACCTGGTGTCCACGGCCGCAACGCCTTTGGGTGGTGACACCATCGCGGTGCGCGTGGTCGTGGAGGCCGGCGCCCGGCTGCGGGTGCGCAGCGTCGCGGCCATGATGGTGCTGCCCGCGGCGACGACGACGCAGTCCCGCTCGGGTTGGGACCTCGATGTTGCCGGGGAACTCGACATCGATCCGGAGCCGACGGTCATCGCGGGCGGCAGCAGCCATGAGGCGACGACGCGGCTGCAGATTGCCGGCGCGGGCCGGGTCCGGGTGCGCGAGCGGGTGCAGATCGGCCGCACCGGCGAGGAGCATGGTTTCTGGTCGGGCTCGCTGCACGTCGATCGCGACGGGCTGCCGCTGGTGCGGCACCGCGTGGAGCTGGGTGCCGGTGCGGTGAGCGACGACGAGATCGCCGCCCCGCGCGCCTATGTCAGCGAATTTCGTTACCCGGAAAGCGATTTCGGCGTGATTCGTACCGCTGAACGATACGAATCACGCCGAGATCACGTGGTCATGGCCTTGGCCGACGGTGGTTGTCTGTCGGCTTGGCAGGGTGCCCGCCTTTAGGAGGCGACAACCTCCGGATCGACCGTGGCCTGCACGATCTCCTCGAGTTCGCCGATCCTGGTTCTGGCGTAGGCCTGCTGCTCGGTGATGGTCAGCTGACCGCGCTGGCGGCTCAAGAACGTCACCGTCCACGACAGCAGTGTGGCGATCTTGGTCTTGAAGCCCACCAGGTAGATCAGGTGCAGACCCAGCCAGGCCAGCCAGGCGATGAAGCCGCCGAATTCGAGCTTGGACTGCCCGCCGAGCGGAATCTGGGCGACGGCGTTCCACTTGGAGACCGTGGCCATCGAGCCCTTGTCGAAGTACGAGAACGGTTCGCGCGGCTTGGGTTTGGTGCCGTGCGCACGGGCCTTGGCCTCGTTCTTGAGGATGGCAGCGACGTGCTTGCCGCCCTGGATTGCGCCCTGCGCCATGCCCGGGACGCCGTCGACGAACGCCATGTCGCCGACGACGAACACGTTGGGGTGGCCCGGGATCGACAGATCGGGGTTCACCTTGACGCGGCCGGCCCGGTCGATTTCGGTCTCGGATTGGTTGGCCAGGTCGCGGCCGAGCGGGCTGGCCTGCACACCGGCCGACCACACCTTGCATGCCGACTCGATGCGCCGGATGGTGCCGTCCTTGTCCTTGACGGTGATGCCGTTGCGGTCGACGTCGGTCACCATGGCGTTGAGCTGAATCTCCACGCCCATCTTCTCGAGCTGGTTCTTGGCCTTGAGGCCCAGCTTCTCGCCCATGGGCGGCAGCACCGCGGGTGCCGCGTCGAGCAGGATGACCTTGGCCTCGGTCGGGTCGATGTGCCGGAAGCTGCCCTTGAGCGTCTGGTCGGACAGCTCCTGGATCTGACCGGCCATCTCCACACCGGTCGGGCCGGCGCCGACGACCACGAAGGTCAGCAGCTTCTTGCGGCGCTCCGGGTCGCTGGACCGCTCGGCCTGCTCGAACGCACCCAGGATGCGGCCGCGCAGCTCGAGTGCGTCGTCGATGGTCTTCATGCCGGGCGCCCACTCGGCGAAGTGGTCGTTGCCGAAGTACGACTGACCGGCGCCGGCGGCGATGATCAGGCTGTCGTACGGCGTGCTGTAGGTGTGCCCCAGCAGGATCGAGTCGACGGTCTGGTTCTCCAGGTCGATGTGGGTCACATCGCCGAGCAGCACCTGGGCGTTCTGCTGCTTGCGCAGGATCAGCCGGGTCGGTGGGGCGATCTCACCTTCGGAGATGATGCCCGTGGCCACCTGGTACAGCAGCGGCTGGAACAGGTGGTGGGTGGTACGGGCGATCAGCTTGATGTCGACATCAGCGTGCTTGAGGGCTTTGGCACTGGACAGGCCGCCGAAGCCCGAACCGATGATGACGACTTTGTGGCGATCCGTTGCCGTAGCTCCGGGGTGGACCATGTTGAGGGGCTCCTCGACCTACTACAAGACTGTTTACATATACAGGCTAGTCGCAGCTGAATCGATCAATGCAGTGAGATGCCCCACCGGCTCCGGCTCAGGCGTCGATGGCCTCCTTCAGGGCTGCTCCGAGGGCGGTGATGACACCGGGCACGTATCCGGTCACGCTGGTCGGAATGTTGATGATGACGCCGCCGATGCCCGCGTCGAAGACCTTCGCCTTCAACTGTTCGGCGACATTCTCGGCGCTGCCGGCGACCATGCGCTGGCTCATCTGGGCCGGGACCAGGTCCGACGTCGCGTTGTCGTCGATGAAGGCGGTGACGAGCATGCTCGTCTCGAGCGTGGCCGGGTCGCGGTCGATCTTCTCGCACGCCTCCCGCACCACCTCGACCTTGCGTGCCAACTCGTCGAAGCCGGCAATGACGTTGAGGTGGTCGAAGTGCTGGGCCGCCAGCGGAATGGTCTTCTTCTCGCCGCTACCGCCGATCAGCAGCGGAATGTGGTCGCGGAAGCGAGGATTCGCCATGGCCTCGACGGTGCGGTAGTACTTCCCGCTGAATGTCGGGCGCTCGCCCTTGAGCATGGGCAGCACGATTTGCAGCGACTCGTCGAGGCGGTTGAACCGGTCGGTGAAGGTGCCGAAGTCGAAGCCCAGCTGGTCATGCTCGAGTTCGAACCAGCCGGTACCCACGCCGAGGATCGCCCGGCCCTGGCTCATCACGTCGAGGGTCGTGATGGCCTTGGCGAGCAGTGTCGGGTTCCGGTAGGTGTTGCCGGTGACCAGGGTGCCCAGTTGCACATTCCGGGTGGCGGTGGCCAGTCCGCCGAGCGCGGTGTAGGCCTCCAGCATCGGCTGGTCGGGAGTGCCCAGCATGGGCAGCTGATAGAAGTGGTCCATCACGAAGACGGAGTCGAAGCCGGCGGCCTCGGCTTCCTGGGCCTGGGCGATGACGGTCGGGAACAGCTCACCGACACCGGTGCCGTAGGAGAAATTGGGGATCTGAAGACCGAGTCGAATCGTCACGATTCGACCCTAGTCACCAACCGCCGTGCGCCGTCCCGGTTTTCGCCGGGCGCGAAGCCCGGGCGAAACGGGAATAAATCCTGAGATCAGGCGAAGGTGGCGAGCGCGCCGGCGCTCACGTGCAGCGTCTCGCCGGTGATGTGGCGAGCGGCCGGGGTGGTGAGGAACAGGGCGAGCTTGGTCAGCTCGGACCCGACCGTCGCGTTGCCGGCGTCGATACCGTCGTAGCCCGCCTCGGAGCCGCGGCCGGCGGCGACGACGTTGATGGTGATGCCGCGGATGCCGAAGTGCTCGGCCTGGCCGGCGGTCCAGTTGGACACGGCTGCCTTGATCGCGGCGTCTGCGGTGCCGTCCTTGGGGCATTCCGGCACGACGGTGACGATGGCGCCGCCCGAGCGCATCTGGTCGCCGAGGATCTGGACGGTCAGCACCGCCGACAGCAGCGCGGAGTCGAGCGTGTTGCGCCACACGGTGGCGCGCTCGGCCAGCGTGTAGGTGCGCGGGTCGCCCGCGGACCAGGCCGGAGCCGGGACGTTGATGATGGTGTCGAGGTGCTGCGGCAGCTTGTCGCGCATCTTCTCGAGCGCGGCGCCGTCGGTGTTGTCCAGCACGATCGACTCGACTTCGAGTTCCTTGGCGGCAACCTCGAGCTCATCGCGGCGGGCTCCGGCGATGACGACGTTGTGCCCGGCGTCGCGGAATCCTTCTGCGATGACGCGGCCGAGATCGGTGTCGCCTCCGGTGACCAGAACGTCCATGAGCAGGGCCTCCTCGTGTGCAGCGCTGAACGCGGTTGCCGCCATGTTACTGGACAGTAGCTAGCTGACGAAACTCGCCACGCGGAGGAAACCGCCCTAGGGTTCTGCCAATGTGGCTCATGCGCAAGTTGATGCGTGCCGTGGCGGTATTGGTCCTGCTGGGGAGTGTGACCGCGCTCTCCGCGTGTGATTCGGGTTCGAAGCAGTCGGGCCCGGTTGTCAACGTCTACGCGGCGGCATCGCTGAAGGGCGCGTTCACCGCCCTCGCCGACCGCTACAAGAAGGACAATCCCGGCGCGGACGTCCAGTTCAACTTCGCGGGCTCGTCGTCGTTGGTCGAGCAGCTGACGCAGGGCGCCAAGGCCGACGTCTTCGCCTCGGCCGACGCCAACAACATGACCAAGGCGGCCAAGGCCGGTCTGCTGGCCCACACTCCGGCGAACTTCGCCTCCAACACGCTCGTCATCGTGACGCGGCCGGGTAATCCGAAGCAGCTGGGCAACTTCGGCGATCTGGCTCGGCCCGGGTTGAACGTCGTGGTGTGCGCCGCCCAGGTGCCGTGCGGCACGGCCACCCGCAAGGTCGAGAAGATCGCCGGCGTGGAGCTGAAGCCCGTCAGCGAGGAGACGTCCGTCACCGATGTGCTCAACAAGGTCACCACCGGGCAGGCCGACGCCGGTGTCGTCTACCAGACCGACGCGCAGTCGGCTGGTGACAAGGTTGCCAAGGTCGACTTCCCGCAGGCGGCGTCGGCGGTGAACATCTACCCGATCGCGGTGCTGAAGTCGTCGGCGGACACGGCGGCCGCGCAGCGGTTCGTCGACCTCGTGACCGGTGACGTGGGGCGGCAGACCCTGACCCAGTTCGGATTCGCGAAACCTTGAACCCCGGACTGCCGCGCTGGATCTACCTCCCCGCGGTACTCGGTGCGCTGTTCGTCGTCCTGCCGCTGATCGCCGTCGCCGCGAAGGTCGACTGGTCCCGGTTCCTCGACCTGATCAGCAGCGAATCGTCGGTCACCGCGCTGGTCCTGAGTCTCAAGACCGCCGCCGCCAGCACCCTGCTCTGTGTGGTGCTGGGCGTGCCGATGGCGCTGGTGCTGGCGCGGAGCCGGTCCCGCGCGGTGCGCTGGACCCGCCCGCTGATCCTGTTGCCGCTGGTGTTGCCGCCGGTCGTCGGCGGTATCGCGCTGCTGTATGCCTTCGGCCGGCTGGGTCTGATCGGTAAGTACCTGGACGCCGCCGGTGTGCACATCGCGTTCTCGACGACGGCGGTCGTGCTGGCGCAGACGTTCGTCTCGCTGCCGTTCCTGGTGATCGCCCTCGAAGGTGCGGCCCGCACGGCCGGGTCGCAGTACGAGGCTGTCGCCGCCACGCTGGGTGCCCGCCCGACGACGGTGTGGCGTCGGGTCACGTTGCCGATGCTGGCGCCCGGCCTGGTGTCGGGCTCGGTGCTGGCGTTCGCGCGGTCGCTGGGCGAGTTCGGTGCGACGCTGACGTTCGCGGGTTCCCGCGAGGGGGTGACGCGGACGCTGCCGCTGGAGATCTACCTGCAGCGTGAGGCCGACGCGGATGCCGCGGTGGCGTTGTCGCTGGTGCTGGTCGTGGTCGCGGCCGTCGTGGTGCTCGCGATGGGCGGCGCCCGGTTCGGTCGCTGGCCGTTCGAGGCGGAGGGCCGGCAGTGACGGGCGGGGTGTCGGTGCGCGCCGTCGTGGCGGCGCGCGGCATCGATGTGGAGTTCACCGTCGCCGCCGGTGAGGTGGTGGCCGTCATCGGGCCCAATGGCGCGGGCAAGTCGAGTGTGCTGCATGTGATCGCCGGTCTGCTGCGGCCGGACACCGGTACGGTGACGGTCGGAGCGCACCGGCTGACCGACAGCGCGTCGGGCCGGCACGTGGCGGTGCACAACCGGCGGGTCGGACTGTTGCTGCAGGACCCGGCGCTCTTCCCACACCTGACGGTCGGGGCCAACGTGGCGTTCGGGCCGCGGGCCCGGCACCAGCGTCGTCGTGGCCTGCGTACCGAGGCGCGACGGACTGCGGAGCACTGGCTGAGCGAGGTCGGTGCCGGTGACCTGGCGGACCGTCGGCCGGGACAACTGTCCGGCGGCCAGGCGCAGCGCGTTGCCCTGGCTCGGGCCCTGGCGGCCGAACCCGACGTGCTGCTGCTCGACGAGCCGCTGTCCGGACTCGACGTGGCCGCGGCATCCGCGATGCGCCGACTGCTGCGTGGCGTGCTCGGCGCCGGCGGCCGCAGTTCGGTGCTGGTCAGCCACGACCTGCTCGACGTCGTCACGCTGGCCGATCGGGTGGTGGTCATCGAGGGCGGACGCATCGCCGAGTCGGGAACCGTCGCGGACGTGCTGACCGCGCCGCGCACCGCGTTCGGTGCGCGGTTCGCGGGGGTGAATCTGATCAGCGGGCGCATCGGCGCCGACGGCGGGTCGGTGCTGGCCGCAGGACACACCTGGCGCGGTACCTGCGGGCCGGACGTGACGCCCGATCGTCCGGTGATCGCGGTGTTCGCGCCCGCCGCCGTGTCGGTGCGCCGGGACAAGCCGGACGACGACGTCAACGTCGTCGCGGTGGGGGTCGCGGAACTGGATCATCGGGGGCCGGTCATCCGAGTGCGCGCCGAGGCGACCGACGACGCCGGCGGCGGGCTTGCGGCAGACCTCAGTGCGGAGACCGCGGCCGGGCTCCGGCTCATTCCGGGGGAGCAGGTCTACTTCTGCGTGGCGCCGCGCGACGTGGCGATCAGGCCGGCATGACGGCACGCCCGGCCGGTCCGAGCCCTGGCCGCGGTGGTGCGGCACTCCAGCAACCGGACGATATCGCCGTGGTCTGACGAGATGACGGCGCCGAGCTAAGCAACTCGTGGGACAAATAGCCGCAACTCGCACTTGCGTCACGCCGGTAACACTGTATTTTCGTCCCCATGCGACACCCGGATGCGCGGACAAGTGCCCGCAAACGACTTCCGAAATCCCTGACTGCCGCTGTGGCAGGTGCGGCGGCTGCGGCCATCGCTCTGCCGAGTGCGATCTCCTACGCCGATCCGGTGCCGACACCTGCGCCCGCGCCGGCCCCGGCACCTGCTCCGGCGCCCGCCCCCGAGCCGGCACCGCCGGTCGATGCGCCCCCG
>NZ_JMHT01000069.1 GCF_001905655.1 Mycobacterium sp. ST-F2
TTACGTGACGGACAACCCCTCAAACCTGGGGAAATACGTGACCGCTGACAGTCGGCCGGTCCGCACACGATCGGTGCCGGGTCGGCGAGGAAGAGAGCCAGTTCGGCGCGCATGAAGATCTGTCGGCCGTCCTGCACCGCGTCGAGATGAAGCGGCTCGACCCGATCGATCAGCTCGCGGGCCAGATGCGCGGCGCCTGCGTCCATGGCGGCCTCCGCCGCGGCGAGTAGTCGGCTGTTTCGCGTGGGACAGGGTGGGGTGAGATCGGCGGCACGGGCCAGCAGCCGCGCCTGCGAGCCGCGCCCACCGCGCCTGGCCGCCAGTCCCGCGACCGCTTCAAGTCGATCGGCTACCCCCGCATCGAGCCCAGAGACGGCTTCGGCTGAGTGCCACGCCTCCAACTCGATCAGTCCTTGGCGTTTCGCTTCCGTGGCCAACGCATCATGGGCGCGACGGCGATCAGGTCCTGTGGCCGCGCCATACACCGCCGACCGCACCAACGGGTGGCGGAACGCCACCGTATCGCTGATCGTCACCAGGCCGGCCTGTTGGGCCTCCGTCGCGCAATCTGGCGAAAGACCCAGTGCGGCAGCGGCATTGGCGATGAGGAAGGACTGGCCCGCCGATTCGGCAGCCGCGACCAGCAACCACCGCTGCACGTCAGGCGACATCTCACGCACCTGGCGTAGGTAATGCGCCATCAACTGCCGGCTCAGCGGTATCGGGTCATATGACAGCGAGAGGTCCCCTAATTGCCGGATGCTCAAGTCCCGGGCGAGGTCGATGAGGGCAAGCGGATTACCGCCCGTGGCCACGGCAATCTGGATGGCCGCGTAGGGGTCGATGACGTCGGATGCTCGCGCTGTCAACAGTTGTACCGCCGCACGCTGGTCCAGACCGGTCAGGCGCAACGTTGAGACGCCCGCCAGCGCAGCATCGGACTCGTCGTTGTCACGCGCACCGAAGAGCAACACCGTCGACTCCGCCTGCAGGCGCCTCGCGACGAACGCGAGCACGACCCGCGACTCCGAGTCGATCCAATGCGCATCATCGACCACACAGATGACCGGCCGCTGGCCACCGGCTTCCGCGAACAGACCGAGCATGCCCAGCCCGACCAGATACGGCTCGGGCGCAGGTCCATCGTCGACGCCCCACGCGACACGCAGCGCCTGTTGCTGGCGAACGGGCAGTGCGTCGATGTATTCGGCCAAGGACAGCCCTATTCGCTGCAATGCGGCATACGGCATCGACAATTCCGCTTCGTAACCGTCGGAACGGATCACGGTGACACCGGTCAGGTTGGCCGTGACGTTCGTCAGCAGGGCCGACTTACCGATTCCCGGATCGCCACGCACCACCAGCGCCCCACCGGCTCCGTTGCGTGCTCGTGTCACAAGGGCACGCAGTACGCCCAATTCCACGGATCGGCCAAACAGGGCCATCCCATCGTTGTGCTCGATGCGTTGAAGAATAGAGCCGCGGCCAAGCCCTGGCCACACAACCTCGAACAAATGCCTACCGTCGTGACCGCCGGTGGCCCGTCGCCGCGACGGTTGCCACTGCGATGCAGACGGCGGTGCCCAGGAAGGCGATTCGTCGCGACGGTCGTTGATCCGGGCCGGGGGCAGGCGCCGACGGTGTGGCAGCTACCCGCGCCGGGGCAGGCGCGGGCGCACCGCCACTCACCGCCGCCAAAGGGTCGATCACACCGCGTCCCACCTGGGCGTTCCAGCCGTCAGCCGGATGGTGTGCGGTGTCCTCGATGCGGGCCATCACCTGCCGGGCCGACAGTTGCGGGAATCGTGAACGGACGAGTGCGACAACACCGCTGACAACGGGTGCGGCGAAACTGGTCCCCGACAGCGGGCGTCCGTCCGCCCGGCGGTCGACCAGGCCGTCGCCCTGCGCACTCAGCGACACCACCGACTCTCCCGGTGCGGCGACGTCGACCCAGGGGCCTGCCAGGCTGAATTGTGAAGGTGCGCCGGCGGGGTCGACCGAACCGACCGTCAGCACGTAGTCGTCGTACCACGCCGGGCTGACCACGGTGTGCACGTTGTCCCAGTCCGGTGTGCCCGGATGCTTGGGGTCGGACAGTGGATTCTGTTGTGCGCATTCACCATTGGTCGTGCCTGCGGCAGAGACCACTACGACGTTGCGGACCTCCACGGCGTAGGCCAGCGCGGCCCCCAACGACCGGTCGTCGAGCGGGTCGGCGACGGGCATGCAGGCGACCGACGAGATGTTGATGACGGTTGCGCCGGCGTCGGCAGCCGAGCGCACCGCGCGGGCGAGTGTCTCGACGTCGCCGACCCCAGAGGTGGCATGGTCGCTGGAGAGCCGGAACTTGTTGCTGGACTGGCGAATCGCCATGATGGTCGCCTCGGGCGCCACGCCGCGGAAGGAGCCGGGTTCGGTATCCGGGGGCGCGGCGCCGACCAGGCCCGCGATCGCGGTGCCGTGGCCATCGCAATCCTGCGTACCGTCGCCCGAGGAGACATAGTCCCCGCCGGGGACCAGGTGGGGCAGCAACCGGTGGCGGGTGACGCCGGTATCGATCACCGCCACCGTCTGTCCGCCGCCGCGGGAAAGCGGCCATACCGCAGCAAGGTTGAGCCCGTCGAGTTGACGTGTGGTGCGGTCGTCGGCGGGCTTCGCTGTGGCGCACCGGTCGGCCTGTTCGGTTCTGCCCGGCGGCGCCGGGGCCTCCGGCGCAGGCAGTTGACCCTGATCGACCGGCTTCGGAGCGATGGCGTGGGCGGCGGGAACCAGCGCCACCATCGCGACCGTGACGGCGACGGCGATGGCCGAACCGACGACGCTCATCGTCCGCGTACCAGCATGAAGATGTCTGCGGCCCAGAGTGCGGACGGCGGAACGGCAGCCAGCGCCGCGTATTCGAGGTAGCTGACGCGCTGGGCCATCGCGACGCTGACTGATCCCATCCGCCGGATACCCAGCGCCACCGCGACGATGCTGCCACCGAGCCAAGCCGTCCAGGCGGGGAACGTCGTCGCGGTGACCGCGAAAGCCGCAGTGGTGCAGACCATTCCGGCGACCAGAACAGTCCATCGGCGTACCGGCAGCCGATAGGAGGGTGCTCGCAGCGTCAGGGCGGCCGCTACTGCCCAACTGAACGCCAACGTTGCGATGCCGGACCGGTGCACGGCGGCCACGGCCACCACGACTGCACCGACCGCGACGGCTGCTGCGGCGCCCATCACCATCGCTGTGAGCGCCAGATGGGCCCGCTCGACTCGCCCCGGGTCACCCTCGGTCACTGTCGCCGACGGGGGCGCGAGCCCCGCGACGGTGACGGCGCACCGGGGTGCGGCAGACAGCACGACCAAAGCCACGGCGCTGAGGGCCACGCCGGTGCCGGTCAGCGGAATGGGCCAGGTACTCGCCACCGTCGTCACCACGATCATCGGCGCCGAAAATGCCATGGCCGCAATGGATACCGCGTGCACGCCGACTCGTAACAACACCAGGGCCACCGCGAACGCCGCCGCGGCACCGAGGAGGACATTCGGAGCGGCGGGCCCACCCGGTACCGCCGTGAACCCAGCGGTGAACGCCAGCACGAGGGCGGAGACGGACCACGCGGCAGGCCCGGACCGTAACGTCACCATCAACGCGCCCAGGGCGCCACCACACGCGATGGCGGCTGCGATCGTCTGGTCGCCGCGCGCCGCGGACCAGATCAGCATGCCGGAGGCGACGGTCACCGCCCACAACCCGAGTGTGGGTACGGCCAGGTGACCGGTACGGTCGGGCGTGGGCGTGCCGGCGGCCATTGTCACCGTCTGTGCCCGCCGCGCGCCGAGTACCGGGATGGTGGCGGACACCAGTTGCAGCACGTCCCCATCGTGAACGTCGTTTTGCCGCAACGACAATGATCCGTTGATCGGATCGCCGACTGTTCGATCGAGGTACCAGCTCACGCCGTGAGCCGGGCTCTGCGGACGAGCCAGTGCCACGATGTCCGGTAACAGCGTGTCCACGGCGGCGCCCGCCGGCAAGACCAGATCGGTGGTCTCGCTGGTGTATTCGCCATGTGACTGCACTGAAAGACGACAAACAGAGTCGGACATCGCACCCCCCGGATCGACATGCCCGATCTCACGGTAACTGCACATCGGACCCCTGCCCGACACGAAAATCGATGGAACCGAACAGTGTCCTGCTGCGTCTGAACATGCGATGGAATTCACGAGAGTCGCGCGATCTGCGGCAGCCGAACCAGCTCAGGGGGACATCGAGGTCCGCACACCGCCACAGGTGCCGCGGCTGGCGCCGGGCCACGTCGTCACCCGCGTCGCTCCGGTCCTGATGCTGGTGGCGATGGCCGGCATGATGGTGTTCTACTTCCGCTCGGGTTCGGTGACCGGACGCAGTCCGGTGTTCCTGCTGTTTCCGGCCATGATGGTGCTGTCCATGATCGGTAGCACCGTTCTCGGGTCGCGCGGTGCGCGCCGGGCCGGCGAGATCGATGCCGATCGCCGTGAGTACCTGGTGTACCTCGACGCGCTTGAGGAGTGTGCCGGCCGGACCGCCGCTGAGCAGCATCGCCTGCTGCATCAGAACCATCCGCCGCCCGCCGCCCTCTGGACCTTGACCGGGACCGACCGGATGTGGCAACGCCGTTGGAACGATGAGGACTTCACCGAGATGCGGGTGGGGGTCGGGGAGCGACCGCTGTGCACCAGGCTGGTCCCGTCGCCGGCGACCGGGGGCGAAATGACCGACCCAGTGGCCGCTTCGGCATTCGAACGGTTGCTGACAACCGGCGCCACCGTGCCGGAGGTTCCGGTGACCGTCGTATTGCGCCGCCACCGGCGCCTCGATGTCGGAGATGCCCCGGGACTGGCCCGCGCCATGGTGTGCCAGTTGGCGGTGTGGCACGGCCCTGATGAGGTGAAGATCGCTGCGGTCACCGGGGCTGCGGGGTGGGACTGGCTGAAATGGCTGCCGCACCATTACCGTTCGGGTGTCATCGGAGGGGCGCCGCTGCGCTTCGCCGAAGCCGCAGCCGTGCCCGTCATACCCGGCTGCCATCTGGTGGTGCTGGTGGACAGCGTCGCGGCCACCGCGTTCGACGGATCGGACGGGGTCACACTGCTGGTGCTCGGTCGGCCAGGATCGGCGTCAACGCTGCCGCGATGTTCGACGACCGATGCGCTGACGGTTGAGCAAGCCGAGACCTGTGCGCGCAGACTCGCGCGCTACCGATTGGCCGGCACCGCGGACGCGGCGCGGTGGCACCATGATTGGACACCGTCGTGGTCGCCCCGGCCGGCCCGGCACCGCTTGCGGGTCCCGATCGGCACCGACACCACTGGGGCGTCCGTCGAACTCGACCTCAAGGAACCCGCCGAGCACGGCATGGGACCGCACGGTTTGTGCATCGGCGCAACGGGTTCCGGCAAGTCCGAGTTTCTCCGCACCCTGACGTTGGGTCTGATCACCACGCATTCGCCGGACGAGCTGAACCTGGTCCTCGTCGATTTCAAAGGTGGTGCAACATTTCTCGGCTTCGAGAAGGCCAACCATGTCGCGGCCGTCATCACCAACCTGGAACAGGAGGCACATCTGGTGGCCCGGATGCGCGACGCCCTGGCCGGCGAGATGACCCGGCGGCAGGGGCTGTTACGGGCGGCGGGGAACCTGTCGGGCATCGGCGACTATCGCCGGGCCCGCGCGGCCGACGCCGAGCTTGCTCCGCTGCCCGCCCTGTTCATCGTGGTCGACGAATTCTCCGAATTGCTCAGCCACCATCCGGATTTCGCGGAGCTGTTCGTTGCCATCGGGCGTCTCGGCCGGTCGCTGGGCATCCATCTGCTTTTGGCCAGCCAGCGGCTGGACGAAGGCCGTCTGCGGGGCTTGGATACCCACCTCTCGTATCGGGTCTGTCTCAAGACCTTCTCGGCGGCCGAGTCCCGGGCGGTCATCGGGGTCACCGACGCCCACGAGCTGCCGGGGACACCCGGCGCGGGCTTGCTGCGGACCGCAGACGGAAAGCTGATGCGATTCCACACCACATTCGTTTCGGGCCCCGCACCGGACACCCACGGTGAGGACCCGGGCCCGGCGCTGTTCACCGGCGGGCCGGCTGCGACAGCAGATCCGGCAGCCGGTCCGAGCCTGCTGGACACGACTGTGCACCGGCTGGCAGGGCTTGGTCCCGACGCCCATCAGGTCTGGTTGCCGCCCCTCACCGAATCGCCCGCGTTGTCCGAACTGCTCATGACCGAGCCGGCCGGCCGGCCGCTGCGGGCACCGATCGGATTGGTGGACAACCCGTTCCAGCAATGCCGTGATCCACTGGTCGTCGACCTCAATGGCGCCGGCGGGCACGTGGCCGTCGTCGGGGGTCCGCGGTCCGGGAAATCGAGTGCGCTGCAGACACTGCTGCTCGGCCTGACCGCCACCGCGGCGCCACGACGACTCAGCATCTACGGTTTGGATCTCGGCGACGGCGTGCTCACGGCGCTGCGGCAGCACCCCCACGTCGGTACGATCGCCGGCCGGCATGAGCCGGAATTGCTGCGGCGCATCGTCTCTCAACTGTCCGCGCTGTGCCGCCGTCGCCAGGAGTTCCGGCAGCAGCACGGGCCGGCAGTGCCCTTCCCGGATCGATACGGCGATGTCATCCTGGCGGTCGACGGCTGGGCGGTGCTGCGCCGCGAGTCCGACGCGCTCGAGGACACCATCACGGCAATGGTGGCACAGGGACTGTCGGTCGGAATCCACGTGGTGCTCACCGCCAACCGGTGGGCTGAACTGCGCCCCATGCTGAAAGACCACATCGGTACCCGGATCGAATTGCGGCTCGGCGACCCCACCGAGTCCGAAATGGATCGTCGCCGTGCGCAGCTCCTCGCCAATTGCCCGCCGGGGCGCGGCCTCACCAGCGACGGCAAGGAGTTCGTGGTGGCGCTGCCGCAGCTCGACGTGGTGGCGGCCCAGCCCGAGCAACCCGCGCCGGTCATCGAGCTGCTGCCGCACCACGTGGACTACGCGGAGGTGGTCACGGCGACCGGCGGGGAATCATCCCGCCATGTCATCGGTATCTCCGAGGCGGAACTACAGCCGTTCGCCCTCGAAGCCGGTCCATACCTGATCCTGTTGGGCGACAACGGTTGCGGCAAGACGTCCGCGCTGCGGACCCTGTGCCGGGCGATCATCAGCCAGAGCGAGCCGGAGCAGGTCCGTGTGCTGATCGTCGATTTCCGTAGGACCTTGCTGGGCGTGGTCGAGTCGCCGCACCTGTGCGGCTACGCGATGTCGAGTGTCACGGCCACCGCGGAGCTGACGGCCGCGCTATCCGTTCTGACGGCTCGGCTGCCGGGCCCGGGCGTCACCCAGCAGCAACTCCGCGACCGATCCTGGTGGTGCGGCCCCGACATCCACATCGTCGTCGACGACTATGACCTGGTCGCGGGCGCGGCGGGAAATCCGTTGAGTCCCTTGCTCGACCTGCTGCCGCACGCCTCGGACATCGGCCTGCACCTGGTGATCGCGCGGCGCGCCGGCGGTGCCGCCCGAGCCATGTTCGACCCACTGTTCGCCCGGATGCGGGACCTCGGCGCCACCGGCATCCTCATGAGCGCCGACACCGAGGAGGGGCCGCTGCTGGGTGTTGCGCGTCCGATGATGCTCCCGCCAGGCCGTGCTGTCGTGGTGCGGCGTGGCCGGCCCGATGAGCTGGTCCAGATCGCCTGGACCGATCCGCCGTGACGGTCGTGGTGGTCGGCCCGGCGACCATCGTTGGACCGGGAAACGTTGATGCCGAGCTGGTTTCGGCGGCACTGGAGTGCGTCGACGAGCAGTTGGGCCTGCTCGACGCGGCAGTCCTGCCGGCCGAACGTATCTGGCGTGACGCGATGGCCGCGGCGATCGGCACCGCGCGCACCGTGACGGTGGTGTGCCCGGCCTGGTGGTCGGCGTCGAGGGTTCAGAGGGTGCGATCGGCCGCGGACGCCAACGGAGTATGTGTCGTTGTCCGGCGCCGAATCGACGCAATCCGGATCGCCTCCGGTGAACCGGATTGCACCGTGGTCGAAGTGGGGGAGGACCTGGTGACCGTCTCTCGGCCGGGAACGGCCTCGTCGGTCGTACGACGAACCGACAGCGCTGCCACGGACACAGTGGTTGCCCGCGCGGCAATGGACAGCCACGTCGTGGTCGATGCGCCGATCGGTGTTCCGGGTGCCGCGCCGCTGGCCGTGGAAATCCAAGCGCGGCTGCAGGATCATGGCGTCACGACACAGGTCCTCCGTTGCGACGACCTACTCGATGACGCCGACGTTGGCAGCGCGCCGGCCGTGGCGCACTCCACGCGGGGCCGCATCGCGATCGCCGCGGCGGCGGTGGTTGCCGTCGCCGGAACAGCGGCGCTGGGCCTGTCCAGCCGGGACGGCCCCGCGGCGGTGGTCCCTGCCGCCGACCCTGATCTCACGTGGCTGGTGGAAGGTCGCGTGGCGGTGCAGATTCCGGCACGCTGGCTGGTCGAGAGGGCGTTGTCGGGCGCGGGATCGGCTCGGGTGCAAATAGTTTCGCCCGACGATCGCGGGCAGATCATCCACCTCACCCAATCGGTGGTGCCACCGGGCCAGACGCCCGATACCGCAGCGCGGTCACTGCGAGAGGCGGCGGCGAAGCTGCCCGGCGGCGTCATCGTCGACTTCGAGGACGCCGGCGTCAGCGCCGGGCGCCCGGCCGTCAGATACCGGGAGGTGCGCGGCGGGCGGACGGTCGAATGGTCGGTCCTGCTCGACGGCCCGGTCCGGATCGCGGTGGGGTGTCAGGGTGACGCGGTCCGTGCGCCGTGTGACACCGCGATCCGCTCCGCGCGCCGAACCGATTGAAAAAACTTGGGCGGCAATGGAACCGAACGCTCACGGAGAACGTCTAAACAAGCAAACCCGAATGGAGAGGAAAACATGACAGCTCCGCTAAGTGGCACGCTGACCACAGATTTCGATCTGATGACAGGAATCGCCGGCAAGGTCGAGGTCCGCAACGAGGAGATCCGGGCCATGCTCGGTAACTTCATCGGCCAGATGACGGCCATCCCGCCGACCGTCTGGGGCGGCGTCGCGGCGGCCCGGTTCCAGGACGTGGTCACCCGGTGGAACGGCGAGTCGATGAAACTGCATGCGACGCTTGCGCGTATCGCCGAGACCATCCGATCGAACGCCACGGTGCTGAGCCAGGCGGCTGAGGCGCACGCCCAGCGCATCGGCGCCACCGGTCACGCGATCTGACGGGACAGAAGGAGGCAATCGGTGCTGTCCTACCACTTCGGCGAGATCGAATTCACTGTCCGCCAACAGATCCACGCCACGTCGGCAAGGATGAACACGGCGCTGGAAGAGCTTCGGCAACTGGTTGCACCGCTGCAGCAGTCGTGGACCCGCGAGGCCGCAGAGGCGTTCCAGGCCGAGCAGGCCCGCTGGAACCAGTCGGCAGCCGCCCTCAACGAGATCCTGCACAGCCTCGGCAACGCGGTCCGCGACGGTGCCGACGACGTCGCCGCAACCGACCGTCGTGCCGCCGGCGACTGGGTGTTCTGACCCATCACGAGCCCTGTGTGGTCCTGCCCCTGGAATGGAGAGCTGGGGGCGGGACCACACAGCACTACCCAACAGCTGCCGCGAAACACCGAGGTCGACTACCCTGGCGGCCACGCAGGTGTGTATCCGACCTGCGAGGAGTGTGAGTGTCGTGGGAATCAGCCGCACCGAGGGGTCGCCGGCCGGCTCAACGCTGCGCGCGGTACACCAGCGGTTCGTCACCGGCGAGATCGACGCCCAGCACCTGGACCCCACGGCCGTCCGCCCCGTCATCGCCGACAGTTGGCGCCGCAGCCTGGCCACGGGCGTGGATCCGGACCTCGGCGGTGCGCAGTTCACGCCCGTCGTGCCCAAGACCTTGGACCAGCTCCGCGCCGAACAACCCATCGCCGCCGCGTTACCGGTGATCAGGAAACTCCTGGTCGAGGACGCCAAGGACAGCGGTGTCATGGTGGCGGTGGCCGCGGCCGACGGCACGCTGCTGTGGGTCGAGGGCGACAAGACGGCCCTGGGCCGGGGCGAGGCCATGAACTTCGTGCCCGGCGCCGACTGGAGCGAGCGCAGCGCCGGCACCAACGCCCCGGGCACCGCGCTGGCCCTGGACCGGGAACTGCAGATCCACGGCTCGGAGCACTTCGCCCGGCTCGTCCAGCCCTGGACCTGCACCGCGGTGCCTGTGCACGACCCGACGACGGGCGAGCTCATCGGCTGCCTGGACCTGACCGGGGACAGCCAGGTCGCCTCGGCGCAGACCCTGGGCCTGGTACGTGCCACGGTGATGGCCATCGAAAATCACCTCGCCCTGCAGCGGCTGCTGCAGCCGGCCACCACCCGGACGACGCTGGCCCGCCTGACGGTGCTGGGCGGCGATCGGCCGCGCTGGGTCGCCACCGGGGACGACGGGCAGCCGCACCAGCACACCCTCAGCGGCCGGCACGCCGACATTCTGGTCCTGCTGAGCCGGCATCCCGAGGGCCTGAGCGCCGACCATCTCGCAATGTTGTTGGACGACAACGATCTTGACTCGGTCACCATCCGCGTCGAGATGTCCCGCCTGCGCCGGGTCATCGGTGCGCAGTACGTGGCGTCGCGGCCGTACCGGCTGCTCACCCCGATCGACAGTGACGTCGCCGACGTCTTCGCCGCGCTGCATCGCGGCGACGTCGACGGCGCGCTGTCCCACTACTCGGGGGCGCTGCTGCCGCAGTCGGTATCGCCGGCGATCGCCCGGTTGCGAACCGAGCTGGGGGAGAGCCTGCGGACCGCGGTGCTGTCGGCGTCCGCCGCCGGGCAGGTCGGACTGTTGCGCCGATGGCTGGCCCTGCCCGACGGCCGCGACGACCGGCACGGCTGGCAATTGCTGCGCAACCACCCGTCGGCGGACGCGGTGGTCCGGGCACAGGCCGTCGGGCACCTGGCGGGATTGGACGCCGACCTCGGCTGACGCGGTCACAGTTCGAACGCGTTCGACGATGCAACTGTGTTGCAACCCACTTCTGCGTAGCGTAGTGACCAGCAGCACATTTGTGTTTGTCAGCCACTGCGAGGAGTGAACCCATGACTGTTTACGCGCGTCCCGGTGCCGAGGGTTCGGTGATGACCTACCCGGCCCGCTACGACAACTTCATCGGCGGCGAATGGGTGGCGCCCGCTGCCGGACGCTACTTCGAGAACCGTACCCCCGTGACGGGCGAGGTGTTCATCGAGATCGCCCGCTCGGACGAATCCGACATCGAGAAGGCGCTCGACGCCGCTCACGCCGCCGCGCCCGCGTGGGGCAAGACCTCACCGGCCGCCCGCGCCCGGGTCCTGAACCTGATCGCCGACCGTATGGAGCAGAACCTCGAGGCCATCGCCGTCGCCGAGTCGTGGGACAACGGCAAGCCGGTCCGCGAGACCCTCAACGCCGACATCCCGTTGGCCGTCGATCACTTCCGCTATTTCGCGGGCGTGCTGCGGGCCCAGGAAGGCTCGATCTCCGAGATCGACGACGACACCGTCGCCTACCACTTCCACGAGCCGCTCGGCGTCGTCGGCCAGATCATCCCCTGGAACTTCCCGATCCTGATGGCCGTCTGGAAGCTGGCCCCCGCGCTGGCCGCCGGCAACGCCATCGTGCTCAAGCCTGCCGAGCAGACCCCGGCGTCGATCATGTACCTGTTCTCGCTCATCGGCGACCTGCTGCCTGCCGGTGTTGTCAACGTGGTCAACGGCTTTGGTGTCGAGGCCGGCAAGCCGCTGGCGTCGAGCAACCGCATCGCCAAGATCGCGTTCACCGGTGAGACCACCACGGGCCGGCTGATCATGCAGTACGCCAGCCAGAACCTGATCCCGGTCACCCTGGAGCTGGGCGGCAAGAGCCCGAACATCTTCTTCAGTGACATCATGGCCGCCAACGACGACTTCCAGGACAAGGCGCTGGAAGGCTTCACCATGTTCGCGCTGAACCAGGGCGAGGTCTGCACCTGCCCGTCGCGCAGCCTGATCCAGGCCGACATCTTCGACGAGTTCCTGGCACTGGCCGCCATCCGCACCAAGGCCGTCCGCCAGGGCGATCCGCTGGACACCGAGACCATGATCGGCGCGCAGGCCTCCAACGACCAGTTGGAGAAGATTCTCTCCTACATCGAGATCGGCAAATCCGAAGGCGCACAGCTGATCACCGGTGGTGAGCGGGCCGAGCTCGGCGGTGACCTCAACGGTGGCTACTACGTGACGCCGACGGTGTTCTCCGGCCACAACGGCATGCGCATCTTCCAGGAGGAGATCTTCGGACCGGTGCTGTCGGTGACGTCGTTCAAGGACTACGACGACGCCATCTCCATCGCCAACAACACGCTGTACGGCCTCGGCGCCGGCGTGTGGTCGCGCAACGGCAACGTCGCCTACCGGGCCGGCCGGGACATCAAGGCCGGCCGCGTGTGGACCAACTGCTACCACATGTACCCCGCGCACGCCGCGTTCGGCGGCTACAAGCAGTCCGGCATCGGCCGGGAGAACCACAAGATGATGCTGGACCACTACCAGCAGACGAAGAACCTGCTCGTCTCGTACTCGACGAAGGCCCAGGGCTTCTTCTGATCGGACCAGCGAGCGCCCGCGTAACCCCCGAATACGCGGGCGCTCGCTCCGTTCATCGGTCGGCGCATTCTCAAATGCATACGGCGACAAAATAATCCGGCCGGCGCCAGATAGCTCCTGGAACCAGGCCATCTCGGCGTCAGCCATCCCTTTTTCAGGAGTATCCAGTGTCCATCACCAACCCACCCAGTGAGCACCACGCTCACGGCGTCGACGAACACGTCGAGAGCAACGAATACCTTGCGAAGCGCCAGCTGAAGAAGGGCACGGCCGGCTGGCTGCTGCTTGCCGGCCTCGGCGTCAGCTATGTCGTGTCCGGCGACTACTCCGGCTGGAATTTCGGTCTGGCGCACGGCGGTTTCGGTGGCCTCGCCATCGCCGCCGTCGTCATCGCCGGCATGTACCTGGCCCTGGTGCTGGGCATGGCCGAGCTGTCCTCGGCATTGCCCGCCGCGGGCGGTGGCTACACCTTCGCGCGCCGCGCCCTCGGCCCCTGGGGCGGTTTCGCCACCGGCACCGCGATCCTCATCGAGTACTCGATCGCGCCGGCCGCCATCGCGACGTTCATCGGCGCCTATGTGGAGTCGTTGGGACTCTTCGGAATTCAGAACGGCTGGTGGGTGTACCTCGCAGCCTATGCCTTCTTCATCGGCATCCACCTGGCCGGCGTCGGTGAGGCGCTCAAGGTGATGTTCGTGATCACCGCCATCGCGCTGCTGGGCCTGGTGATCTTCGCGGTCTGCGCCATCGGGCACTTCGACGTCGCCAACCTGACCAACATCGCCCCCGACGCAGGCGCCGCCGGTGCCTCGTCGTTCCTGCCGCACGGCTACCTCGGCATCTGGGCCGCCATCCCGTTCGCCATCTGGTTCTTCCTGGCCATCGAAGGCGTGCCGCTGGCCGCAGAGGAGACCGCCAACCCGGAGAAGAACGTGCCGCGCGGCATCATCGCCGCCATGACGGTCCTGCTCGTCACCTGCGCTGTCGTGCTGTTCCTGACCACGGGTGTCGGTGGCGCACAACAGATGTCGGGCTCGGGCAACCCGCTGGTCGAAGCGCTCGGCAACGGCACCGGTGCCAAGCTGGTCAACTACATCGGCCTCGCCGGCCTGATCGCGAGCTTCTTCTCGATCATCTACGCCTACTCCCGTCAGCTGTTCGCCCTGTCCCGGGCCGGGTACCTGCCGACACAGCTGTCGGTGACCAACTCGCGCAAGGCGCCGACGCTGGCGCTCATCGTCCCCGGTGTCATCGGCTTCGTGCTGTCGCTGACCGGCAAGGGTGACCTGCTGCTGAACATGGCCGTCTTCGGCGCCGCGGTGAGCTACGTCCTGATGATGGTCAGCCACATCGTGCTGCGTCGTCGCGAGCCCAACATGCCGCGGCCGTACCGCACCCCGGGCGGCGTCGTGACCACGGGTTTCGCGCTCGTCGTCGCCGTCATCGCGGTCATCGCGACCTTCCTGGTCGACCCGTTCGCCGTGGGCCTGTGCCTGGCAGTGTTCGCCGCGTTCATGCTCTACTTCGCGCTCTACAGCCGGCACCGTTTGGTGGCAAACTCTCCTGATGAAGAGTTCGCGATGCTCGCGGAAGCCGAGGACGAGCTGAAATGAAGTACCACCAGCGGATTTCGGGGGTGAACTACACCTTCGACGGGCTTGTGGACCTGATGGCCAAGGCCACGCCGCTGCGCTCCGGCGATGAACTCGCCGGGTGCGCAGCCCACAGCGACGCCGAGCGGGCTGCCGCCGCCTGGGCGCTGGCAGAGCTCCCGCTGGACACCTTCCTCAATGACGCGGTGGTGCCCTACGAGACCGACGAGGTCACCCGACTGATCATGGATTCCCATGACCAGCAGGCGTTTTCGGAAATCTCCCACCTCACGGTGGGAGCCTTCCGGGACTGGCTGCTGGACGCGGTGGCCGGTGACGACGCCGCTGCGAAGATCGCCGCCGTCGCCCCCGGCATCACGCCGGAGATGGCGGCCGCGGTCTCGAAGATCATGCGCAACCAGGACCTGATCGCCGTCACCGCGGCCACCCAGGTGCACGCGGCCTTCCGCAGCACCATCGGGCTGCCGGGCACCCTGGCCACCCGCCTGCAACCCAACCACCCGACCGACGACCCACGGGGCATCGCCGCCGCCGTGCTCGACGGGCTCCTGATGGGTTGCGGCGACGCGGTCATCGGCATCAACCCGGCCACCGATTCGCCTCAGGCGACGGCCGACCTGCTGCACCTTCTCGACAACATCCGCAGCCGCTACGACATCCCCGCGCAGTCCTGCGTGCTGTCGCACATCACCACGACCATCGGCCTCATCGAGACCGGTGCTCCGGTGGACCTGGTGTTCCAGTCCGTCGCCGGTACCGAAGGCGCCAACAAGGCGTTCGGTGTCGACATGGCGCTGCTGCGCGAGGGCAACGAGGCCGGCCGGTCCCTGAACCGCGGCACCGTCGGCAACAACGTGATGTATCTGGAAACCGGGCAGGGGTCGGCGCTGAGTTCGGGCGCACACCTCGGCACCGGCGGCCGGCCCGTCGACCAGCAGACCCTGGAGGCCCGCGCCTACGGCGTCGCCCGCGCGCTGGACCCGCTCCTGGTCAACACCGTCGTCGGCTTCATCGGGCCGGAGTATCTGTACGACGGTCGGCAGATCATCCGCGCCGGGCTCGAAGACCACTTCTGCGGCAAGCTCCTGGGCCTGCCGATGGGCGTCGACGTCTGCTACACCAACCACGCCGAAGCCGACCAGAACGACATGGACACTCTGCTGTACCTGCTGGCCGCGGCCGGCTGTGCGTTCGTGATCACGGTGCCCGGCGCCGACGACGTCATGCTCGGTTACCAGAGCCTGTCGTTCCACGACGTGGTGTCGGCCCGCCGCACGCTCGGGTTGAAGCCGGCTCCGGAATTCGAGGCCTGGCTCAAGAAGGTCGGCATGACCGACGACGCCGGCAAGCTCACCCAGTTCGATCTGCAGCGCTCGGCGCTGCGGGCACTGACGGCGGCGGGATGACCATGACCGAAGACGTGGCAATCCAGGAATTCTGGGACGAGCTCCGCAAGACCACCCAGGCCCGCATCGGGCTGGGCCGCGCCGGCAACGCGCTGCCCACCCGCGAGGTGCTCGAACTGTCGGCGGCCCACGCCGCCGCCCGCGACGCGGTGCACGAACCGCTCGATGTCGACGCCCTCGCGGCGCCGGTTCGGGAGATCGGCCTCGGCGAGCCGGCAGTGGTCCGTAGCCAGGCCGAGTCCCGCAGTGAGTACCTGCGCCGTCCGGACCTGGGCCGGGTCCCGGCCGAGCCCATGGACGTCCCGGAGACCCCGGCCGACATCGGCTTCGTGCTGGCCGACGGGCTCTCGCCCTACGCGCTGGCCAAGCACGGGCCGGCGCTGCTCGCCGAGTTGGTCGCCACCCTGCGCGACGACTACACGCTGGCGCCGCCGGTGATCGCCACCCAGGCGCGCGTCGCGCTCGGCGACCACATCGGTGCGGCGGCGAAGGTGCGGACCCTGATCGTCATCATCGGGGAGCGGCCGGGCCTGTCCGTCGCCGACAGCCTCGGTATCTACCTGACACATCTGCCCATGCCGGGACGCACCGATGCCGACCGCAACTGCATCTCGAACATCCACCCGCCCGAGGGTCTCGGTTACGCCGAGGCCGCGAAGGTCGCCGCGGGTCTGGTGTCCGGTGCCCGCGCCCTGGGCCGGTCCGGCGTCGAACTCAAGGACACCTCCCGCGACACTTCGCTCGAAGCGCCCGGTGCCGCCGAACTGACGTAGACACCCGGTGCCGCAATTGACTGTGCGTCCTCGCAGAATTTTTGCGAGGAGGTGTCTGCGTAGACGCACACTCACAGCCGGTCGGCGTGTCGGCTCTCCTGTGACGCATTCGTTTTGAAGCAGTCAACTTGCCTTGACGGTCAATGCAAGTTGACCGCTGCAGACGAAAGGTGTGCAGGGAGACGTCCGTCGTGGCCTTGAGACTGTGTGCTCGCGCGAACCGTCAACCCGCGTTTTGACCTGCGACGACGCTCGCAGGTAAAGTCCTTCGTTGGTGCGCAGCAGGCCGAGAGGCAGCTGCTTCCCGGGTCACCGTCGGTCGCCGGGAAATCGCAGGTCGCGCACTTGACCGGCACCCGGATAGCACCGGGACTCAACCCGAGAAGAAGAGGTATAGCTGTGCCTACATTCACGCCGAAGGCGGGTGACACCACGCGTAAGTGGTACGTCATCGACGCCCAAGACGTGGTGCTCGGCCGGCTCGCCGTGGAAGCAGCCAAGCTGCTCCGTGGCAAGCACAAGCCGACGTTCACGCCCAACTCCGATGAGGGTGACTTCGTCATCATCATCAACGCCGAGAAGATTGCCCTGTCGGGCAAGAAGCTCACCGACAAGTTTGCTTACCGTCACTCGGGTTTCCCGGGCGGTCTGAGCAAGCGCTCCATCGGCGAACAGCTGGTGAAGCACCCGACCCGCACCGTTGAGAACGCGATCGTCGGCATGCTCCCGCACAACAAGCTGTCGCGCCAGGTGCAGAAGAAGCTGAAGGTGTACGCGGGTCCCGATCATCCGCACGCCGCGCAGCAGCCGATTCCGTTCGAGATCAAGCAGGTGGCCCAGTGACCGAAGTTGACGTGACTGAAGTCACCGAAGTTCCCGAGTTCGAGGCTGTCGAAGAGTCGACCCCCCGCGAGCCCGTGTACATCGACCGTCCGATCCAGACCGTCGGCCGCCGCAAGGAAGCCGTCGTCCGCGTTCGTCTGGTGCCCGGCACCGGCAAGTTCAACCTGGACGGCCGCAGCCTGGAGGACTACTTCCCGAACAAGGTGCACCAGCAGCTGATCAAGGCCCCGCTGGTGACCGTCGACCGCGTCGACACGGTGGACATCTACGCCCACCTCGACGGTGGCGGCCCCTCGGGTCAGGCCGGCGCGCTGCGTCTGGCCATCGCCCGTGCGCTGATCCTGGTTCAGCCCGAGGATCGTCCGGCACTCAAGAAGGCCGGGTTCCTGACCCGTGACCCGCGTGCCATCGAGCGCAAGAAGTACGGCCTCAAGAAGGCCCGCAAGGCGCCTCAGTACAGCAAGCGCTGATCGTTTCTGCTCGTGGGCGGGCGTGTCGCAGTCTGGACACGCCCGCCTTCGGCGTTTCATGGGGGCACTTCTCGAGGAAAGCAGGTCTATGAGTCGGCTGTTCGGCACCGATGGCGTCCGTGGCGTCGCGAACCGTGATCTGACCGCTGAGCTGGCACTGGCGCTGGGTTCGGCTGCGGCCCGTCGGCTGTGTTCGACTTCAGGAGCCGGCCGTTGTGTCGCGGTCGTCGGACGAGATCCCCGGGCCAGCGGCGAGATGCTGGAGGCCGCGGTCATCGCCGGCATCACCAGTGAGGGTGTCGACGTGCTCCGGGTCGGCGTGCTGCCGACCCCCGCGGTGGCCTATCTGACCGCCTCCTATGACGCACAGCTCGGCGTGATGATCTCCGCGTCGCACAACCCCATGCCGGACAACGGCATCAAGATCTTCGGCGCCGGCGGGCACAAGCTCGACGACGACACCGAGGACCGCATCGCCGAACTGGTCGCCGCAGGGCCCGGAGCCCGCCCGACCGGCGCCGGCATCGGCCGCGTGCTCGACGCCGCCGACGCGCTGGACCGCTACCTGACGCACGCCGCCAAGGCCGCGGTCGCTCCGTTGGCCGGGCTCACCGTCGTGGTCGACTGTGCGAACGGCGCCGCCTCGGCGGCTGCCCCACAGGCATATCGCGCCGCGGGCGCGACCGTCATCGCGATCAACGCCGAGCCGACCGGCCTCAACATCAACGACGGCTGCGGCTCCACCCACATGGCACAGTTGCAGCAGGCCGTCGTCGACCACGGTGCGGACCTGGGCCTGGCCCACGACGGCGACGCCGACCGATGTCTGGCCGTCGACGCGTCAGGTGCGCTGGTCGACGGTGACGCGATCATGGTGGTGCTGGCGCTGGCCATGCGCGATGCCGGCGAGCTGGTCTCGAACACATTGGTGGCCACCGTGATGAGCAACCTCGGCCTGCACCTGGCCATGCGCGAGGCCGGCATCGAGGTCCGCACCACGGGCGTCGGCGACCGGTACGTGCTCGAGGAACTGCGGGCGGGCAAGTTCTCGCTGGGCGGCGAACAGTCCGGCCACATCGTGATGCCCGAGCTGGGCACCACGGGCGACGGCATCGTCACCGGCCTGCGGCTGATGTCGCGCATGGCGCAGACGGGGGAGTCGCTGGCGGCACTGTGCGCGCCCATGCAGACGCTGCCGCAGGTGCTGATCAACGTCGAGGTGGCCGACAAGACCACGGTCGCCCAGGCGCCGGCGGTGCAGACCGCGGTCGCCGAGGCCGAGGCCGAACTCGGCGATACGGGACGAATCCTGTTGCGGCCCTCCGGAACCGAACAGGTCGTCCGCGTCATGGTGGAGGCCGCCGACGAGGACACCGCGCGGATGGTGGCGTTCCGCGTCGCCGAGTCGGTCAGCGACCAGCCTTAGCCCGTGCGCGGCATGTGGCTGCGATAATCGGCGGCCTGGTGCACGAGCATCAGGTCGGCGTCATCCAGCGGGAACTCGTGTGACCTGACGGCGTCGAGGACGGCGTCGAATCGGCGCATCACCCGAGGGGTGGTGATCCCGAAATGCGCCAGGGACGCGTCGTTGGATGGTTCCGCACCCGACGCGCAGCCCAGCACAAAGGTGAGGATTCCGCGGTCGTACCAATCAAGGTGCATCGTTGTCTCCCTCTCCTGCAACATCATTCAGCATTCGACGTAGTTCACCGGCACATTGACCGCGAGGCCGCCGGTGGAGGTTTCCTTGTACTTCGACAGCATGTCGGCGCCGGTGGTTCGCATGGTCTCGATGACCTGATCCAGCGAGACGTAATGCGCTCCGTCGCCGCGCAGGGCCATCCGGGCCGCGTTGATGGCCTTGCCTGCCGAGATCGCGTTGCGCTCGATGCACGGGACCTGGACCAGCCCCTGGATGGGATCGCAGGTGAGTCCGAGGCTGTGCTCCATGGCAATCTCGGCAGCGTTCTCGACCTGTTCCGGTGTGCCACCGAGGATTTCGGCGAGTGCGCCCGCCGCCATCGAGGCGGCCGACCCGACCTCGCCCTGGCAGCCGACTTCGGCGCCGGAGATGGACGCCCGCTCCTTGTAGAGCGACCCGATGGCCCCGGCGGTCAGGAGGAACCGCACCGCGGTGCCGTCGGGATCCTGGCGGCCGGCCCGGGTGTAGTGCACCGCGTAGTGCATCACGGCGGGCACGATGCCGGCGGCGCCGTTGGTGGGCGCGGTGACGACGCGCCCACCGGAGGCGTTCTCCTCGTTGACCGCCAGCGCGACGAGATTGACCCAGTCCTCGGCGAATTCGGGCTGCTTGTTCCAGTCCTCGGCGTTGAGCCGCTCAAACCAGTCTCGGGCGCGGCGGCGCACCCGCATGGGACCGGGGAGGTAGCCGTCGCGCGAGATGCCGCGCACTTCGCACTCGACCATCACGTCGCGGATGTGCAGCAGCCGGGCCCGGACCTCATCGGCAGTCCGCGTCTCGCACTCGACGGCCAGCATGAGATCGCTGATGCTGCAACCACGTTGGTGGCACAGCTCCAGCATGTCCTTCGCGGAGTCGAACGACAGGGAGTGGCCCGCGGCGGTACGCGCGGCGGGTTCCCGGCTTTCGGCCTCGGTCACGACGAAACCGCCGCCGATGGAGAAGTAGGTCTGCTTGTGCAGCTCGGCGCCGTGCGCATCGAGAGCGGTCAGTGTCATGCCGTTCGGGTGGAACGGCAGCACCGTCAGCGGGCGCAGGATCATGTCGGCCTCGGTGAGCGCGATCGGGCGTAGCCCCGCGAGCATGATGTGGCCGCTGGCCCGCATCTCCTCGACGCGCCGTTCCATGACATCGGTCCGGATTTCCTCGGGGTGGTTGCCTTCGAGCCCCAGCAGGATCGCTGTCATGGTGCCGTGGCCGGCGCCCGTGGCGGCCAGCGAGCCGTAGAGATCGACCCGGACGTCCGCCACCCCGGCAGCGCCTCCGAAAGCGCCGATGGTGTGCAGATCGTCGACGAATCGGGCGGCGGCCCGCATCGGCCCGACGGTGTGTGAACTCGACGGACCGATGCCGACGGAGAACAGGTCGAACACGCTGATGGTCACCGGAATCTCCCCTTTCGATGTCCGTAGACGTGCTGATAGACGAGTGATATATTAGTTACGTCACATACGGTAGATCAGCATTTGTACCTGGTCAAGCGGTACTTATGGGGTCGTAGACGACGTGTGAACCACGTCCGAACCATCTGAAAGAAACGGACTCGCCCATGGCTCATCAGCTCATCGATCCGCTCCTGCAGCCGTTCCGGCTGAAGAACATGACCCTGCGCAATCGCGTGGTGAGCACATCGCATGAGCCGTCGTACACCGAAGATGGCATGCCGAAGCGCCGCTACCGCCTGTATCACGAGGAGAAGGCCAAGGGCGGCATCTCGCTGACCATGATGGGTGGCTCCGCGGTCGTCGCCCCTGACAGCCCTTCCGCGTTCGGCAATCTGCACGTCTACAAGGACGAGATCGTGCCCTGGCTGAGCGAGCTGGCCTACGGCGTCCATGAGCACGGCGCCGCCGTCATGTGTCAGATCACCCACCTGGGCCGGCGCACCAGCAACTACGACGGCGACTGGCTGCCCGTGGTCTATCCGTCCGCCATCCGTGAACCCGCCCACCGGTCCTTCCCGAAGGTGGCCGAGGAGTGGGACATGGACCGCATCGTCAAGGCCTACGCCGACGCCACCGCACGGTGCCGCGCGGCCGGCCTGGACGGCATCGAACTCGAGGCCTACACCCATCTGCTCGACGCGTTCTGGTCGCCGCTGACCAACCACCGCGACGACGAATACGGCATGGGCAGCATGGAGGATCGACTTCGCTTCCCGCTCAGGGTGATTCGCGCCGTGCGCGAGGCCGCCGGACCGGACTTCGCCGTCGGCATCCGGATGTCACTCGACGAGGACCTGCCCGGCGGGCTGCAGTACGAAGACGGCATCGAGATCGCCAAGCGCCTGGTGCCCGAGGGCATCGACTTCATCAGTGTCATCAAGGGCTACATGGCCAGCGACGAGGCACTCTCGCGGGTGATCCCGCCGATGGGCACCCCGGTCGCGCCGCACCTGTCGTTCGCCGGCCAGGTCAAGAAGGAGCTCGGGATCCCGGTCATGCATGCCTCCCGGATCAACGATGTGGCCACCGCCCGGCACGCGATCCGCGACGGCCTGCTCGACCTCGTCGGCATGACGCGCGCGCATATCGCCGACCCGCACATCGTCGCGAAAATCCAAGCGGGCGATGAGGATCGGATTCGCCCCTGCGTCGGTGCCACCTACTGCCTCGACGAGATCTACCAGAACCGCGACGCCAAGTGCGTGCACAACCCGTCCACCGGACGCGAAGACCGGCTCCCGCACCGCGTCGACAAAACGACCGGGCCGGCGCGGACGGCGGTGGTCATCGGGGGCGGGCCGGCAGGCCTGGAAGCCGCCCGGGTGCTGGGCGAGCGCGGTCACCGCGTCGTCGTTTTCGAGGCCTCCGACTTGCCCGGTGGGCAGGTTCGGATCGCGTCGTCGTCACCGCGCCGGCGCGATCTCATCAGCATCATCGAGTGGCGACTGGACGAGTGCAAGCTGCTCGGCGTCGACATCCGCACCAACCGCTACGTCGACGCCGACGAGGTGCTCGCGGAGAATCCCGACATCGTGGTGGTCGCCACCGGCGGTGTGCCGAACACCGAATTCCTCACCGAGGGAGCCAATCTGGTCACCGATGGTTGGGATGTGTTGTGCGGTGCGGTGCATCCGCGCGGCGAGGTCATGCTCTACGACGACAACGGCGGCCACCCCGGACTGGATGCCGCCGAGGTGCTGGCCCGTAGCGGTGTTGCCCTCGAATTCGTCACTCCCGAGCGGATATTGGCACCTGACGTCGGCGGCGTGAACTACCCCGGCTACTTCAAGGTGTTCGCCGAGCACGGCGTGCGCGTCACGCTCAACGAGCGACTGACCGGGGTGCGCCGCAAGGACGGACGGCTCGAAGTGGACCTCTACAACGAATATGCGCACGCCACCCGGCAGCGCATGGTCGACCACGTCGTCGTCGAACACGGCACGCTGCCGTCCGACGAGCTGTACTTCGGGCTGGTCCCCGGTTCCACCAACCTCGGCGAAGTCGACCAGCAGGCCCTGCTCAACCTGCAACCGCAGAACGTCGTGCGCAATGCCGATGGCGGCTATCAGCTTTTCCGGATCGGTGACGCCGTCGCGAGTCGCAACATCCACGCTGCGATCTACGACGCGTTCCGGCTCTGCCTCGTTCTCTGACCACCCACGTCCTCTGACAAAACCAAGGAGTATCCCTATGCCACAACAAGTTCGAGGTGTCATCGCCCGCTCCAAGGGCGCCCCGGTAGAAGTCACGACCATCGTGATCCCCGACCCGGGGCCGGGCGAGGTCGTCGTGAAGGTCCAGGCGTGCGGCGTCTGCCACACCGACCTGACCTATCGCGAGGGCGGCATCAACGACGAATACCCTTTCCTGCTCGGCCATGAGGCTGCCGGCATCGTCGAAGAGGTCGGCCCCGGTGTCGAATCGGTCGAGGTCGGCGACTTCGTGATCCTCAACTGGCGCGCGGTCTGTGGCCAGTGCCGGGCGTGCAAGCGTGGCCGTCCGCAGTACTGCTTCAACACTTTCAACGCCAGCCAGAAGATGACCCTGGAGGACGGCACCGAGCTGACCCCGGCACTGGGCATCGGCGCCTTCGCCGACAAGACGCTGGTTCACGCGGGACAGTGCACCAAGGTCGACGCCACCGCCGACCCGGCGGTGGTCGGCCTGCTGGGTTGCGGCGTGATGGCCGGGCTCGGCGCGGCGGTCAACACCGGCAACGTCTCCCGCGGCGACTCGGTGGCCGTGATCGGCTGCGGTGGCGTCGGTGACGCCGCCATCATGGGTTCCCGGCTGGCGGGCGCGGGCAAGATCATCGCGGTCGACCGGGATCCGCGAAAGCTGGAGTGGGCCAAGGAACTCGGCGCCACCCACACCGTCAACGCCGCCGAAACCGATACCGTCGAGGCGGTGCAGGAGCTCACCGGCGGGTTCGGTGCCGACGTGGTGATCGACGCCGTCGGTCGCCCGGAAACCTGGAAGCAGGCGTTCTACGCCCGTGACCTCGCCGGCACCGTCGTCCTCGTCGGCGTACCGACCCCGGATATGACGCTGGAGATGCCTCTGGTCGACTTCTTCTCCCGCGGTGGCTCGCTGAAGTCCTCCTGGTACGGCGACTGCCTGCCCGAGCGCGACTTCCCGATGCTGGTCGATCTCTACCAGCAGGGCCGAATCCCGTTGGAGCGCTTCGTCTCCGAGCGGATCAAGCTCGACGAGGTCGAGGACGCGTTCCACACCATGCACGCCGGCAATGTGCTGCGTTCGGTGGTCGTGCTGTGAGCGGCGAGCTCCGCATCGACCGCGTCGTCACCTCGGGGACCTTCAGCCTCGACGGCGGGACGTGGGACGTCGACAACAACGTCTGGGTGATCGGCGATGACTCCGAGGTGGTCATCGTCGACGCGGCCCACACCGCGCCCCAGATCGTCGACGCCGTCGCCGGCCGTAACGTGGTGGCGGTCGTCGTCACCCACGGGCACAACGACCACGTGACCGTCGCCCCGGAGTTGGCGTACGAGTTGCACGCCCCGATCCTGCTGCATCCCGGCGACGACATGCTCTGGCAGACAAGCCATCCCGACGAGAAGTACTGGAACCTCGACGCCGGTCAGCGGATCGGTGTCGCGGGTACCGAGATCGAGGTCATCCACACGCCCGGCCACTCGCCGGGATCGGTGTGCCTGTACCTGCCCGAGGCCGGTGCGCTGTTCTCCGGGGATACCCTGTTCAATGGCGGGCCGGGTGCGACCGGGCGGTCCTACAGCGATTTCCCGACGATCATCGACTCCATCCGGGATTCGATCCTGACACTGCCGGAAGAGACTCGGGTGCATACCGGTCACGGCGATCACACCACGGTGGGTGCCGAGGCGCCGCACCTGGCGGAGTGGATAGCGCGCGGGCACTGATGGCCAAAGGCCACTAACCCGCGGGTCTCAGTTACCAGGTGACTGGAATCAGCGGGTTAGCTGGTCGAACCTGTTCACGCTGCGAGACCGGCAGCGGCGTACGGACATCCAGGCCCACAAGGATGGCCGACCACTGCGATCCCGTGCCGACGCAGAATCTGGGCGATCTTCGCTGCGGTCTGACACGGCCGGTCGAAAACCTGCTGGTAGCTCAGTCGCACCGTCGACCGGCCATCGACTGCGGCATCGAGATCACGCTCGAAATCATCGTTCCGGGCGGCTGCTGAGTCGTGAAACAGCCGGCCGTCGAGCTCTACGATTAAGCGCTGCCCGTACTCGATGTCGCGGTAACGGACTCCCGACGACGAGGACGACCTGGTTTGCCGACTGGGGTGAGGCAGCCCGTGTGCGCGCTCGACGCGATTCAGATAGCGGTGTTCGAGCACGGAACACGTGCCGTCAGCGATGTCGACGAGGACCGCACGCAACCATCTTCGGCGCGGAATTCGTTGTCGCCCATCGAGCGCTGCCAGGAGACGTTGTGCAGTGGTGCGTCGCGACTGGCAGGCATCGGCAAGCACCGCTATCGCGTCGAATTCCGTTGTCCGACATGCGACATCGAGCGCGGCTTCCTCGTAACGGACTCGCGGCGGGCCGGTATGCCACAGCACCCGCTGGTCCAGATGGGCCAGACGGTGGATGCGCACGCCGTCGGGCTCAGCAAGGGTGCTGCGATCCTGGTCGACTGCGATATGGATCACCGGGCCTTCGCGCCACATTGCCGACTCCAGGCACAGCGCCGCAGGTACCGCGTAAAGGACTGCAGCCCAGGCGCGTTGCTGCCAAGTGGGCAAGCCCGTGTGGTTGACGTAGACACCGTCATGGATGCGTGCCCATTCGTTGCGTCTGAGCTTGCGCCGAATGTAGGAGTCGTGTTGGCCGGCTTCGCGTACTTGGCGTCGTGAAATGACACCGTCCTGGTGGGCGAGCACCTCAGCAATCTCGGCATCAGCCGCCCGGCCCCCGTTGTTCACGCCGTCGATCTTGGCGGGTGCGCGCCGCCATCCGCTAGACCCTGGGTCGGCAGCCTGTGGATAACTGCTTAGCCCGCGGGTTGCAGTCAGCAGGTGACTGCAACCCGCGGGCTAAGCAGTCGGGCGCTTCAGGCAGTGAATTCCTCGGCCGCATCGAGCAACCAGTCGGCCAGATAGCCGGCAAATGACGAGCGGACGATGATCCGGTAGTCGGTTCCCTTGTCGTCCAAGGGAATCAGCACGACGGCAGCCAGCGCGAGCATCGTCTGGGCTGCGACACCTGGGCCGAACACCCGTGGGTGCAGATCCAGCGAGCAGCCTTTGGCCAGTACGTCACGGGCATGCGCACCGCGCAGCCGCACCGTGGTGCGCTGTGCGGACACGTCGACGGCAGCACCTCCAGCGGCGGCGACCGCCTCGTGCAGCTGCGCCTCGAGGGCCTCACCGCCGCGCTGCGTCGACGTCACCAGCCACTCCTCGGGTCCGAACCAGATCACCGACGAATCAGGACCGGTGACACAGGTACCCGGTGTCGTCGGCAACGCGGCCAGTCCGAGGAGCCGGGCGGCTTCGGCGCCGCCGGCTCCGGCCGGGTCGACCCACAGATCGACCATGGTGACGAACGGCTCCTCGGTGAGGCTCGCCGCCGCTGGGGTTGCTGCGAACTGGGTGGACCAACCCTGCAATGGGCTACGGCGAGTGAGGGTTTCAGCCATCGCGGCGCGCTCCTTCGGGATCGACGAGGACGGAACCGGTGACCTCGACGGCCACCAGGGCACCGTCCACGGGAACGGTGAGGGTGTCTCCGATGCGGGCGTGGCCGCCCTTGACCAAGGCCAGCGCGAACGGGCGGCCCAGCTCGGCGCTGCGGTAGCTCGACGTGACGTGCCCAAGCATGGGAACCGGCGGCGGTGGCAATGTGCCATCGCTGGGTGTCTCGATGATCTGGGCGCCTTCGGGCAGCACGGTCCGTGCATCGACCGGAAGGAGTCCGACGAACTGCTTGCGCAGCGGATTGACGTTCTCGGCGCGAGTGAACGAGCGCTTCCCGATGAAATCGGGCTTCTTCTTCGACACCACCCAGTTCATCCCGAGGTCTTGTGGCGTCACGGTGCCGTCGGTGTCCTGCCCGATGATCGGGTAGCCCTTCTCGGCCCGCAGCACGTGCATGGTCTCGGTGCCGTAGGGCGTGATGCCGTATGGTTCGCCCGCCTCGATCAGCCTCTCCCACACCGCCGTTGCGTACCAGCCCATGACGTTGACCTCGTACGCGAGCTCGCCGGAGAAGCTCACCCGGCCGATCCGGACGTGGACACCGTCCAGCTGGGTGTCGCGCCAGGCCATGAACGGGAATGCCTCATTGCTGGCGTCGACTCCCGGGAACACCGAGCCGATGACGTCCCGCGAGCGCGGGCCGACGACAGGGAAGGTGTGCCACTGCTCGGTGACCGAGGTGAGGCGCACCCGCAGGTGCGGCCACTCGGTCTGCAGCCATTCCTCCATCCAGTCCAGGATGCGGGCCGCGCCACCCGTGGTGGTGAACACCTGGAAGCGGTCGTCGGCCAGGCGCATCACGGTGCCGTCGTCGATCACCATGCCGTCGACGCCGCACATGACGCCGTACCGCAGCATTCCGACCTTGAGCGTGCTCATCAGGTTGGTGTAGAGCATGTCGAGGAATGCGCCGGCATCGGGACCCTGGACGTCGATCTTGCCCAGCGTCGAGCCGTCGAGGATGCCGACACCCGTTCGTGCTGCGGCGCATTCGCGCAAGACCGCGGTGTCCATGTCTTCTCCCGGCAGCGGGTAGTAGCGCGGGCGCTTCCACTGGCCGACGTCCTCGAACACCGCGCCGCGGGCGACGTGCCAATCATGCACTGCGGTAACGCGTTCCGGGTCGAACATGTGCCCACGGCTGCGGCCGGCCAGCGCCGCGAACGCGACCGGGGTGTACGGCGGCCGGAACGTGGTGACGCCCATCTCGGCCACGGGCACGCCCAGCAGTTCGGCGGTGATGCCCGAGGCGACGACGCCGGACGTCTTGCCCTGATCGTGTGCGGTGCCGATGGTGGTGTAGCGCTTGATGTGTTCCATCGACCGCATGCCGGCGCCGACCGCGCGGACCAGGTCTGCCACGGTCGCGTCCCGCTGGACGTCGACGAACTGCGTTGCACCGGCGGCATCGGGAACCCGCCACAGCACCGCGGGGGCGGACGTCGGGCGAATCGAATCCGATTCTCCGGCAAGCGGTTCGGCCGGAGCGCCGAGTCCGAGAACCCCCAGTGCACGGACGGCGGCCTCACGGCCCGACCGCAGACAGCCGGGGAGGTCGAAGGTGCCTGCCGCCGAACCGGCGACACTCACCTCATCGAGTTCGGCGCCCGGAACGAACGCGCCGAGGACATCGTCGTACCGCAGCGGCCCGCGCACCTGGCTGAACAGGTGCACCGCGGGATTCCAGCCGCCGCTGACCAGAAGCACATCGCACGCCAGGTCTTCGGATGCGCCGTCCGCTCCGGTGACAACGGCTGCACTGACCCGGTTCTCACCGCGGCTGCCGCTGACGACCGACCCGGTCCGCACGGCGATGCCCCGATCAGCGCACGCCGCAAGCAGATCCGCGGCCACCTCGGCGCGCGCATCGATGATCGCGGCGATCGCCACTCCGGCGTCGTGCAGGTCCAGCGCGGCCTGATAGGCGCTGTCGTTGGTGGTGAACACCACGGCCCGCTCGCCGACCAAGGCGGCGTACCGGTGCAGGAAGGTGCGGGCGCCGGCCGCCAGCATGATGCCGGGCCGGTCGTTGTCGGTGAACACCACCGGCCGCTCGTGCGCGCCGGCAGCGACGATGACGTGCCGGGCCCGGATCCGCCAGACCCGCTGGCGGCTCACGCCAGCGGGGGCAGCGGCGCCGAGGTGATCGGTACGCCGTTGCAGCGCAAGGACAAAGCCGTCGTCGTAGTGGCCGAACGCGGTGGTGCGCTGCAGGTGCAGCACATCGGGATAGGTGACGAGTTCGGCGACCGCGGCGGCGACCCACTCCAGGGCCGGGCGACCGGCGATGGTGTCGGCACTGCCCAACAGGGCACCACCGGCTTCGCTCTGCTCGTCGATCAGCACCACGCGGGCGCCGGCGCGGGCGGCCGTCAGCGCGGCTGCCAGGCCGGCCGGGCCGGCCCCGGCGACCAGCACGTCGGCGTGCACATGCGTCGAGTCGTAGCGCGCGGGGTCGGCGACGTCAGCCAGCCGGCCCTGCCCCGGGATGCCCCGAGCGACCAGACCGTCATACAGCTCCACCGTGGTGGCCAGCAGCATGGGCTCGGGGAAGGGGTGCTCGATCTGGACCAGCCCGCCGGTGTCCTCGGCCCACGCCGAGGTGAAACCGCGGGGCCGGCCCATCTTGATGCTCGAGGTGACGTGGTGCACCCCGTTCGCCAGCAGCGCCGAAGCCAGGGTGTCGCCGGCGTGCCCGGTGTACTCCTGGCCGTTGAACGTGAAGGTGTGCACCGTATCCCGATCGATACGGCCACCGGTTTCGGTGCGCAATGAGGTGCTCATCAGATTGTCGGCCTCTGCTCGTCGAGTCGGTAGACACGCTCGAATCGGTAGGTTGCGGTGTCGCGGATGGCGTTGAACCAGCGGCGGCAGCCGGCGCTATGGGTCCAGCGTTCGGCGAACAGCCCTTTGGGGTTGGCGCGGAAGAACACGTAGTGCGCCCACTGTTCGTCGGTCAGCGATTGCGGGTCTTCGGGGTAGGCCACGTGAGCCTGGCCGCCGTAGTGGAATTCGGTTTCCTCGCGTGGCCCGCACCACGGGCACTCGATGAGTTGCATTGGGGCTCCTGGGTTCTAGTGCGCCACGCCGGCGGCGCCGTGTTCGTCGACCAGGGCTCCGGTGACGAACCGGTCGAGACTGAAGGGGGCGATGTACTCGTGTTCGACGCCGCCCGCGATGGTGTCGGCCAGGCACCAGCCGATACCCGGCGTCACCTTGAAACCGCCTGTGCCCCAACCAGCATTGAGGTACAGGTTGTCGTAGCCGACACGGCCGACGATCGGTGACGCGTCAGGGCACACGTCGACGATGCCCGCCCAGGTGCGCAACAGGTGTGCCCGGGCGAAGACCGGGAACAGCTCCACCGCGGCGGCCATCTGGCGTTCGATGATGTGGAAGGCGCCGCGTTGTCCGTAGCCGTTGTAGGAATCGATGCCCGCGCCCATCACGAGTTCACCCTTGTGGGCCTGAGATACGTACACGTGCACCGCATTCGACATCACGACGGTCGGATGCACGGGCTCGAGCAGTTCGGACACCAGCGCCTGCAGCGGGTGGCTCTGCAGCGGGGTGCGGATGCCCAGCATGTCGGTGAGCGTCGACGTGTGCCCGGCGGCGCACAGCGCCACCTGCCCGGCGCCGATGTCACCGCGGGTGGTACGCACCCCGGTGACCCGGTCGCCGTCGGTGACGAACCCGGTGACCTCGCAGTTCTGGATGATGTCGATGCCGGCCTCGTCGGCGCGGCGGGCGAAGCCCCAGGCGACGTAGTCGTGCTTGGCGATGCCGGCCCGTGGCTGGTAGGTGGCGCCCAGCACCGGGTAGCGAATGTCACTGGAAATGTTGACGATCGGGCACAGGTCCTTGACCTCTTTGGGTTCCACCCACTCGGCGTCGATGCCGTTGAGCTTGTTGGCCTCGACGCGCCGGACGCTGTCGCGCACGTCCTGCAGGCTGTGCGCCAGGTTGAGCACACCGCGCTGGCTGAACAGGATCGGGTAGTCCAGGTCCTCCTCGAGCCCCTCCCACAGTTTCAGGGCGTGCTCGTAGATCCGGGCGCTCTCGTCCCACAGGTAGTTGGACCGGATCAGGGTGGTGTTGCGGGCCATGTTGCCGCCGGCCAGCCAGCCGCGTTCCAGTACCGCGACGTTGGTGATGCCGTGGTTCTTGGCGAGGTAATGCGCGGTGGCCAGGCCGTGACCGCCGCCGCCGACGATGACGACGTCGTACGACTTCTTCGGTTCCGGTGTGCGCCAGAGGAATTCGGGGTGGTCGGGCAGATGTGCGCCCGGCGGGAGCGTCGGTGCGGTCACAGTGAGGCCTCCGTGAGGTTGGGGTACAGCGGGAAGCGGGCGGCCAGCACGTCCACGCGGTCGCGCAGCGCGGCCAGGGTCGCGTCGTCGGCGTCGGGTCGCAGTGCCTGGCTGATGACATCCGCGACTTCGCGGAAGCTGTCCAGATCGAAGCCGCGCGTCGCGAGCGCGGCGGTACCGATGCGCACGCCCGAACTGACCATCGGCGGTCGCGGATCGAACGGAACGGCGTTGCGGTTCACGGTGATTCCCACGCGGTGCAACCGGTCTTCGGCCTGCTTGCCGTCCAGTTCGGACTCCCGCAGGTCGACCAGCACCAGGTGGACGTCTGTGCCGCCGGACACCACATTGATGCCCGCCGCGCGGGAATCGTCCTGCAGCAGACGCTCGGCCAGGATCGCCGCGCCGTCCAGGGTGCGCTGCTGCCGCTCACGGAATTCCGGTGCGGCCGCGAGCTTGAACGACACCGCCTTGGCAGCGATGACGTGCTCGAGGGGCCCGCCCTGCTGCCCCGGGAACACCGACGAGTTGAACTTCTTGGCCAGTGCTTCGTCGTTGGTGAGGATGATGCCGCCGCGCGGGCCGCCCAGCGTTTTGTGGGTGGTCGAGGTGACGACGTGGGCGTGTGGCACTGGCGAGGGGTGCAGGCCGGCCGCGACGAGCCCGGCGAAATGGGCCATGTCGACCATGAGGTAGGCGCCGACTTCGTCTGCGATGCGGCGGAATTCGGCGAAGTCGAGCTGCCGGGGGTAGGCGGACCAGCCGGCGAGGATCAGCTTGGGCCGACGCTCACGGGCGATGCGCTCGACTTCGGCCATGTCGACGCGGTGGTCGTTCTCGCCGACGTGGTAGGCGGCGACGTCGTACAGCTTGCCGGAGAAGTTGAGCTTCATCCCGTGCGTGAGGTGGCCGCCGTGCGCCAGATCGAGACCGAGGATGGTGTCGCCGGGGGAGAGCAGCGCCGCCATGGCCGCGGCGTTGGCCTGTGCGCCCGAATGTGGTTGCACGTTGGCGTATTCGGCGCCGAAGAGGCTCTTGACCCGGTCGATGGCGAGTTGCTCGGTGACGTCGACGTATTCGCAGCCGCCGTAGTACCGGCGACCGGGGTAGCCCTCGGCGTACTTGTTGGTCATCACCGATCCTTGCGCCTGCATCACGGCGACCGGCGCGAAGTTCTCGCTGGCGATCATCTCCAGCGTGCTCTGCTGGCGGTGCAATTCGGCCGAGATGGCCTGGTACACATCTGGATCCAGGTCGGCGAGGCTCGCGCTCAGCGTGGGGTTCGTGGCCGTCGGTGCGGTGTCGAGGGTCATCTGGACCTTTCTGACATTGCAGTTTGTAGTGGACTAATATATCAGATGTCGGTTAGATTAGGATCAGCTCGTGGCCGCGTCAATAGGTAGGCCGCAGACACTTTTGGAGGAGTGACGATGACCCTGATGGAGTTGTCGTTCGGCGACCTCGACGGTGCGCCGGCTGTTGCCGAGACCAACGCGGACCGCGCGTACGACATCGTGCGCGAACGCTTGGTGATGCTCGATATCCGGCCGGGTGAGCCCATCAACGACGATCGGCTGGCCGCCGAGCTCGGCTTCGGTCGCACTCCCGTCCGCGAGGCCCTCAAACGTCTCGAGCGCGACCGCCTTGTCGTCACCTATCCGCGCCGGGGCACGTTCGCGGCGGCCGTCGACATGACGGACCTGGCCGACATCTCGGAGATTCGCAAGCTGTTGGAGCCGACGGCAGCCGCCCGTGCCGCCCGGGTCGCGACGTCGGACACCCGTGCCCGGCTGACTGCCCTCGCCCAGGCGATCGCCCGGATCGAGGACACCGACGATCCTCATGCGGTCCTGCGTCACGACGTCCATGTGCACCGCGAGATCTACCGGGCCTCGGGCAATCCGCACCTGGAACAGATCCTCGTCAGTCTCGATGCCCACGCCACCCGGATCTGGTGCTTGTTCCTGGACCGGCTGCCGGGTGTTGCCGGCCACGTTCGCGAACATATCGAGCTGTTGGAGGCCATCGTCGCGGGTGACGAGGACAAGGCGGCGGCTCTGACGCTGGCGCATGTCTGCGGCTTCGAGACGGCCATCCGCGCGTTGCTCTGATGGCTCCGCCGGGTGTTGCCGGCTTCCCGTCATCCATCTGATATATCATTGTCCCGGCTGAACAACGTCAGTTGCCGGCTGGAGAATCAGTGACGTCGGGGAGGCGGGTTGCGATGAGCGTTGCGGGTGTGGAACAGCTCGACGACGTTGCCTCCGAGGAGATGTCGTTTGCCGACCGGGCGTATCTGGTGATCCGCGACAAGCTCATCATGCTGGACATCCGTCCCAATGAAGCCATCGTGGAAAATGATCTGGCTGCGGAACTCGAATTGGGTCGTACTCCCGTACGCGAAGCGCTCAAGCGTTTGGAAGCGGATCGGCTGGTGGTCTCGTTTCCTCGTCGGGGCACTTTCGCCACCGGTGTCGACGTCGCCGACCTCCGGCACATCTCCCAGATTCGGGTGAATCTCGAGCCCGTTGCCGCTCGCTCGGCCGCCGAGAACGCCTCCGCCGACGTGCGTGCGGGCCTGCTCAAGCTTGCCGACCTCACCGAAGCGCTCGATGTGGAGAGCATCCATCGCGACGAACTGATGCGGTGGGACCTGCGCGCGCACCGCGCGATCTACCGGGCCGCCGGAAACCCGCATCTCGAGGACGTGCTGGTCCGCTACGACAATCTCGCGACCCGCATCTTCTGCCTGTTCCTCGACCGATTGCCAACCGTGGCCCGCCACGTCGGCGAGCACGCCGAGCTGTTGCGGACCATCGCCAGTGGCGATGGGGACGCCGCCGCGCAGATCGCACTCGACCACGTCACCGGATTCGAGAAGGCGGTCCGCGCAATCGTCTGAGCGCGTCAGCTGAAGACGACGGTGCGATGGCCGTGCAGCAGTACCCGGTTCTCGCAATGCCAGCGCACGGCCCGCGACAGCGCCAGCGCCTCGGCGTCCTGACCGACGGTGGCGAGCCGTGCCGGGTCGAATGAGTGATCGATCCGGATCACCTCCTGCTCGATGATCGGTCCCTCGTCGAGGTCCGGCGTCACGTAATGCGCCGTTGCGCCAACGAGTTTCACGCCCCGGTCGAACGCCTGGTGATAGGGCTTGGCGCCCTTGAATCCGGGCAGGAACGAGTGGTGGATGTTGATGGCGCGGCCGCGCAGCTTCTCGCAGGTGTCGTCCGAGAGCACCTGCATGTAGCGGGCCAGCACCACCATGTCCGCATCGAGTTCGTCGACCAGCGCGAGCAATGCGCGTTCGGCCTCGGGCTTGGTGTCCGGGGTCACCGGAATGTGCACGAACGGCAGCCCGGCCGCCTCTGCCATCGGGCGTAGCACCTCGTGGTTGGACACCACCGCCACCAGTTCGCCGCCGAGAGTGCCTGCGCGCCAGCGGAAGATCAGGTCGTTGAGGCAGTGGCCCATCTTCGAGACCATCACCAGGACCCTGGGCTTGCGAGTGCTGTCGACGAAGCGGAACGTCATGCCGAATTCGGTTGCCACCGAGGCGAAGTCGTCGGTCAACTGGGCGATGACGTCGACGCTGCCGGCACTGCTGTGCGTGGTGCAGACGAACGTCGTGCGCTGAAAGAACGCCTGGCTGCGGGTGTCGTCGAACTGTTGGTGTTCGGCGATGTCGAAGTTGCGCGAGAACAGGAACGAACTCACGGCATGGACGATGCCCGGGCGCTGCGGGCAGCTCAGGGTGAGCGTGATGGTGTGCGGCATGGTGTTTCTCGCTTGGTCGTTACGCGCGGATCTTGGACATCTCGGGGTCGACGAGCGGCTCGGCCACCACGGTGGCCGGAATGCGGCGACCGAAGTACTCGATCTCGACACCGGTACCCGGCGTCGCCGAGGCGGGCAGCCAGGCATAGGCGATCGGGGTGCCGACGGTGTGCCCGAACGCCGCACTGGTGACGTACCCGGCGGGGGAGCCGTTCAGGTACACCGGTTCGGAGCCGAGCACCATCGACGTCTTGTCGTCGACGGTCAGGCAGACCAGGCGCCGCGTGACGGTGTCGTCGGACACCCCGGCCAGCGCGTCGTGACCGATGTAGCCGTCCTTCTGGGCGCGCACCGCGAACCCGAGGCCGGCCTCGAAGGGGTTGTGCTCGGTGGTCATGTCAGTGCCCCACGAGCGGTAGCCCTTCTCCAGTCGCAGGCTGTTGAACGCGGCGCGGCCGGCGGCGATGACGCCGTGGCGCTGCCCTTCGGCCCACAGCGCGTCCCACAGACGCAGTCCGTTCTCGGCGGTGGTGTAGAGCTCCCAGCCCAATTCGCCGACGTAAGACAGCCGCATCGCGGTGACGGGGACGCCGCCGATGCGGACCTGCTTGGCGCGGAAGTACTTGAATGCGTCATTGGAGAAGTCGTCCCGGCTGAGCGCGGACACCACGTCGCGGGCGCGCGGACCCCACAGTCCGATGCAGCAGGTGCCGCCGGTGATATCGCGCACGGCGACGGTGCCGTCGGCCGGGGCCAGGCGGCGGAAGTAGTCCAGGTCGATGTTGCCGTTCGCGCCGACCTGGAAGGTGTCCTCCGACAGCCGGGCCACCGTGATGTCGCTGCGCACGCCGCCGGCGTTGTCCAGCGCCAGGGTGTAGGTCACCGAGCCGACCGACTTGTCCATCTTGCCGGTGGTGGTGCGCTCCAACAGGTCCAGCGCGCCGGGGCCGGAGATCTCCAGCCGCTTCAGCGGGGTCATGTCGTACATCGCGACCGCGGTCCGGGTGCGCCACGCCTCGGCGGCGGCGATGGGGGAGTGGAACATCGCCGACCATTCGTCACGTGCCGGGGGCTGCCACTGCGGCGGCAGCTCGTCGAGCAGTCTCGCGTTGGCCTCGAACCAGTGCGGCCGCTCCCAGCCCGCGCTCTCCAGGAACACCGCACCCAGTTCGGTCTGCCGGCGGTGGAACGGGCTGACGCGCAGATTGCGCGGTGATTCCTTGGGCTGCAATGGATGAAGGATGTCGTAGACCTCGACGAAGTTCTGCTGCGCGGTCTCGCTGACGTAGTCGGGATCGAGCTGCACCTCTTCGAAGCGGTGTACATCGCAGCCCTGCAGCGCCACTTCGGAGTGTCCGTCGATCAGCAGCTGCGCCACCGCGCGGGCGACGCCCGCCGAGTGCGTGACCCACACCGCTTCGGCGATCCAGAACCCGGCGACGTCAGGGGATTCGCCGATCAGCGGACCGCCGTCGGGGGTGAAGGAGAAGATGCCGTTGAAGCCGGACTCGACCTTCGCGGTCTGCAGGCACGGCAGCAGCAACTTGGCCTGCTCCCAGGCCGGCGCGAAATCCTCTTCGGTGAACGCGAGCATGGAAGGCATTGCGTCCGTGGTGATTTCGCCGTCGGGCAGCTCGTCCAGCGCCGCCGGCATGGGGCGGTGCGCGTAGGACCCGATGCCGAGCCGGTCGACGTGCTCGCGGTAGTAGAGGTCCTGGTCCTGGTGCCGCAGGATGGGCAGGCCGGCCTCGGACACTTCGGTGTTGCGGCCGACGAGTTCGGGGATCTGGTCGGTCTTGGCGTACTGGTGCGCCAGCGGCAGCAGGGGCACGCGCATACCGACGAGCTCCCCGAGGGCCGGTCCCCAGAAACCACCGCACGACACCACGATGTCGGCAGGCACGACGCCGTTGTCGGTGGCCACGCCCGTGACCTTGCCGCCGCTGTGCTCGATGCCGATCACCTTTGTCGAACCACGGAATTCGGCGCCGAGGCCTTGGGCGCGCCGGATCAGTGCCGCGACGACGCGCGGGGCCTTGGCCAATCCATCGCTCGGCACGTAGAGCCCGCCCAGGATGCGGTCGCGATCCAGCAGGGGATGCAGCTTGGCGCACTCCTGCGCGTCGATCACCACGGCATCGACACCCCACGAGGTGGCCCAGCCTTGCTTGCGATACAGGTCGGCCAACCGCTGCTCGGTGGTTGCCACCTCGAGGCCGCCGACCTGGTTGAAGCACCACTGGCCGTCGGACTCCAGCGACAGGAACTTCTCGACGGTGTAGCTCGCCAGCGCGGTCATGGTCTTCGACGCGTTGGTCTGGAACACCAAACCCGGTGCGTGCGAAGTGGATCCGCCCGTCAGCGGCAGCGGGCCCTGGTCCAGCACCGTCACGTTGGTCCAACCGCGGGCGGTGAGTTCATCCGCGAGGTTCGCGCCGACGATGCCGGCTCCGATGATCACAACGCGCGGTGATCCCATGGGCGTGGTCCTCCTGGATGGCAGTGGGCCGACCAATTGATCTACAATTGATATACCAACAATATGGGGTGCATCGGTCAACGGTCAATTCGATCCCGTCGCGTCACTCCCGTCTCGCCGTGCGGGCGCGAGCACACCAAACCTGTGCGCTATCTGGGTATCGTTGCGTAATGAGCAACAGTGCCGTTGATTCCGGCAATGGCGGCGTGCAGTCCGTCGACCGCGCGCTGTATGTGTTGGAGCTCCTCGCGCGCCGGGGCGAAGCCGGAGTCACCGAGCTGGCGTCGGACATCGGCGTGCACAAGTCGACGGTCTCGCGCCTACTTGCGGCGCTCGAGGATCGTGAACTCGTCGAGCAGGCTTTCGAGCGTGGCAAGTATCGGCTCGGATTCGGCATCCTGCGGCTGGCCAACGCGGTGTCGGGCCGCCTCGACGTCACTCGGCAGGGCAGGGAGATCTGCGAGCGGCTGGCGCTCGACGTCGGTGAGACCGTCAACATCGCCGTGCTGCGGTCGGAGTATGCGGTGAACGTGGACCAGGCGCGCGGGCCCTCCGCCATCGGTAGTCACAACTGGGTGGGCGAACTCACCCCGTTGCACGCGACGTCGAGCGGCAAGGTGTTGCTGGCCTTCATGGCCGCGGACGCTCGTCGGGACTTGTTGGCGGCGGCCGGGCTGGAGCGGTTCACCGAGCGCACCATCACGTCGGTCGAGGATTTGGAAGCGCGGCTCCGGAATGTGACCCGGGACGGTTACGTGGTGTCGCTCGAAGAGCTCGAACCCGGGCTCAACGCCGTCGCCGCACCGATTCGCGATCACGCGGGTGAGGTGATCGCCGCGCTCAGCGTCTCCGGCCCGGCGTATCGGCTCACTGCTGAGCGGGCGCGGGATGTCGCGCCGGTGGTGGTCGCGGCGGCTGACGATATCAGCCGCCGAATGGGCTATCAGGGCTGACCGCTCGCGGCCGCAATCCCGCACTTTTGAGGAAATTTTCCGATTCGTCCTGCATATCAGATTAGCGAATCCTAATATATCAAATGTTCGTCACCGGATTGTCTTGCGTCCGGTGACGAACCTCAGTCGATGCCCGGGGGCGGTGTCCACCGCCTGTGCGGCATCGTTGGTTGCCAGGTTTAGGAGCGCGATATGACATCGCCAAATCCGGGATCGCTGGAATCCGACATCAAGGCCAAACTCCACGATGCCTTTCCTGGGCCGGGCGTCCCGATTCCAGAAGGTGTCGACGAGGAAGAACTCATCCGCGGCGTCCCCATGCATGCCCGGCGGTCACCGACAAGATGGTGTTCGGGACCACCGGACGCGGCCTCGATGGTGATGGGCACGCTCTCGCAGAGCGGTTCGTTGTTCCCGTCGCGGTGGGCGGTGGCGTTCTGGGGGCTCAGTACGGGTGCGGTGGCTGTGCTGATGCTCTGGGCCGGAGGCAATGACGCGCTGAACGGCCTGCAGACGATGACGATCATCGTGGCCGCGCCCTTCGTCGTCGTGATGATCGGCATGTGTGTGTCGCTCTATCTGGATGTGACCAGGGACCCCATGGTGGCGCATCTGAGGAACAAGCCTCCGGCGCGGCGAAGGTCTGATTGACGTGCGGTTTTCGCGTGGATCGACGCGATTGAAACGGCCATGTAAACGGTGCGGTTCTGCGCTTGACAAGGACCTGTGACTGCCACCACACTGTTGCGTAATGCGAAGTTAGTTGCGTATTACGCGTCAAACTATCCGAGAAGGCACACCCGATGCTTGAGATTTGTCCGCTCTCCGAACTCCCGCCTGGCGAGGCCCGGCGGGTGGAATCCGACCCGCCGATCGCGGTCTTCCACACCGAGGACGGCGAGGTGTTCGCCATCGACGACACCTGTTCGCACCAGGACGCGTCGCTGGCCGACGGCTGGCTGGAAGGGTGCGATGTCGAGTGCCCGCTGCACGCCTCGCGGTTCAACCTCCGCACCGGAGCGGTCGACGCGCCGCCGGCCAAGTTGCCGGTACGCACGCACACCGTCGTGATCTCCGACGGGGTCATCCACGTCGAGCTGAGCACCGAGAAACCCAACCTGCCCCCGGACATCCGGGCTCGACTCGGCGCGGCGGGAACGCAGTGAAGCACGTCGCGATCGTCGGGGCGTCGCTCGCGGGCCTGTCGGCCGCGAGGGCGCTGCGGGCGCAGGGATTCGACGGCCGGCTGACCGTCATCGGCGACGAGGCGCAGCGGCCGTACGACCGCCCGCCGCTGTCGAAGGAATTCCTCTGCGGCACCGTCTGCGAAGCCGATCTCGCCCTGGAATCCGACGACGACGATCTGCAGGCGGACTGGCGCCTGGGCGTCGCCGCGGCCAAGCTCGACAGTCGTTCCGGCGCAATCGAACTCGCGGACGGGACGCGCATCGATGCCGACGGCGTGGTGATCGCGACCGGCTCCCGCGCCCGCCGCTGGCCCGGCTGCGAGGACATGGCCGGCGTGCACGTCATCCGCACCATCGACGACGCCGTGGCGTTGCGTGCAGAACTGGTGCCGGGCGCTCGGCTGGTCGTCATCGGCGCCGGGTTCATCGGGGCCGAAGTCGCCTCGACGGCCCGCAAGCTGGGTCTGGACGTCACCGTCGTGGAAGCCGCCCCGACTCCGCTGCACCTGCAGCTCGGTAAGTGGCTCGGCGGCGTGGTCGCAGGCGCCCACGCCGCCAACGGAACGACGTTGATCTGTGGTGTCGGCGTCGCCGGACTGGTCGGCGAGGAGCGCGCACTGCGTACCCCCAGCGGTGTGCGACGAGTGGCCGGCGTCGACCTCACCGACGGACGCCACCTGCCGGCTGATGTCGTCGTCGTGGGTATCGGCGGTGTGCCCAACATCGACTGGCTGCGTGACAGCGGTCTGGAGCTCGGCAACGGCGTGCTGTGCGGCACCCGCGGGCAGACGGCCCTGCCGAACGTCGTCGCCGTCGGAGACTGTGCGGCGTGGCTCGACGCGGCCACCAATGCCCACCACCGTGTCGAACACTGGACCGGTGCTTTGGAGCGTCCCGCGCTGGCTGTCGCCTCGTTGCTCGCAGGCGGCGCCCATCAGGAGGCGACGGTGAAGCCGCCGTATTTCTGGTCCGACCAATACGGTTCGCGCATCCAGTTCGCCGGCCTCGCCCGTCCCGACGACGAGATCACCATCGAAGAGGGCAGCTGCGAGGACCGTTGCCTGCTGGCCACGTATCGCCGCGACGGCCGCCTGGTCGCGGTCCTCGGTATCGATCAGCCCCGGCTGTTCACCCGGTGGCGCCGCCAGCTGATGCCCACGCCCGCCGCGGTCTAGGCCGAAATTCCTGCAGCCCAATAAAACTCACGACATGACACCGCAAAGGAGTTCAATGACCGCCACCGTGCCGAGCCTGCCGGAAAGCCTGATTTCCACCCTGGCAGGGCATTACTACACCGATCCGGAGGTCTTCGCCCTCGAGCAGGAGAAGATCTTCGAGACCATGTGGTTCTGCGTTGTGCGCGCCGCGGATCTGGATAAGCCCGGCGCGTTCAAGACCGTCCAGGTCGGCCGCGAGAGCGTTCTGGTGACCAGATCGCGCAAGGGTGATATCAACGCGTTCTTCAACGTGTGCCGTCATCGCGGCGCGCAGCTGTGCACCGAGGACAGCGGCGAGGTCAAGCGCGCGTTCCAATGTCCTTATCACGCATGGACTTACGATCTCGACGGCAAGCTCGTCGCCGCGCCGAACCTGACCAAGATGCCCGACGTCGACCGCGTCGAATATGGCCTGCGCAAGATCTCGGTCCGGGAATGGCTCGGCTATGTCTGGGTGTGCCTGGCCGACGAGCCGCCGTCGTTCGAAGACACCGTCATGCAGGAGATCGTCGATCGACTCGGCGATGTCGAGTCGATCGACCACTACACGGTGGCCAATCTCAGCCTCGGTCGCCGCATCGTCTACGACGTCAAGGCCAACTGGAAGCTCATCATCGAGAACTTCATGGAGTGCTACCACTGCGCCACCATCCATCCCGAACTCACCGAGGTGCTGCCGGAGTTCGCCGACGGCTACGCCGCCCAGTTCTACGTCGGCCACGGTGCGGAATTCGGTGCCGACATCGCCGGCTTCACCATCGATGGCTCAGAGGGTTTCGAGCACATCCCTGGGGTCACCGAGGATCAGGATCGGCGCTACTACGCGATCACGGTACGTCCGCAGGTGTTCGTCAACCTGGTGCCCGATCACGTCATCATCCACCGGATGTTCCCCATGGCGGCGGACCACACCATCGTCGAATGCGACTGGCTGTACCTGCCCGGCGTGGTCGAATCCGGGCGCGACGTGAGCAAGTCGGTGGAGCTGTTCCACCGCGTCAACCAACAGGACTTCGACGCGTGCGAGCGGTGCCAGCCCGCCATGAGTTCACGCGTGTACCGCGATGGCGGTGTGCTCGTGCCCAGCGAACACCACCTCGGGCACTTCCATGATTGGTTGCGCAACAAGCTCGCCGACTGATGCGGGTATTCGGCTCCCGGCAACCGGCCGGGCGTCGATTACCCGCGGAGGTCGGCGCGGTGTCCCGGCCCGCCGGGCCTGGAGAGGCGGCCGTGGCGGGCCGGGACACCACACCACCCCAAGGCTGTACAGGGCGACGAGGCCCTCGACTTCTGCTATTGGCCGAACCCGTCAATCACGAGGAGTAACGATGGCCTACACACTGATCCCTGAGGAGCATGTCCCATGTCCGTGAGCGAAGGCGCTGAGAGAACGTTCTCCGACGACCCGGCCGTGCTGGCGCGTAAGCGCCGGTTCATGGCGCGGATGATCATTGTGTTGGTCGGCGGCATGTTCCTTGATGGCTACATCCTGGGCAGCATCGGTCCGGTCACGCACACCATCGAGCTGGACCCCCGGTTTACCACCGTCTGGATCGGGCTGGAGGCCGCCTCGGCGATGTTCGGCATTCTCGTCGGCTCGCCTTTGGGTGGGTGGCTGGCCGACAAGTTCGGTCGTAAGCCGATTCTGTTCTGGGATCTGGCGCTGTTCACGGCCTTCTCGGCTTTGCAGTTCTTCGTCGACGGACCAGAACAGCTTTTCGCCGTTCGTCTGTTGATGGGCCTGGCCGTCGGCATCGAGTACGCGGTCGGCTTGCCGATGCTGGCGGAGTTCGCGCCGACCCATCTCCGCGGCAGACTGTTGGCCCTGACCCTGGTCGCCTGGTACGGCGGTTTCATGATCGCGTTCGTCATCGGCTACTTCATGGACCAGGCCGGCGTGGATTGGCGGGTCACGCTGGGCAGTACAACGCTCATCGCAGCCGCGCTGCTGATCGGCCGGATCGGGTTGCCCGAGTCGCCGCGGTGGCTGTGGGCAAAGGGCAGGACCGAAGAGGCGCACGGACTGGTCGTCGGGTATCTGGACACCGCGTACCAGACCGACATGATGAAAGCCACTGCGGGCGGCGCGAAGGGCAGTTTCAAGATGCTGTTCTCGCCGGCGGTGTGGCGCTCGACGGTCTTCATGGCCGTGTTCTGGACCTGCGCGGTGACGCCGTACTTCGCCATCGCGACCTTCGCCGACGGCCTGCTGGGCGATATCGGCATGAAGGGCCTGATGCGCGGAGTGGTTCTGTCCGTCGTCGCCTGGTTGGGCGTGATCTTCACGATGTTCATGATCGATCGGTGGGGGCGCCGCAAAATGACTGTTCCGACCCAGTGGATCGCAGGCGGTCTGCTGGTCGCCATCGCCGTCCTCGGTAGCTTCGTGCTTCCGGTGGAGCAGGTCGGTGTGATGTCGATGCTGATGTTGGCGCTGTTCCTGGCGTACTCGTTCGTCAACGCGATGTACACGGCGTTCACTCAAATCTATCCCGCAGAGGTCTTCCCGACCGAGGTCCGGGCGATCGGTACCGGGTTCGCGGCGGCGATCAGCCGCCTCGGTGCTGCTGCGGGTCTGTTCCTGATCCCGCTCTCGATGAAGCACCTCGGTTTCACCTGGACCATGGTCTTTGCGGGAATCATCGCCTTCGTCGGCGCGATCGTGTCGCAGATCCTGGCTCCGGAGACCAGCGGCAAGTCGCTGAGCGAGTTGGACATGAGCCACTGAGCGCTCACAAGGGAGAAGTGACGTCGATGCCCATCCGCGTGGCCGTGATCGGTGATGTGGGTGGGCACGTCGAGGAGTTGCGCCGCGAACTGCGGTCTCTCGGCGCCTCCGAAACCGGTGTGCTGCCAGACGATCTGGTTGTGATCCAGGTGGGGGATCTGGTGCACCGCGGCCCTGACTCTGAAGGGGTCGTTCGTCTGGTCCACTACTACCTGAATGCTTATCCCGGGCAGTGGATTCAGCTCGTCGGCAATCACGAGGCGCTGTATCTGCGGCCGAACAGCTTTCTGTGGGGGGACCGGATCGGCTACCTGGAACAGCGCATCCTGAAGAAGTGGTGGGCCGACGGCAAGCTGCACGCCGCGGTCGCCATCGAGACCGGGGATGAGGATTTCCTCGTGACGCACGCCGGGGTCACCGAGCAGTTCTGGCGGGAGCATCTCCTGGCACCCGGTACCGCGCGGCAGGCCGCGCGCCGAATCAACAGCTTGGCCCGCACGGGATGCCCGACGTTCTACGGCGGCGGTGCCATGCTCGGCCCGCCGAATCCGATGGCCGGCCCGTTATGGGCCAGCCGCACCGATGAGCTGGTTCCCGGGTGGGAAGGCACGACGCTCCCGTTCAGTCAGGTGCACGGGCACAGCGGCTCGCACGGTGAATCCGACCATCCGACAACCACTTATGATGCGCAGCTGCATCATGAGGAGACCTGCTTCCCGGGTGGTCGGATCATCGGCGTCGACCCCGGCCACCTCGCCGAAGCGACCCCGGTGTGGGGTGCCTTCGTCGTGACGACCGGCTCCCGGCCGACCGTCGCGTGAGCGACTCCTGAGAGGACTGCGGCATGTCGACTGAGACCGAGACGGGTCTGGCCGAACTGGCCGACCTGCTGGTGCAATGCCCGCCGTTCGATTCGCTGAGCGAGGCCGATCGCGCCCGCGCGGTGGCCGCGGCGCACATCGAGCAGTACCAACCGGGCGACCTGATCCTGGATGCCTTCGCCACGATGCCTACGGCCATCGGGTTGGTGACGTCGGGAGAGATCAACCTCTGGTTCGATCGGGAGCGAATCGGTGAGGAGCCCGCAGACAAGTTCAGCCGTGGCACGCCCATCGGGTTCACCGCAGTGCTGGCCGGGCAGCCGGTGGGCCCGCGGATCGAGGCGAAGACCACTGTGGTCGTCGCGCACCTGCCCTCCGAGATCGTCATCCCGGCGTTTGCGTCCCGCGGCGGCGCGCGTTTCCTGGCTGACCAGATCGCGCACGTGCGCGGGCTCACTGCCACCGCGCCCCGATACACGCTGCTGTCCGACCTGGTCTACCGCGACCCGCTCGTCGTGCCGGCCGACGAGTCGGTGACGGCGCTCGCAGCGCGCATGACCGAGCTGGGCCTGCCGTATGCCGCCGTCGAGACGGGTACCGGCCAGTTCGGCTTGGTGACGGATGAAGCATTGCGCCGCAAGATAATTGGTGAGGGCCTACCACGGGAATCGCCCGCCGACGCCGTGATGGACTATCCCGCGATCACCGCGTCGGCGAGCATGTCGTCGGCTGACGCCCTGATCATGCTGCTTGATTACGGTGTCTCGTTCCTGCTCGTCACCGGTGATGACGGCCGCCTGAAAGGCGCAGTGGGCGAGCGTGACTTCATGCTCGCGCCCACCACTGCCGGTGTCAGCTTGAACGCACAGATCCGGCAGGCCCGCAGCATCGATGGTCTGGTCACCTATGCGCGTCGGGTTCCGGCGATGCTTGCGGACATCCTGGCGCGCGGCTTGACGGCGGATCGCGTGATCGCCGTGTATTCGGCGCTGATCGCCTCGATCACCCGGCGCGCCATCTTCTTGGTCTTCGACCATGAGGAGTTCAACGATCTGTCGATCGATGCCTTCACCTGGCTTTCGCTCGGCAGCACCGGCCGGCGGGAAGCGGTTCCCTCATCCGATGTCGATGCCGCGGTGACTTTCGAGGATTCGTACGAGGACCAGATCCCGCGCTATCGCGAAGCATTCAGCGTCGTGGGGGACGTGCTCCAGCTCTGTGGCATCGGCGTCGACGATCACCATGCGTTCCCGTCGCACCCGGGGTTCTCGCGTACCGATTCGCAATGGCGGGAGGCAGCGCAGGGCTGGCTCGCCAATCCCCAGCAGAACCAAGGCACCATCATGGCCTCGCTTCTGGTCGACGCCCGGCCGATCTTCGGGGACCCGGCGCTGCCGGAGCCCGCGCGCGTCTTCCGTGACTTCAATCGGCATCCGGCGACAGTCGAACTGCTGCTTCAGGATTCGCTCTCCCGCCGCGCGCGCCTGCTCTCGGTGCGGGACCGGATCATCGGGCGCGACGAGAAGTTCGACATCAAAGGCCGCGGATTGCTGCCGATCGTCAACATCGCCAGGTGGGCATCGCTCAGCGCCGGTTCCCCGGAGCTGCACACTGTTGACCGGCTCCGCGTCGCCGCGGGGTCGGAGGTGCTGACGGACCGTTCCGCGAGCAGGCTGATCGAAGCGTTCGACGCACTCCAACTGCTCCGGCTGGAACACCAGTTGCGTCAGATCGACGCGGGTCAGCGTCCCGACGACATCATCGACCTCAACGAGCTCTCACCCATCGACCGCAGCACCATCGAGCAGACCGTCAAAGAGATCGCCGATGTGCAGCGCCGCATGGGACGCGTCGCGCACATGAATTCGGGTGCCGAACTTGTCAAACGCGGCCAGCCGGGCGCGACGTCGAGGAAGACCAGATGAGGTCACCCATGTGCACGGCGACAGACCCCGAAAAATTGGTCAGATAATCGATCTCAATCCCGCGCGACGCTGATCAACTGGTGATATATTAGTTGGCGACAGCGCTGAGGCGCGGCGCCTCGGTCGTGGTCCGGGTCCCGTCGCCGAGGCCAAACTGCCTCCGGCGCGAATGCGGAAGCGAGCGGCGATGCCAAGAGTGAATCGCAGGACGGCTGCGGCCGAAAATGCCATGGGCACAGCGGGTTACGAGTATGGTCGCCGCCGGGTGTCCTGTCGCCCAGGCGAGCACCGGTAGTCGAGGAGGCAACGTGGACGGTGTACCGGATCTGCTCATCGGATCGCAGTGGCGGCATGCCGCTGACGGCGGTTTCCGGGAGATCATCAATCCCGCCACCGGCAGGGTCTTCGCGACCGTCGACGAGGCCACGCACGACGATGCGCTGGCGGCCGTGGCCGCCGCCCGTGCGGCATTCGACGCCGGTGACTGGCCGGCCACGCCGGTCGCCGAGCGGGCTGCGCTGCTCGACCGCATCGCCGATCTGCTGGCCCGGGACAAGGAGTCGCTGGCGGCGGTGGAGACCGCTGACACCGGAAAAACCTTGGCGGAGAGCCGGATCGACATCGATGACGTGATCTCGGTATTCCGCTACTACGCACGCTTGGTGGCGACGCAGTCCGATCGACTGGTCGACGTGGGCAACCCGACCGTCATCAGCCGGGTGGTGCACGAGCCCATCGGGGTGTGTGTGCTGATCGCCCCGTGGAACTATCCGCTGTTGCAGATCTCGTGGAAGATCGCGCCGGCGCTGGCCGCCGGCTGCACCATGGTGGCCAAACCCAGTGAAGTGACACCGCTTTCGACCATCGCCTTCGTGCGGCTGGCGCAGGAAGCGGGGGTGCCCCCGGGCGTGCTCAACCTCATCCAGGGCAGCGGAGCCGCTGTCGGTGCGGCCCTCACCGACAACGCCGACGTCGACCTCATCTCGTTCACCGGCGGCCTGAGCACGGGGCAGAACATCGCCAGGAGTGCCGCCGCGCATGTGAGCAAGGTGGCCCTGGAACTCGGTGGGAAGAACCCGCACATCGTCTTTGCCGATGCCGATTGGGAAAGCTCGGTGGACCAGGTGCTCACCGGCGTGTTCCTGCACTCGGGTCAGGTGTGTTCGTCGGGCACCCGGGTGATCATCGAGGAGTCCATCGCCGACGACTTCGTCGCCCAGCTCGCTGAGCGTGCGGAGAAAATCCGGATGGGCGACGGTACCGACCCGCGTAGCGAGACCGGCCCGCTGGTGTCCAAACAACAGCTGGACAAGATGGAAGCCTTTGTGGCCCTGGGCATTTCCGAGGGTGCAAAGCTCATCACCGGTGGCACCCGGCCCAGCGATCCGGCGCTGGCGGACGGCTACTTCTTCCTTCCCACGATCTTCGACCGTTGCGACCGCTCGATGCGGATCGTCACGGAGGAGACCTTCGGACCGATCATGACGGTGGAGCGGTTCACAGACGAGGCCGAGGCCATCATGCTCGGCAACGACACGCAGTACGGTCTCGCGGCAGGGGTGCGAACCTCTGATCCGGCGCGGGGCGAACGTGTGGTGCGCGCATTGCGGCACGGCACGGTGTGGTTGAACGACTTCGGGTACTACACCGCGGCAGCGGAGTGGGGCGGATTCGGGAAGTCGGGAAACGGTCGCGAGCTCGGTACCCGGTGTCGGCGAGAACCTTGATGACCACGTCGAGGGCCTGGTGTTCTGGGAGGCGGCCAAGCCGATGGTCACCGAGTCCACGCAGTGGTGGGAGATCGGGCTGTTCGCCACCACCGAGGTCGCCGGGGAAGACCCCGACCACTCCGACCTGATGATGCATTACGGCAGCGTCCCGTTCGACATGAACACGCTGCGGCACGGGTACCCCACCACCGACAACGGGTTCTGCCTGACTCCCAATGTGACGCAAGGACGTTCGCGCGGCACGGTGCGGTTGGCCTCGCGCGACTTCCGGGATCGGGCGAAGGTGGACCCGCGCTACTTCACCGACCCGGAGGAGCACGACGAAAAGGTGATGCTGGCCGGCATCAAGCTGGCCCGCAAGATCGCCGAGCAGGAACCGCTGCAGGAGTGGATCGGACGTGAACTCGCGCCCGGTCCGGACGTGCAGACCGACGAGGAATTGCTCGCGTACATCTACAAGACCCACAACACCGTGTACCACCCGGCCGGTACGGCGCGGATGGGTGCGGTGGACGACCCGCTGGCTGTGCTCGACCCGCAGCTGCGCGTCAAGGGCGTACGCAACCTGCGGGTGGTGGATGCCTCGGCGATGCCGAAGCTGCCGGTGGTCAATCCCAATATCACGGTGATGACCATGGCCGAGAAATGTGCCGACCTCATTCGTAACGGTTGAGTTGGGGCACGATGACGGGGTGACCACTCCGGAGCTGGTGAACTTCCTCGGTTCGCGTCCCCCGTTTCAGACGGCCAGTGACACCGAACTGAACGATCTCGTCGCCGCGTCATCGCTGGAGCAGTACGGTGCCGGGACCGTGATCGCGGACTTCTCCCGCCATGTCCCCGATGACATCTGGATGGTCCTGACCGGTCTGGTCAACCTGCAGGAGGCGGGCGACGGGCAGGTGTTCGACACCATCGAGACCGGCGGAATCTTCGGCTACGTTCCGATGCTGACGGGCGGTGGTATCGAATTCCTGGCTCGCACAACGGAACCCACCATCGTCATCCGCCTGCCCGGTGAGCTCGTGCGGGCGCAGTTCGCCAAGCCGGCGGGGCTGCGTTTCCTCGCGCTGTCCGCGACGCCGTCGTCACAGTCGACGCTGGTGACGGCCGGCGATGCGCGACCGGTCGGCGATCTGGTGCACGGCAGCGTGCTGATCGTCGAGCCCGGGATCTCGGTTCGGGACGCCGTCGTGCAGATGAGCGAACAGCGGGTGTCGTATGCGCTGATCCGGCTTCGTGACGGCGGCGTCGGGATCTTCACCGATCGTGATCTGCGGTCCCGGGTCGTCGCCGCGGGGCTCCCGGTCGATGTGCCGATCACCGAGGTGATGAGTGCGCCCGCGCAGACGGTGACCGCCGACCGCACGGCTGACACGGTGCTGCTCGAGATGCTGGAGCGCGGTATGCGCCACATGCCGGTGATGTCGCCACGTGGTGAGGTTCTGGGCGTCCTGGAGGACGTCGACCTGCTGGCCGCCTCGGCCCGCCAGAGCTTCGTGCTGCGCCGGGCGATCGCGCAGGCGCCCGATGCGGCTGCGCTGCAGCGGCATGGCCGCGAGGTGACGCAGATCGCGGTCGGCCTGTTTCGCACCGGGACGAAGGCGTCGGCCGCGAGCAGCATCGCGTCGATCGTGCTGGATGCGTTGGTACGCAAGGCGTTGGAGCTCGCGTTGGCCGAAGCGGGCCCGGGCCCGACGCAGGATCAGTTCGCCTGGCTGACGCTGGGCAGCATCGCCCGCCGGGAGGCCATGCCGTCCTCCGATGTCGACAGCGCGCTCAGTTGGGCCGACAACTGCGACTCCGAGTGCGCGCAGTTGCGTTCCATCGCCGGCCGCGCGCACGCCATCCTTGACGGTTGCGGGCTGCCGGCCGACAGTAACGGCGCGGTCGCGTCGCACAAGGCATTCGCCCGGTCGGCCTCCGACTGGGCGCAGGCGGCCGAAGGCTGGCTCGATGATCCACTGCGCGGCAAGGGTTTGATCCTGTCCTCACTGCTGATCGACGGCCGCGTGGTGTGGGGGAACCGGGCGTTGCACACCGTGCCCACGGTGTTCCACCGGATGCGTGACGAACACCCGAACGCGCTGCGCCTGCAACTGCTCGATGCCCTGTCGGGCAAGGTGCGCACATGGTCGCTGCGTGACGTGCTGTCGCGGCGTGGCGGCACCTTCGATCTGAAGACGCATGCTGTGACACCGATCGTCAACCTGGCCCGGTGGGGTGGTCTCACGGCCGATATGACCTCGGCCTCGACCCCGGCCCGGCTCGCGGCGGCGGCCGGCACGGGTGCGCTGACGGAACGGGATTCCCGCACTCTCACAGAGGTTTTCGTCATGCTGCAACGGATACGGTTGACGCATCAGGTCGAGCTGATCGAAGCCGGGCGCACTCCCAACGACGTGGTCACCGTCGGTGACCTTTCCCCCCTCAACCGGAGCCTGCTCGGTGACGGATTGCGCGAGATCGCCGCGGTCCAGCGGCGGGCGCGGCAATCAGGAACACACCCCGGGCTGCGCTGAGTTCGCCTGACCTATTGGGCGAGCCGGGACACCAGGCGGTCGGACAGCTGGTCGTACCAGCGCATCGCCCAGCGCGCATCGCCCAGTGCGGTGTGGCGGCAACTGGCGCCCGGAGGCCGGACACCGCACTGTCGCGACAGCTGTGTCGAGTCCCGTTCCGGGGTGCGGCCGTAGTCGAGGACGTACCGGGCGGCCAGGGAGATGACGTCGATGAGTGTGGGACTCCACCCCGGCATCAGCTGATGCCGCGCCAGCATCTGACGCAGACAGTGGGTGTCGAAGCTGGGCACCACGCCGACGATGGTGGCGTCCATGGTCCAGTCACGGACGATCTCCGCGGCTTCGCGTTCACGGTGCACGAGCGGCAGATGAATGGGTCCGTAGACGACCTGCGGATGGCGACTCGCGAAGCGACTGATACGCAGGCCTGCGGGCTCTGCCGCGTCGAGATCGAGGTCGGCCAGGTCGATGTACAACACCGTCCGGGACTCACCGGCGTCGTCGCGCCGGAGCATGGCAATTTCCCAGGGTTGCCGGTCGGCGTGCAGGCCGGTGGTCTCCGTATCCAGGAAGACCAGCGGTTTCATCGTAGAAAGGCTAGCGCCGCCAGCCGTCGGTGAGGCACCTTTCGGCCAGTCGGCGCAGATTCTTTTCCATCGGGTGGAACCGAACGGCCGTGCCATGCGTCATAGCAAGGCATGGGAGAAAGTGACGTCGCTCGGATGGACCCTTCGGCTGTGCGGGACGTCGCGCAGCGCTGTGAATCGGTCGCCGATGCCCTCGGTACCGGGGTGGCGCCGCTGCTGCGGTGGTACTTCGACGGGTTCTGCGGGGGACGCGATCACGTTGCGCGGGCCGCCGCCTTGCGCGCCGCGCTGGACCAGTCGGCTGAGCAGGTTCGCGCCTGGGCCTCCGCATCGGCGGAAGCCGCGGTAGCACTCCGGGTTTCGTCAGGCCGATACCTGGATGTCGACGCCGACCTCGCGGGCCGGTTGGCGTGATGATGGCGTTCGATGTCGCCGGGCGACTTGCTGAGGGTGAGCCGGCGTTGGCGGCGCTGGAAGATTACCTGCAGGCGAGCCGGGTTCTGGGCCTGCCGTCTGAGGTTTCGCCGGCGGAGCTGTATCGCGCCGAGAGCGGTCTGGACCTCGCCGCGCTGGCCGCCGATGCCCGTGCCCTTGACGCTGCCGCGCTGGCCGCGCAGGACGCATTACGGTTGCAGGGCAACGGGTATCGGGAGCTGACGGCCCAGTGGTCGGGTACGGGCGGCGACGCGGCCGCCGGATTTCTGCGCGCCATGACAGTCGCGGCCGAGGACGTGGTCGCGCACCTGCAGCGCGGCGCGCAGGCGCTGACGATACTGCGGGACGAATTGTGGCGCGCCGTCGACGCCAAGGTCGATGCCGTGGTGCGGGCCGACGCGCAGGCCGCCGGGCATCGCGACGCGTGGAGTGCGGCCTCCCGCGCGGTCTTGGCCGGGGTCGGTGATGCCGCGGCTGCCAGTGAGATCGTCGATCAGCAGGTGAAACCCTTCGTGCTCCGGGTGGTCGACGGGGAGCTGCTGCCCGCACTGCTGCGCGCCTCCGATGCCGTTGCGGCAGCCTATGATTCGGCGATCGCCGCGCTCACCCCGGCGGCGGTGTCGTTTGCGGTGCCCGTCGTGCCGGCGCCCGAACGGGCGGCCCCACTGCCATCCGTGTCGTCGCCCATACCGGCGTTTCAGGCGGCGGCACCACAAGCGGCGCTGGGCACCGCGGCGAGTTGGGTGCCGCAGGCGCCGGCGATGGGGGCGGTGCTGGCCGAACCCATGGCCGCGCCCGCACCGATGGCCGCGCCCGCACCGGCACCGGGGCTCGGAGCATCAGCGGCGACTCCGCCGACCGCCGGTCTGCCCGCTGACTTCGGATTGGGTTCCAGCGTCAGCGGTTTCGGGCAGCAGCTGGCCGATGCGCTTGGGGGAGCGCTGGGTTCGGTGGCCGGTCTGGTGCCGGACGCGTCGGAGCTCGGCGGGCTCGGCGGGCTCGGCGATGACCTCGGGCGGGATGAGATGGACGAATCCGCCGACCCCGAGGATCCCGACGATTCCGAAGAGCCCGATGACGAGGCCGACGCGGAAGACGAAGAAGACGAGAAAGACGAACGCGACGACGAGCCCGCGAGCGCCGAGGACGCGGCTCCCGAACCCGATGAGCCGGCGGTTGTGGAGCCGGCTCCCGTGGCACCCGTGCCGCCCGCACCCGAACCCGTGCCGCCGCCGCCCACCGTGCCAACAGAATCTGTTGTCCAACAGGAGAATCCGTCGACAAAGACGCCCTGTCAGATCGCGGCTGACGAGCTTCCTCAGGTCGGTGAGTGAGGGGTGGCGGGGCCGAGATACGCCGGCGGCTCGGCATTCCTCGTACAGACCCTGCTCGACCGTGCGACTTGCGCGTCGCAGCCCCGTGATTCCGCCGTCGTCAGGAAGCGGTTCGGCGGGGATGAGGCCGGCGAGCTCGAAGCGGTCGGCCGTCCCGGTCTTGGCCATGGCTCGATGGATATGGCTCTCCACCGTGCGCACCGACAGCGTCAACCGCTCGGCGATCGCCTGGTTGGTCAGCCCCTCGGCGATCAACATCGCAATCTCGCGCTCGCGGTTGGTCAGTGGCACGTCTTCGGTCGACAGGCGCAGCGCGGGGCTGACGACGCCGCCGCACTGCTCGGCGAGCGCGGCGGCGCGTGCTGAGCAGGTCAGGGCCGAGCCGCGCCGGTCCTGACCGCGGTAGACGTTGGCGGCGTGCGCGGCACAGTCGACCGCGGCGACCAGATCGCCCAATCGCTCGAATTCCGTTGACAGCGCAGCTAACTCATCGCCGTGGGCGGTGTGCAGAGCCGTGGCGAGGCGAGCCGCCAGGCCGACGCGCGGTCCCTCGACACGTGGTTCGAGCGCGTTCAGTCGAGCCCTGCCCGACCGGTCCCCGAACTGGGCCGCGGTCTGCAGGCAGGCCACCTCGGCGGCGAATTGTCCTTTGGCGCCGGCTCTTTCGGCCGCGGCGCGCAGCAGCGTGACGGCCGTGCTGACGGCGCCCTGACCGGCGGCCACCCAGGCCTGCGCGATGCTGCGTTCGTAGTCCAGCGGGCGGAAGGTGCGGGGCACCTTCTCGAGGTCGGCCAGGATGGCGGCCGCCTCGGTGGTGGTGCCGCGCATGGCGAGCGCTGTCGCGTAGCTGATCTGGTACCGGTAGCCCCAGCCGGTGCCGTAGCCGGCGCTGGCCAGTCCCGCGGTCGACTGTTCCAGCAACAGGCCGGCAGTCGGGAGGTGGCCCGCGGCCAGCGCGGCGCGACCGGCCACCGCGGTACCGAGCAGTTGTGCGGTACCCGGCAGGTTGGCGGCCTGGTCGCGCACGCGTTCGGCGACGGCGAGGGCGTCGTGGAGGTGGCCGGCGAGCACCAGTGCGGTGACATGCGAATCGGCGATGTTGAACCGCATGTGCGGTGCGTCGAACGCGCGGTCGGCGACGGAGTAGCCCGTTTCGGCGGCGGTGACGGCTGCGGTGGTACGCCCGGCGTCCGCCGATACGGTGGTCTGCACCCACGCCATCTCGGTGCCGACCACCGGTGGAAGTTGTTCGAGGGCAAGGTGTTCGGCGTATCGCTCTGCCGCGGCCGGATCGTCGGTCGCGAATGCGTGCACCGTGCGGAAGGCGTCGAGATAGCTGCGGGCCTCCGGTGCGTCGGATCCGGACGCGTCCTCGATGACCTGAAGGGCCCGGGTAGGGGAGCCCAGCGCCCACAGCAGGTTGCTGGCCCGCAGGAAGGCGAGGCGGCCCCGTTCGGCATCGGTCAGGGTCTCGGTATCGATGGCGCTGAGGACTTCGTCGGCGTCGTCGCCGCGGCCCAGCCACGACAAGGCGTGTGCCCGAATGAAATTCGGCTGTGGCCCCGCCCCGGCCTGTCCGGCGGCGGCTGCCAGTCGCTCGGCGAGGTGCAGGTCTGCCAGCCACACCGCGCCGTGCGCTGCCCGCACCAGCAGCTCGCAGTCGGGCGGCAGGTCGGAGTCCAGGCTCAGCGTCGCCCGCCGGACCACGACCCGGATGTCGTCGCGGTCGTCGGCCGTGGCCAGCTCGGTGGCGACCAGCCCGCGCAGTCGCCGCAGCCGGGTCGTTGGGGCGCGCCGTCGCCGCACCTCGCCGTAGAGCGGGTGGGCCACCCGCACCTCCATACCGCCTGCCGCGGGTTCGAGGGTGACCAGGCCGCGGGTTTCCGCGTCTTCGACTGCCGCCGCGCTGGTAATCCGCTGCAGCGCAGCCAGTCTGATCGGCTCGCCGACCGCCAGGGTGTCGACCACATCGCCGATCGCCGGCGGCAGGGCACCGATGCGGGACTCGATCAGCTCGATGAGGCTCGGTGGCATGACCGGATCGCCGTTCCACTGCCAGAGCCCGTGCTGCCGGACCAACCGGCCATCGGCGATCTCCCGCTCGACGATGTTGCGCAGATAGAGGGCGTTGCCCTGGGTCAAGGTCCACAGCCGGCGGGCGGCATGGGAATCGATCAACCCGCCGAGCGTCATGGACAGCAGGGCGGTCGTCTTGTCCAGCGTCAGCGGCTGGATGTCGAGGCGGGCGAACTGGCCGGCTTTCAGCATCTCTTGCAGCGCGGCCGAACTCGGCTCGTCGCGGACGGTGAGAAGGACTTTCGCCGCGCCGCGCTGGACCACCTGATGCACGACGAAGATCGACAGTTCGTCGAGCAGTTGCACGTCGTCGACACCCAGCAGCACGGGCCGCGCCGACGACGTGGTGAGTGCGTCGATCACCCCGCGCACCAACTGGATGGTGTCGGTCACGCCGGGCGTGGCCCACGCGGTGAAGGCGCCCAGCGGGATGGTCTGGGCGGCCGAGGTGCCCACGACCCAACGGGATTCGTGCCCGTGGGTTTCGGCCGTCGCCAACGCTTGGCGGGCGATGCGGCTCTTGCCCACACCTGCTGCCCCGCACAGGAGAATCCCGGAGACCTCAGGCGCCGACAGCGCGGCTCGGATGACGCTCATCTCCTCCGCGCGACCGGCTAAGGGCCAGGTCAAGAGCACGTAGGCAGATTAGCCCTTCAGCAGGGCGACGACCTTGTCTTCCAGCGGCGGGATCTCGGCGGCGGGATCGGCCGCGACGGTCTTCGGCAGCACCACGTCGGCGTCGGCGAAATCCTTGTACGTCTTGTCGCCCGTCAGCTGGAACAGCAGGTAGCCGGTCAACAGCGCGCGCACGGTCTTCTGGGTGCGGCGATGCTGCCCCGGCATGCCGAGCAGCTTGGTCAACCGGAAGCCCTCGGCCAGCCCATGCGGTTCTGCCTTGGCGACGGTGCGCACCGTCGCCGTCCGCCACGCGGCGGCCAGCTCGGTGGCGTTGGACTGGATGGTCAGCTCCGCACCCGGTGCGTTCAGGATCAGGCCGGGGACGCGCAGGCCGGCGGCCGGCTGATCGGCGTCGGGCTTACTGGCGGTCGGGAACACCGCGGCGACGGCCTTCAGTGGGTTGGCCGAGCCGAGTCCGGCGGCGGTGAAGACCGCGGCAGAAGCGCCGAAGCCGTGCCCGACGAGCCCCAGCTTGGTCGGGTGCACGCTGATCTTTCCGGGGCCCAGCCGGACCCCGGTGATGATGTCGAGGGTGGTGCCCAGGTCGAAGGACAGGTTCAGTACCGACGGCGCGATACCGGTCTCGGTGTTCGGTGCGGCGGCGACGATGCCCCAGGACGCCAGATGCTCGAGCGTGCCGTTGTAACGTGCGACACCCTGCAACCAGTCGTGGCCGAACGCCACGCCGGGCAGATTCAGCCCGGACTCCGGGGTGTAGACAGTGCCCGGCAGGCCGGCAAAACCCAGGTCACCACGCAGAACGCGGTGCGGTCCGCGGCGGGAGAGGGCACCGAAGAGCTGCTTCGTCTTGGCCACCCGATGACGTTAGCGCAGTAGTTGCGCAATGCGCGCAATGGTTGCGCAGTCCGTGGCCCCGACGGCTGCACTACCCTGGATAACCATGTGTGGAATCGTCGGCTATGTCGGGCAACGGCCGGCCCGCGACATCGTGGTCGACGCGCTGCGACGGATGGAATACCGCGGCTACGACTCTTCTGGTGTCGCGCTGGCCGATGGCCATGGGGGTCTGACCATCCGGCGGCGCGCCGGCCGACTGGCCAATCTGGAAGAGGCGCTGGCGCAGACCGACGCCGCCGAGCTCGAGGGCACCACGGGTGTCGGCCATACCCGCTGGGCCACCCACGGCCGTCCGACCGACCGCAACGCGCATCCGCACAGTGATGCCAGCGGCAAGCTCGCAGTGGTCCACAACGGCATCATCGAGAACTTCGCCGGTCTCCGTGCCGAGCTGGAAGCCGCCGGCGTCGAGTTCCAGAGCGACACCGACTCCGAGGTGGCCGTCCACCTGGTGGCGCAGGCCTACCGGCACGGGCCGACGGCCGGAGACTTCGTCGCATCGGTGCTCGCGGTGCTGCGCCGGCTCGAGGGCCACTTCACGCTGGTGTTCACCAACGCCGACGAGCCGGGCACCATCGTCGCGGCCCGCCGGTCCACTCCGCTGGTGGTGGGCGTCGGCGACGGCGAGATGTTCATCGGCTCCGATGTCGCGGCCTTCATCGAGTACACCCGTGAGGCCGTCGAGCTCGGGCAGGACCAGGCCGTGGTGATCACCGCCGACGGCTACCAGGTCCTGGATTTCGACGGCAACGACGCGTCCGACCGGGCCCGTCCGTTCCACATCGATTGGGACCTGTCGGCCGCCGAGAAGGGTGGCTACGACTACTTCATGTACAAGGAGATCGCCGAGCAGCCTTCGGCCGTCTCCGACACGCTGCTGGGCCACTTCGTCGACGGCAAGATCGTGCTCGACGAGCAGCGGCTCTCCGACCAGGAGCTGCGCGACGTCGACAAGGTCTTCATCGTCGCCTGCGGCACCGCCTACCACTCGGGCCTGTTGGCCAAGTACGCCATCGAGCACTGGACCCGGCTGCCGGTCGAGGTCGAGCTCGCCAGCGAGTTCCGCTACCGCGACCCGGTGCTGGACCGCAGCACGCTGGTGATCGCCATCTCGCAGTCCGGCGAGACGGCCGACACCCTGGAGGCCGTCCGGCACGCCAAGGGCCAGAAGGCCAAGGTGCTGGCCATCTGCAACACCAACGGCTCGCAGATTCCGCGCGAGGCCGACGCCGTCCTCTACACCCGGGCCGGGCCGGAGATCGGCGTCGCTGCCACCAAGACGTTCCTGGCCCAGGTGGCCGCGAACTACCTGGTCGGCCTGGCGCTGGCGCAGGCCCGGGGCACCAAGTACCCCGATGAAGTTGCCCGCGAATACCGCGAGCTGGAGGCCATGCCGGCGTTGGTCGAGCAGGTGCTCGAGCGGCTGGACCCGATCGCCGATCTGGGCCGGCAGTTCGCGCAGTCGCCGACGGTGCTGTTCCTGGGTCGGCACGTCGGCTACCCGGTGGCGCTCGAGGGTGCGCTCAAGCTCAAGGAACTGGCGTACATGCACGCCGAGGGCTTCGCGGCCGGTGAGCTCAAGCACGGACCCATCGCGCTGATCGACGACGATCTGCCGGTGATCGTGGTGATGCCGTCGCCCAAGGGTTCGTCGATGCTGCACGCCAAGCTGCTGAGCAACATCCGCGAGATTCAGGCCCGCGGCGCGGTCACCATCGTCATCGCCGAGGAAGGCGACGAGACGGTGCGGCCGTACGCGGACTACATCTTCGAGTTGCCGTCGACCTCGACGCTGTACCAGCCGTTGCTGTCCACCATCCCGCTGCAGGTGTTCGCCGCGTCGGTCGCCCGCGAGCGCGGGTATGACGTGGACAAGCCCCGTAACCTGGCGAAATCGGTCACCGTCGAATAGGTGTTCAGGTCAGCGCGGCTGCCCTGGACAGCTCGATCCCGCCGGTTCGCTGGCGCGATCCACACCCGTGCTTTAGCATGGGAAATTGCTGGTCAACCGCATGTGTACACGTTGCTGGACATTTGCTGTAGGCAGTCGCTGGTGGTTCGGGGTCGACGCTATTCGCTGTGAGGGCCGTAGGTTGTTGCTGGATGCTGACGCGCGTCATGCGACCGCCCGGATGGTCCGCGAATGGTGGCGCACTCCGACCGACTACCAGGCGCAGGTCGAGTACTTCGCCAAGCGGTCACTGACCGGGCTGATCCAGCTACTCGTCGGGCTCGGCGCGGGCATGGTGGGTCTGATCATCTTGATCGGCCAGTTCTCCGCAGTCCAACCCGCTGGTGCCACGGTCCGAGTCGTGTCGACCGTTTTCCTCGTCACCATGTTCGCCTGGGCCTGGACGTGGTGGCTGCGACCGTGGCCGTCGTACCGCTTGTCGCTCGCGTTCATCATCAACGTCGACATCGGCGTCACCGTGGTTGCCCTGCTCAATCAGAGGGTGCTGTCCGGCATGTTCGGTCTGAGCGCCCTGATCCTGGTCTCGTTCTACATCATCTTTTTCGACGGACCGAAAATCCTTGCGGTGCACACCACCTGGGCGGTGGCATCAATCGCGGCGATGTCTCTCGAGATCGCCGTCGCCAGCGGCGGCGATCCCGTGCTCGCGTTGGCGAAGCTGTTGTCCGGTGGGGCGCTGGCGGTAGCGCCGATTGCCGCGCACTTTGGTATCTGGGCACTGCGCAACGAAGCCAACGAAGCGGCGAATGATCCCTTGACCGGGCTGCTCAACCGGCGCGGCCTCAATCTGCACATCGACGACCTGTTGCGCGGCCACCGCAGGCGGGACGCGGATGTCGTGGTCATCGTCATCGATCTGGACCGGTTCAAAGACGTCAACGATCGCTTCGGACATGCTGTCGGTGACGAGGTGCTGGTGCGATGCGCGCGGCGGTTGGAGTCCGTCGTACACGGCGGCGCCCTGGTGGCGCGGGTCGGCGGCGAGGAGTTCGTCGTTGTCGACATCGTCGGTCCGCAGGATTGGGTGGCCGTGGCTGACCGGATCAGGGTCACGTTGTCGGGGCAGGACGACCGGGTCCCGGTCACGGCGAGCATCGGCATCACAGGTGTTCCCGTGGAGATGTTCACCGATGCGCGCGGCGATCGTTGCGACCTGCTGGCGATGTTGGTCGGCCGCGCCGACGAGGCCATGTTCGTTGCGAAACGCGATGGCGGAGATGCGATCAGTTATCTGCCACCGGTCGCCGACGCTGTGCTTTGACCGGGTGAACTCTTCGCGATCTGGCCACGGCCCCGGCCTTTTGGCGGTATAACTGGACGCGCTCACCACCGAGAAAGCCGGGGGACTCGATGTTTCAGCAAACGCGGATGGTAGTCGGGTGAGCGCCGTGGGCTGGGCCCGGCGCCGCACGGCGAAGGAGGACCGGCTGGCGGCGGTGCGCGATCACGTCGACGGCAAGGTGATCGATCCGAGCCGGCTGCGCGACGTTTTCGAAGCCGCGCTGCGGCCCGGGGACAAGGTCGCATTGGAAGGCGACAACCAGAAGCAGGCCGACTTCCTGTCCCGCACCCTGGCTCAGTGCGACCCTGGCAAGCTCAATGGCCTGCACATGCTGATCTCGTCGGTGTCGCGGTCCGAGCACCTCGACCTGTTCGAGCAGGGCATCGCGACCAAGCTCGATCTGGCGTACGCCGGCCCGCAGAGTGTGCGCATCGCGCAGATGGTCGACGACGGGACGGTGCAGATCGGCGCCATCCACACCTACGTCGAGCTGTATGCGCGCATGGTGCTCGATCTGATTCCCAATGTCGCGCTGCTGTGCGCCAAAGCCGCCGACCGGGACGGCAACCTGTTCACCGGACCGAACACCGAGGACACCCCGACCATCGCCGAGGCGGCCGCGTTCAGCGACGGGCTGGTGATCGTCCAGGCCGACACGATCGTCGATGTCGGTGAGCTACCCCGCGTCGACATTCCGGGCGACTGGGTGGACCTGGTGGTGCAGGCAGACCGGCCGTTCGACATCAAGCCATTGTTCACCCGCGATCCGCGGCATCTCGGGCCGGTGGAAATCCTCAAGGCCATGAACGCCATCCGCGGGATCTACGAGCGCCACCAGGTCACCTCACTCAACCACGGCGTCGGATTCGACACGGCGGCAATCGAATTGATCCTGCCGACGTACGGTGAGCGGCTGGGGCTCAAGGGCAAGATCGCCAGGAACTGGATTCTGAATCCGCATCCCAAGCTCATCCCCGCGATCGAGTCCGGCTGGGTGGAGTCGATTCACAGTCCCGGCGGCGAGCTCGGCATGGAGCGGTACGTCACCGCGCGCTCCGACATCTACTTCACCGGCCGCGACGGGACGTTGCGGTCCAACCGCTTCCTGTCCCAGATCGGTGGCCTGTACGGCATCGACATGTTCATCGGGTCGACGCTGCAGATCGACGGCAACGGCAACTCGTCGACCGTGACGGAAGGACGGCTCGCCGGATTCGGTGGTGCCCCGAACTTCGGGCACGACCCGGGCGGCCGCCGGCACTGCTCGCCGCCGTGGCTGAGCCTGGCCCACGGGGAGGGCGACATCATGCGCGGTCGCAAGATCGTGGTGCAGATGGCGCAGACCTGGCAGCACGCGGGCACGCCGACATTCGTCGAATCGCTCGACGCGGTCGAGGTCGGCAAGCAGGCCGGGCTGCCGATCGCCCCGGTGATGATCTACGGCGACGACGTCTCCCACGTGGTCACCGAGGAAGGCGTGGCCTACCTCTACAAGGCGCATTCGCTGGCGGACCGGCGGGCCGCGCTGGCCGCCATCGCGGGCGTGACGCCCGTGGGGCTGAAAGCCGATGCGCGGCAGACCGAGCAACTGCGCGCCGACGGGCTGCTGGCCTTCCCGGAGGACCTGAAAGTCGATGTGCGACTGGCGGATCGGTCACTGCTTGCCGCCCGCAGCATCGAGGACCTGGTGGCCTGGTCGGGTGGTCTGTACGACCCGCCGGCGCAGTTCCGGGATTGGTAGTCGAGATGCCGACAGCCCTCCGGCAACAGTCGCTCGCGCAGCAGCCGCCCCGGGAGCAGCCGCTCCGGCTGCCGCCCCGGGAGCAGCCGCCCCGCCTCGATCAGATCGCCGATGCGGCGGTCGCTGCCTTGCTCGCCGAGGCGTATCTCACGCCTAAACCGGGCCTGGTGGACGGCCGGGGGAACGCCACCCACCCTGACATGAGTCTGCCGCTGCTCGCCGCATCCGCCGAGGCGTTACGGAAACCGTTGCGCGACTGTGCCGAAGCGGCCCGGTCTCTCGCGCTGGGGCCGGTGTTGCGCGCCGAGATCGGCATCATCGGGCGTGACGGCGAGCAGCGGATGCTGGCGGCGACGGGCCGGGTGAACACCCATCGGGGTGCGTTGTGGGCGCTAGGTTTGCTCGCTGCCGGTGTTGCCGTGGCCGAAAGTGTCGATGCCGCAGCCGGTTTCGCGGCGCAGTTGGCGGCGATCCCGGACCCGGCCGGGGTGACGGCGCCGCTGTCGCACGGGCAGCGGGCCCGCGTGCGATACGGCGCCGGGGGAGCGGTCGCCGAGGCATGCGGAGGTTTTCCCCATGTCGTGTACCACGGCCTACCCGCCTTGCGTGCGACCCGCGTGCGTGGCGGCAACGCCGACTCGGCGGCGCTGGACGCCCTGATGGCGATCATGGCGAGCCTCGATGACACCTGCGTGCTACACCGTGGTGGCCGCGACGGCCTTGCCTTCGTACAACGTTGCGCGGCACAGGTTCTGCGCAGCGGCGGGCACCTCACCGCGGCGGGCCGCGCCGGCCTTGACCGGTTCTGCGCCGAGGCCGAGCGCCGGCATCTGTCCATGGGTGGCAGCGCGGATCTGCTGGCGGCCGTGCTCTTTCTCGACGCGATGTTCCCCGACCCACCGGAAGGACTGCCATGCAGACCCTGACGTATCAGTTCCCGGCCTCGCGCACGCCGCGCAGGACACATGTCGGCGTCGTCGCGTCCGGGGACCTGGAAATCCTGCTCGATGAGTCGTCGGACGCCAATGTCGCCGACGTGCGGGTGCGCACCAGCGTCGATGGTTTCGACACCGTGTGGCAGGCCACCTTGGAGCGGTTCTTCTCGCACACCCCGCTCGGGGGTCGTTGGGAGCTAAACGATTTCGGCGCCACGCCCGCTGTGGTCACGCTGCGCCTGCGCCAGGCTGCCGAGGAGGCGGCCCAGTGACCGCCACTCAGACCGCCGAGCCGCAGGAGTCCTGGCAGCGAATCCTGCAGCGCCGCAGCTTCATCGAGGGCAGCGCACTGGTCCGCGCCGAGGCACTGCTCGATCCGGGCACGATTCGAGTGCTGTGCGGGCCGTTCGACCGGCTCGAATCGCCCTGGCTGGAACCGCAGGGCATCGTGCCGCAGGCCGACGACGGTGTCCTCATCGCGCGCGGGGCCATCGACGGACACGCCGTGGTGGTGGCGTCCGTCGAGCAGGGCTTCCAGGGCGGCGGGGCCGGTGAGGTGTCCGGCGCCAAGATCACCCAGGCGCTCCGGTTGGCGGCCGAGACCACCCGGGCAGGTACCCCGACGGCGGCCGTGCTGCTGCTCGAGACCGGCGGCGTGCGCCTGCAGGAAGCCAACCTCGGACTGAACGCCGTGGCCGAACTCGGTTCGGCGCTATTGGATTTGCGGCCGCTGGCCCCGGTGGTCGGGGTCGTTGCCGGTCAGGTCGGATGCTTCGGTGGCGTGAGCATCGCCGCCGCGCTGTGCACGCGACTGATCGTCACCAAGCAGGCGCGTCTCGGGCTCAACGGCCCCGCCGTGATCGAACAGGAAGGCGGCATCGCCGAATTCGACTCGTCCGACCGGGCCCTGATCTGGGGCATCGACGGCGGCGAGCAGCGCGCCGCGCTCGGCCTCGCCGACACCGTCGTGGCCGACGACTGCGACGACATCCGGGCCGCGGTGGCCGCCGCGATCGCGGCCGGCGTCCCCGAGCCCGGCACCCACCGCAGCGAACGCATCGACGTCCTCGGCGCGCGGCTGGCCATGCTCGATCCCCAGCACGCACCAACGCCTGCCGATCTGCGCCGCATCTGGGGCGACCGTTACGAGGTGGTCGGTGAAACCGTCACGCCGACAGGCACTCTCGGCACTGGCACTGGCACTGGCACCGGCTCCGGCGCCGGCCGCGGCCGCACCTGGCTCACCGCGCTCGCGGGCACCGAGCCGACGGCCGTCATCCCCTCGGTCGCCCGCGCTGACACCCCCGGCGCGACGTACCTGGCGGTGGTACCCGACCCGGACAACCGGTTCTACCGGGCGCGCAAGGGCGAGGTCGGGCTCACCGAAGCCTGGGCGCTGGCATACGCAGTCGACGGCATCATCACCGCGGACGCCGCCGCTGACACCAAGCGCGCCATCATCGCCGTCGTCGACCTACCCAGTCAGGCGTACGGCCGCAACGAGGAGATGGCCGGCCTGCACCAGGCCATCGCCACCGCCGTCACCGCCTATCACCGGGCTCGCAACGCCGGCCACCCCGTGGTGGCAATCATTGTCGGCCAGGCACTTTCGGGCGGTTTCATCACTCACGGCATGATGGCGCAGCAGATTCTCGCCCTGGACGATCCTGGCGTCGAAATCCACGCCATGCACAAGGACGCGGCGGCGCGGATCACGCTGCGCACCGTCGACGAATTGGACCGGCTCGGCAAGACCATCCTGCCCATGAGCTACGACGTCAGAGACTGGGCCAAGCTCGGCTACTGCGACGGGCTGCTGGCCGTGTCCGATGCCGACCACCCGAGCGACGCCGACGTCACGTCGGTGCGCGCTGCCGTGCTCGCCGCGGTCGAGGCCGCCCGCCGCGGTCCGCGGGACCTGTCGAACCGGTTGGAGTCGCCCGGAGCGCTGGAAAACCGCAAGGCGTCCAGGGCGGTTCGTGACGCGATGAGCGCGCAATGGCATGACTAGGGCGGCTCGCCGGCAGGTGCCCCGGTCCGGTTCCCAGGTGCCCCGCCCCCCGGTGCCTCGCCCGCACGACCTGATCCGGGTCGCGCCGACGCTGGAGGTGACCGGACCCGACTGGGTGCGCCCGGCGCTGGCGGCGGCACCGTGGGTCGTGGTGCGTCGCGCCACCTGCCCACCTGGTCTGGTACCGGTCGGCATCCGGGGTCACTGGCGGTCACAACGCCACCCGACGGTGATCGATGCCGCCGACATCCTCGAAATACTCTCGCCGCCAGAGCTTCTGCAGCGGTTGGACCAGCTGCCAGACCTGCCGGCCGCCGCGGCCCTGCGCGCGGCCGCGGCGATCATGGCGCCGACCGGGCTGCGGTGGGGCCCTTGCGGCAGCGTCGGGTTCACCCTCGCCAGCGGGGTCGTGATGATGACCGCCGAAAGCGATCTCGACCTCATCGTCACCGCGGAACGGCTGCCGCCGCGCGACGTGCTCGTTGCGCTTGCCGCCGCCCTGAGCGAGCTGCCTGCCCGGGTGGACTGCCAGCTCGATCTACCCGCAGGCGGGGTCGCGCTGGGCGAAATTGTCCGCGCCGAAAGGGTTTTGGTGCGCACCGACAACGGACCGGTGCTGACAACCGTTGCCGAGCTGGCGGGATGAACGCTCAGCGAGGAGCGCAGGCGGATCGCGCATGAGCACCGCCTTCCTGTATCCGGGGCAGGGCTCGCAGAGAGTGGGCATGTTGGGCGCACTGCCCGACTCCGCCGCCACTCGCCAGACCCTCAGCGAGGCCACTGATGTGCTGGGCGACATCAGCGCGCTCGACAGTGCTGAGGCGCTGGGGTCCACCACCAACGACCAACTCGCCCTGTTGATCTCCGCCGTGGCTGCCACCCGGATCCTCGGTGACGAGTACGGCATCACTCCGTCGATGGTGGCCGGACACTCCGCCGGGGCGTTCGGCGCAGCGGTGGCGGCCGGTGTCCTGACATTCGCCGAGGCCCTCGAAGCGGTCCGTCGGCGCGGTGACCTGATGGCTGCGGCGTGCGCGGGCGGACAGTGGGGGATGGCCGCCGTGACCGGACTACCGCTGCGGACCGTGCGGGCGCTGGTTCCGGGCACCGCCGAGTTGTGGATCGCCAACATCAACTCGGCTGACCAGATCGTCCTCGGCGGCACGACGGCTGCGCTGGCCCACGCCCGGGAGGCTGCCCAACAGGCAGGCGCACGGGATGTCGACATGTTGGACGTGCCGGTCGCGTCGCATGGTCCGATACAGTCGGGCACCGCCGCCGCCCTCGCCGAGTATCTCGCCGACGTGCCGCACCGAACCCAGACCGCGGCCTACATGACGAACATGGGTGCACGCCGCATCGTCAATGACGCGGCCGCGGTCGTCGCGGACCTCGCAGGCTCTGTCGCACATCCCGTGCGCTGGTACGACATTGCGCGGCTGCTGCCCGAATTCGACGTCACCGCGGCCGTCCAGGTGCCGCCCGGCCACGTGCTGTGCCGCCTGGTCGCGTCGGCCGCGCCGCAGCTGACGGTGTTCAACGCCGGTGACGGGTTCGACGTGGTGGGCGCGCGGCTCGGACGCGGTGCCCGGACGCGGATCGGCGACGGGCCCAACACCCCATAACGGACCATGCGCTGCGTCGGCCGGTGTGCGGGCCTGCTGCTTCCACCCCGCTGCCGAAGCAGCAGGCCCGCGATAGGGTTTATCTCTGTTGAGTTATCAAGGTGCACAGAAGGTTTCGGGCCGTGTCTTATGCGGCGTGGTTGAGGCGCATGGTGCGGCGGTTGTAGGCGGGGATGGGTCTGCGGTGTGGGTCGACGGCCGCGGGTGGGATGAGCCAGGGGTGTCGGTCGATGCCGATGACGACGTCCCAGCCGAAGTGGTGGATGTCGGCGTGGCAGGCCGGGCAGAGCAGGCAGCCGTTGTCCAGGCTGGTGTCGCCGCCGTGAGTCCAGTGCCGGATGTGGTGCGCGTGGGTGCGCCCCGCGGGGGCGCCGCATTTGATGCATCCCCCGTCGCGTAGGTAGAGCGCTTTGCGTAGATGGGGTGGGAACAGGCGTTTGTCCCGTCCCATGTCCAGCGGCACCCGTTCGTCGTCGACGATTACGGTGGTAACCGCGGTGTCGCAGGTCAGCCGGTCCAGGGTCATCGCGCTGATCGACCCGATGAACTCCAGTTGGGCCAGGTCCGGGGCATCGGCGGGCACCGTCACCAACAACTGCGTCCGGGGCGCCGAGGCCACCTCTGCGCCGCGGGCGGCGATGTCCAGCATCGCCTCCAGCGCATCCGCGCGCCGCCGCCCGGCCGAGCGAGTGTCGGGGGAGCCGTCGGGTTCGGGCCGCGGTGCGGACAGTTCTTCGACCATCGCGACGTATTTGGCGCCGACCTCGGCATCCAGATCCGCCCGAACCTGCACCCGACCGTCCGAGGTGACGCGGTGGTCGGCGGTGTTGATGGACCGGTCCTCGGCCGCCGGCAACCCACCGTCCGCCGCGGCGACCCGGTTGCCCAGGCGCCGGGCGCGGTTCCCAATCTCAGCGGGGGTGGCCCCGGAGAAGAACTGCCCCAACAGGTCGGTCACCTGCGTGAACCGGGCCTCCTCGTCGACCGGGCCGGGTGCGCGGGCTCGAATGTGGTTGATGCCTTTGACGATCGCATCGACATGCTCACCGGAGATCGCGCCGTCGGCGGCGTGCGCCGCCAACGTGGGCAGTGCCGGCAGCGCCCCACCGACACGGACCAGGCGTTCGGCCACCGACGGCGAGCATCCCAATGTCATCAACACTTCCCGTAGCGTCCGCCCCTGCGCGGCGGCCACCCCCAACCGATCCAGAACCCCGACCAACATCGCCGCCAGATGATCGGCCACATTGCGCAGCCTCAACACACATCCCAACGCCTCCAACGCGTGGTCGCCGGCCATGTCGTCCGACGGGTGCACACCTCGGATGGTGTCGATGCTGGTGGTGAGTTCTCCCGTGATCCCCATACCTGATTCTATCGAACAAATGTTCGAATCACAAGGGTTTTCTGGCGGGTTCAAGTGTTATGTCTCAGGACACCGGTGACAGTTCCGCATCAGGACATCGGTGACACTTTTGATGGTCTTGGTGGTGCCGCTTGGGCCCGCAGGCTCGGCGGGCGGCTGTCCATGCTTCGGCCTCGAAACCGGGCCAGAAGGTGTATCGACGCAGAGGTATCACCCTGGTAGGCAACGCATACGCCGGTGACCCGCGAAACTGAAGACTCCGTGAGGGCGCGGCTCAGCAGACCGCCGCGACCTCAGGTGCGGATGACCGACGGGCCCAGCGCCTCATAGCGGTGTGCGTCCGCGGCGGGCAACTCGGTGCCGGTCACGATGGTTTCGAAATCGCCTACGTCGGCGAACCGGCAGAAGCTGGTCTCGCCGAACTTGGAGTGGGCGGCCACCAGGATGCGGCGCATCGCGACCGACACCGCGGTCTGTTTGACCGCGGCCACAGCGGGGTCCGGTGTCGTCAGCCCGTGCTCGGGTGTGATGCCGTTGGTGCCGAGGTAGGCGACGTCGATGACCAGGCTGCGCAATCGCTCCACCGCCCAGCTGTCCACCGTCGCGAGGGTCCGGCCGCGCATCCGTCCGCCGAGCAGCAACACCGTCACAGTCTCGCTGTGGGCCAGCGCCTCGGCGGCCAGCAGTGACGACGTCACGACCGTCAGCTCCCGGTCCGCCAGTTGCTCGGCGATCAATCGCGGAGTGAAACCCTCGTCCAGATAAACGGTTTCAGCTCCGTGTAGCAGATCAGCGGCCCCGGCTGCGATCCGGTGTTTCTGAGCCAGGTCGACCTGGCTGCGGTATTCCACCGTCGATTCGAATGCTGCTGTCTCCAGCGGTATGGCTCCGCCGTGGACCCGTTTGAGCATCCGGCGGCCGGCCAGCGCCTTCAGGTCGCGGCGGATGGTCTCCGACGCCACATTCAGTTCTTCGGCCAGGGCCAGCACCTCGACCCGCCCGCGGGTACGGGCGAACTCGACGATCTGGCGCTGGCGGCTGTCTGAATCCACGGATGACATTCTTGCGGTCGTCGTCTACCGGGCTTCGCTCAGCACCGCCCGGACCTCCTCGGGCGTGTTGGCCCGGCGCAACCGCTCCACCTCGTCCTTGTTCAGGAATACATGCGCGATCCGGGTGAGCAGTGCCATGTGGTCCTTGCCCGCGCCGGCGATGCCCACCACGAACTCGGCGGGCTTGCCGTTCCAGTCAATGGGTTCGGGATAGCGGACGAACGAGATCCCGGAGTGCCGGATCGCGCCCTTGGCGTCATTGGTGCCGTGCGGGATCGCCAGACCGTTGCCCATATAGGTCGACACCGACTTCTCCCGCTCGTGCATGGCGTCGACGTAGGAGGCGTCGACGGCATGCGCCGCGACCAGGAGGCTGCCGGCTTCGGTGATGGCGTCCTCGGCGGTGGTGGCCGAGCCGGACAGCACGATCGAGTCGAGCGACAGCACATCGTCGGAATCGGCAGTGGGTTCGCCTGGCGCCGTGGCTGATTCGCCCGAGGCTGCAGAGGTGCCGTTGGTGCTTCCCAGCAGTTCGAGGATTTCGTCGTAGCGGGGGGAGTTCATGAAGTCGTCGACCGAGACGTGGATGGCCGATGGGGTCTTCTGCCGGGCCCGGTCGGTGAGGTCGCGGTGGGTGACGGCCAGCCCGTAGGTATCGGTGAGGTTGGAGATGGCCTGGTTGACGACCGTCACATCGGTGAAGCCGGCGTCGCGGATCTTCTTGCGCAGCACCGAGGCTCCCATCGCGGACGAACCCATGCCGGCGTCGCAGGCGAACACGATGGTGGAGATGGGACCGGTCGCAGAGCTGCCGACCAATGCCGAGGCCACGCTGGAGCGCTTGCCCTTCAGCGCCTCCATTTCGGCTGTGGCGGCGGCCAGATCCGGTTCATCGGTGGCGCGGTCGGTCTTGAGCAGCACAGCGGCCACCGCGAACGAGACGGCAGCCGCCCCGAGCACCGACAGCGTGACACCGAGGTAGCTGCCGGTCGCCGTCTGGGCATAGACGGCGATGATCGAACCAGGTGCGGCGGGAGCACGCAGGCCGGAGCCGAACAGCACGTTGATGAAGATGCCCGTCATTCCGCCCAGGATGGTGGCGGCGATGAGCTTCGGCTTCATCAGGACGTACGGGAAGTAGATCTCGTGGATGCCGCCGAGGAACTGGATGATCGCCGCGCCTGGTGCGGATGCCTTGGCGGCGCCGCGGCTGAACACCATGAACGCCAACAGGATTCCGAGGCCCGGGCCCGGGTTGGCCTCCAACAGGAACAGCACGGATTTGCCGGTGTCGAGCGCCTGGGTGGTGCCCAGCGGGGTCAGGACGCCGTGGTTGATGGCGTTGTTGAGGAAGAGCACCTTGGCGGGTTCGATGAAGATCGAGGTGAGCGGCAGCAGATCATGGCCGACGAGGTAGTCGACGACGTGGCCCGCGCCGCGGGTGAAGGCCGATACCACCGGGCCGACGCCGAAGAACCCGATGACGGCCATCAGCAGGCCGGTGATCCCGGCCGAGAAATTGTTGACCAGCATCTCGAAGCCGGGGCGAATCTTGCCGTCCCACAACGCATCCAGCTTCTTGATCACCCAGCCGCCCAAGGGCCCCATGATCATCGCGCCCATGAACATCGGAACATCCGAACCGGCGACCACGCCCATGGTGGTGATGGCACCGACCACGGCTCCGCGGGTGCCGTACACCATTCGGCCGCCGGTGGATCCGATGAGGATCGGCAGCAGGTAGGTGATCATCGGCCCGACGATGCCGCCCTTCTCGTAGGCTCCCCAGCCGCCGATGTGGGCCACCCAGCCGTCCGGGTTCTGCAGCGAGTGAAAGAGGCCGGGCAACCAGCCGGTCTTGATGAACAGTGCGGTGATCAGGCCCCATGCGATGAAGGCGCCGATATTCGGCATCACCATGTTCGACAGTGCGGTGCCGAGCTGCTGTACCCGCACGCGCAGACTGACGCGCCGCGGTGTTTCCGTCGTTGCCGTCATTGTGCTGGACCTCCGCCTGTCGCCCGTGAAGGTGATGCCGGTCACATCACCGTGTATTACGAGTAAAGCCCACAAGTGGGCATGATGGCAAGAAAATGGGCAAAAATGGGCAGCAAAAAGTTTGTAGTTATGCCCGAATTGGGGTTAGAGTGGGCACAACGTGAACCACGACACACCAACCGGCCAGGCCGGAGCACCCGGAAGGAACGCCATGAAAGCGCTGCGCTACTACGCACCCGAGGACGTCCGGCTCGAAGACGTGCCCGAGCCTGTGTGCGGTCCCGACGAGATCAAGATCCGGGTGCGCAACTGTTCGACCTGCGGCACGGATGTCAAAATCCTGCACAACGGGCACCAGAACCTGACGCCACCGCGGACCATCGGGCACGAGATCGCCGGCGACATCGTGGAAGTGGGCGCCAATGTGAATGCGACTTATGGGACGGACTGGGCGGACGGCGACCGGGTACAGGTGATCGCCGCCGTGCCGTGCGGTGAGTGCCACGAATGTCGCAAGGGCTGGATGGCGGTGTGCCAGAACCAGACATCCATGGGTTACCAGTACGACGGCGGCTTCGCCGAGTACATGATCGTGCCCCGCCAGGTGCTGAAAGTCGATGGGCTGAACCGGATTCCGGACAATGTCGGTTACGACGAGGCGTCGGCGGCGGAACCGTTCGCGTGCGCCATCAATGCCCAGGATCTGCTCGGTATTGAGCCGGGTGACACCGTCGTGGTGTTCGGCGCGGGCCCCATCGGGTGCATGCACATCCGGATCGCCCGCGGTGTACACAACTGCGGGCCGGTGTATCTCGTCGACGTCAACGACGCCCGGCTGAAGATGTCCGCCGATGCGGTGCACCCCGACGCGGTGATCAACGCGGCGGAGGTCGACGTCGTCGAGAAGGTGATGGAACTGACCGGCGGCCGCGGCGCCGATGTGGTGATCACCGCGACGGCCGCCAACGTCACGCAGGAGCAGGCCATTTCGATGGCCGCGCGCAACGGTCGTATCTCGTTCTTCGGGGGTCTGCCCAAGACCAACCCGACGATCACCTGCGATTCCAACGTGGTGCACTACCGCCAGCTGCATATCCACGGTGCCAACGGATCTGCCCCTGAACACAACAAGCGTGCGCTGCAGTACATCTCGACCGGTCAGGTGCCTGTGAAGGACCTCATCACGCGCCACATCCCCTTGGGCGACGTGCTCGATGCGTTCTCGATCGTGCAGAACGGCGAGGCCATCAAGGTGACGGTGGAGCCCAGCGCGGTGCTCGTCTGAGCCTCAGCCGCCGACGGCAGCGATGTAGCCCCCGATTGCCAACGCGCACAGGACTACACACAGCCCCAGCGTGCCGACCGCGAACGGCCACGCCGGGCGGCGCTTGACCATGCGGACGACGGTGACGATCGTGCCGGCCAAGGCGACCACCATGGCTGCGATGAAACCCGCGGCCATGGCGTTGATGCCGGCATCGATGTGGCAGGTGGCCGGCGGGCAGTAGTCGGTGAATGCCATCGCGAACACCCCGAAGGCCAGCGCCACGCCGCCGCCGACGTAGGTGAGCACCAGCGCACTGATCGAGGCGGCGAGGTCGCCGCCCGAGATCGGGGGCTTGGCCGGCGGTGGTGGTGGATAGCCGTAGGTCATGGCGGGATGGTAGCCGCGCCGAACGTTGGCTTGTGTGCGAACTTCCGTCAATTATTCGCACACAAGCCAACGCTCGGCGGACGGATCTGCGTAACCTTCGGAGCTATGCGGCATTACTACACCGCCGAGCAGATCCGCGCGGCCGAGGCGCCGCTGTTGGCATCTCTACCCGATGGCGTGTTGATGCGCCGGGCGGCCTACGGGCTGGCGACGGCGATCGCCACAGAACTCAAGGCCCGCACCGGCGGTGTGAGCGGGCGCAGCGTCTGCGCAGTGGTGGGATCCGGCGACAACGGCGGTGACGCGCTCTGGGCGGCCACCTTCCTGCGCCGCCGCGGTGCCGGCGCAACCGCCGTGCTCCTCAATCCGGATCGCACGCACACAAAAGCACTCAATGCCTTCCGCAAGGCAGGCGGAACAATCGTCGAATCAATCCCGCCGTCAACCGATTTGGTCATCGACGGCGTCGTCGGCATCGGCGCCACCGGACCCCTGCGGCCCAATGCGGCCGCCGTTTTCGACGCCAGCACCGCACCCGTCGTCGCCGTCGACCTCCCCAGTGGCGTCGACGTCCAGACCGGAGCGGCCGACGGCCCGCATGTGCACGCCGCACTCACCGTCACCTTCGGCGGGCTCAAACCCGTGCACGGGCTGGCCGATTGCGGCCGCGTCGAACTGATCGACATCGGCCTCGACCTGCCCGATCCGGTCTTCCTCGGATTCGACGCGCACGACGTCCGCGCCCGCTGGCCCGTGCCGCAACCGACCGACGACAAGTACAGCCAGGGCGTCAAGGGCGTGCTCGCCGGGTCGGCGACCTATCCGGGTGCGGCGATCCTGAGCACCGGCGCCGCCGTCGCCGCGACTTCCGGCATGGTCCGTTACGCCGGCTCTGCGCACGCTGAAGTGGTCTCGCACTGGCCGGAAGTCGTTGCGGCGTCGGATGCGACGGCTGCGGGGCGCGTCCAGGCGTGGGTGGTCGGCCCGGGACTCGGCACCGACACCGCCGGCGACGAGGCGCTGCGCTTCGCGTTGGCCACCGACCTGCCGGTGATCGTCGATGCCGACGCCCTGACCCTGCTGGCCGCCGATCTCGACCTGGTCGCCGACCGCTCGGCACCCACGGTGCTGACCCCACATGCCGGTGAATTCGCCCGGCTCGCAGGACATCCGCCGGGTTCTGACCGGGTGGCCGCGACGCTTGAACTGGCCGACCGTCTGGGTGCCACCGTCCTGCTGAAGGGCAACGTCACCGTCGTCGCCGACGCGAACGGCCCGACGTATCTCAACCCCGCCGGTCAATCCTGGGCTGCCACAGCCGGATCCGGTGACGTCCTGTCCGGCATCATCGGCGCTCTGCTGGCGTCAGGCATCGCACCGGGTGAGGCAGCGGCGATGGCCGCGTTCGTCCACGCTCGCGCCGCCGATCTCGCCGCACATGATCCCGGCCCGCGTCCTGCGCCCACATCGGCGCACCGCATCTTGGCCCATGTCCGGGCCGCCATCGCATCGCTCTGACCACAAGGGGGAATCAGTATGTCGCGCAAGCACGTTCATGGACCGACGATGAGTCCGGCGTACACGGGGCGGTTGTCCACCGCGCCCATCCCGTCGCTGCGGCTGCCCGACGATCCGCTGGACCCGCAGGCCGCGTACCGCTTCATCCACGACGAGCTCATGCTCGACGGTAGCTCCCGGCTCAACCTCGCGACGTTCGTCACCACGTGGATGGACCCCGAGGCCGAGAAGCTCATGGCCGAGACGTTCGACAAGAACATGATCGACAAGGACGAGTACCCGGCGACCGCGGCCATCGAGTCCCGCTGCGTGTCCATGGTGGCCGACCTGTTCCACGCCGAGAACTTGCGCGACGACGATCCGGCGTCAGCGTGTGGCGTGTCGACCATCGGATCGAGCGAGGCCGTGATGCTGGCCGGTCTGGCCCTCAAATGGCGATGGCGGCAGAAGGTCGGCGACTGGAAGGGACGCACGCCCAACCTCGTCATGGGTTCCAACGTCCAGGTGGTGTGGGAGAAGTTCTGCCGCTACTTCGACGTCGAGCCGCGGTACCTGCCGATGGCCGAGGACCGCTACGTCATCACCCCCGAACAGGTGCTCGACAACGTCGACGAGGACACCATCGGCGTGGTGGGCATCCTCGGCACCACCTTCACCGGTGAGCTGGAACCCATCGCCGAGATCTGCGCGGCGCTGGATCAGCTCGCGCACGACAAGGGTCTGGACATCCCCGTCCACGTCGACGCCGCCAGCGGCGGCTTCGTGGTGCCGTTCCTGCACCCCGACCTGGAGTGGGACTTCCGGCTGCCGCGGGTGGTGTCCATCAACGTCAGCGGCCACAAGTACGGGCTGACGTACCCCGGCATCGGCTTCGTGGTCTGGCGTAGCGGGGAGCACCTGCCCGAGGACCTGGTGTTCCGGGTCAACTACCTGGGCGGCGACATGCCGACCTTCACGCTGAACTTCTCCCGGCCCGGCAACCAGGTGGTCGGCCAGTACTACAACTTCTTGCGCCTCGGCCGGGCCGGCTACACCCAGATCATGCACTGCCTGTCGGACACCGCCCGCTGGATCGGTGACGAGCTGCGCAAGAGCGAGCACTTCGAGGTCATCACCGATGGTTCGGCCATCCCGGTGATCGCGTGCCGGCTCAGCGGCAAGCGGCCCTACACCGAGTTCGACGTATCGCACGCGCTGCGCGCCTACGGCTGGCAGGTGCCGGCCTACACCATGCCCGAAGGCGCGACGGACATCGCGGTGCTGCGTGTGGTGGTGCGGGAGGGATTCTCGGCCGACCTGGCCCGCGCCCTGCGGGACGACCTGATCACGGTGCTGAACAGCCTGGACGAGCTCAAGCCGAAGGGGCAGTTCGACGACGTGCAGCCGTTCGCTCACTGACGTCAGGGGGCGCTTCGGCGGGCGTCTGGGAGAATCGGAGGCGATATGAGTTCGCCGGACCTCCAACCTGCTGCCCAGGCCGTCATCGACCTGGGCGCAATTGCGCACAATGTGCGGCTTCTGCGGGAACGTGCGGGCAGCGCCGCGGTCATGGCGGTGGTCAAGGCCGACGGCTACGGGCACGGTGCGGAGCAGGTGGCACGGGCCGCCCTCGCGGCCGGAGCGACCGAATTGGGCGTCACGAACATCGCGGAGGCGCTGACGCTGCGACGTGCCGGCATCACGGCGCCGGTGCTGTCCTGGCTGAACCTGCCCGGCACCGACTTCGCCCCGGCGTTGGCCGCCGACGTGCAGGTGGCGGTGTCGTCGGTGCGCCAGCTCGACGACGTGCTCGACGCGGTGCACCGTAGCGGCGCGCCCGCCACCGTCACCGTGAAGATCGACACCGGCCTCAGCCGCAACGGCGTCAGCCCCGCCGAGTACCCGGCGCTGCTTGACGCGCTCGCCCGGGCCGCCGCCGACGGCGCGATGCGCACTCGCGGCATCATGAGCCACCTCGCGTGCGGTGACGATCCGCAGCACCCGATGAACGACACCCAGGCCGCACGTCTCACCGCGGCCCGGGAACAGGCACGGACAGCGGGCGTGCGGTTCGAGGTGGCTCACCTGGCGAACTCACCCGCCACCCTGACCCGGCCCGACCTGCACTTCGATATCGTCCGGCCGGGCATCGCGGTATACGGGCAGACACCGATCCCGGAGTTGGGGGATTTCGACTTGCAGCCTGTCATGACGCTCAAATGTCCTGTCGGCGCGGTGCGTTCGATCAAGGCCGGCGACGGGGTCTCCTACGGGCACACGTGGATCGCCGACCACGACACGACTGTCGGGCTGATCCCGCTGGGTTACGCCGATGGGGTGTTCCGGGGGCTGAGTGGTCGCATCGACGTCAGCATCAACGGTGTCCGGTTCCGCAACATCGGGCGAATCTGTATGGACCAGTTCGTCATTGATCTCGGCCCCGACGGTGCCGGCGTTCAGGTGGGTGACGAGGCCGTGCTGTTCGGCTCGGGTGCGTCGGGTGAGCCGACGGCGCAGGACTGGGCTGAACTGTTGGGCACCATCAACTACGAGGTCGTCACCAGTCCACGGGGCAGGATCGCCCGGACCTATCGCGAGTCGACAGGCTGACGCCCATGAGCGACAACAAGAATGCCCGGTGGTTGGCGGGCATGGCCGGTCTCACTGCCGTGGGGTCGGTGGCCGGGATCAGTGTGGCCCGCTCGCTGCGCCGGCGCAGTGGTGAAGACCCTTATGCCGGTGAGGATTTCACCACGCTCGATGCCGACCGCGGTTGCGTCGTGACGGCCTCCGACGGTGTGCCGCTGGCGGTGCGCGAGGTCGGCCCGAAAGACGCCCGGTTGACGGTGCTCTTCGCGCATGGATTCTGTAACAGCATGGGCTCCTTCCATTTTCAGCGGGCCCGGCTGGCCGAGCGGTGGGGCGATCAGGTCCGCATGGTGTTCTACGACCAGCGCGGGCACGGCCGGTCGTCGGCCGGACCCATCGACTCGTACACCGTCCCGCAGTTGGGGCAGGACCTCGAATCGGTGATGCGGGTGATGGCTCCGCGGGGTCCCGTGGTGCTGGTCGGTCATTCGATGGGCGGCATGACGGTGCTGTCGCACGCTCGGCAGTTCCCGCGGAACTACCCGGCGCGGGTGTGCGGGGTGGCGCTCATTGCCTCTGCAGCGCAAGGGGTTACGCGATCCCCGCTGGGGGAGGCGCTGCAGAATCCGGTGCTCGAGGCGGCGAAAGTCGCGGTGCGGTTCGCTCCCGGAGCGGTGACCGCGGGCCGGGGTGCGGCCAAGGCCGTCATCGGCCCGGTGCTCAAGGCTGCGTCGTTCGGGGATTCCGCCGTCAGCCCGTCGGTGGCGCGGTACGTCGAGAAGATGATGCACGACACCTCGATGCGGACCACCGTGGAGTTCCTACACGCACTTGAAACTCATGACGAAGCGGGCGCACTGCCGGTGCTGCAGAACGTGCCCACGCTGATCGCGTGCGGCGACCAGGATCTGCTGACCCCACTGGCCAAGTCCGAGGCGATGACCCGGCAGCTGCCGAAGTCCGAACTGGTGATCGTCGAAGGGGCCGGGCACATGGTGCACATGGAGCAACCTGAACTGATCAACGAGGCGCTGGAGCGCTTCGTCGAACACGCCACCCCGTCTCGCCTGGTGGCGCTGACCCGGCACCTGCGTGGAAAGGCCAAGCGCAATGGCTGATTCGTACGGCACGGAGCATCTGCCCACCGAGGCCGACACCATGGCTCTGGGCGCACGGTTCGGCGCCGAGCTGAAGGTCGGCGACGTCGTGGTCCTCACCGGCCCGCTGGGCGCCGGAAAAACCATGCTGGCAAAGGGAATTGCGCAGGGCATGGACGTCGACGGGGCGGTGACGTCGCCGTCGTACGTGCTGGCCCGCGTGCACCCCGCCCGCCGCGCCGGACGCCCCGCCATGGTGCACGTCGATATGTACCGGCTGCTCGACACGGGCAGCACCGACCTGCTCGGTGAACTCGACTCGCTGGATCTCGACACCGACCTCGACGACGCCGTCGTGGTCGTCGAATGGGGCGAAGGCCTGGCCGAGCGCTTGTCGGCCAGCCACCTGGACATCCGGTTGGAGCGCGCCGACGACGACACCCGTACCGCTGTCTGGCATTGGAGCCGTGGATGATTCTCGCCATCGATACCGCCACGCCGGCCGTCACCGCCGGTGTGGCCCGGCGCGCCGCCACCGGCGTCGAGGTGCTGGCGGAGCGGATCACTGTCGACGCCCGCGCCCACGCCGAGCAGCTGACACCCAATGTGGTTGGCGCCGTTGCCGATGCCGGTCTCACGTTCGCCGATCTGACCGCCGTGGTCGTCGGTTGCGGGCCGGGCCCGTTCACCGGCCTGCGCGTCGGCATGGCCACCGCGGCCGCCTACGGACATGCGCTCGACATCCCGGTATACGGGGTGTCCAGCCTGGACGCGATCGCCCCCGAAACACCGGGGGAGTTGTTGGTGGTCACCGATGCCCGTCGCCGCGAGGTGTACTGGGCGCGGTACGACGACGGTGTGCGGGTCGCCGGGCCGGCCGTCAGTGCCGCGGCCGATGTCGAGCCGGGCTCCGGTTCGGTTGCCGGTCCAGCCGCACAGGCCGCGCTGTTCCCGCTGCCCTCGCTGGGCGTCGAATACCCGACGGTGTCCGGACTGGTGACGGCCGCCGACTGGGACCAGCCGCCCGCCGCGCTGGTGCCCTTGTACCTGCGCCGCCCCGACGCGAAAACCCTTGCCGAGCGGGGTCTTGCGTGACCATCGAGTACGGACAGCTTGCCGTCGGCGACGCCGACCGGTGCGGCGAACTGGAAGCCATCCTGTTTCCGGGCGACGACCCCTGGCCGGCGGTGGCCTTCATCCGCGAGCTCGACTCGGACCACAACCACTATGTCGCGGCGCGGGACGGCCGCCTGCTGGTCGGGTACGCCGGCATCAGTCGGCTGGGCCGAAAACCCCCGTTCGAGTGCGAGATCCACACCATCGGTGTCGATCCGGCGTATCAGGGGCAGGGTATCGGCCGGGAGCTTCTGGACCGGCTGTTGACCATCGCCGACGGTGGCACCGTGTTCCTGGAGGTCCGCACCGACAACGAGCCGGCGATCGGGCTGTACGAAAGCGTCGGGTTCGTGAAAATGGGTGTGCGCAAACGGTATTACCGGATCAGTGGCGCGGACGCCTACACGATGCGCAGGGAGGCGTCATGACCACAATCTTGGCTATCGAAAGTTCCTGTGACGAAACAGGTGTCGGTATCTGCGAACTCGCGGACGACGGGACTGTGACGCTCCTGGCCGACGAGGTCGCCTCCAGTGTCGACGAACACACCCGGTACGGCGGAGTGGTGCCAGAGATCGCCTCGCGCGCGCACCTGGAATCGTTGGGGCCCACCATGCGCCGGGCCCTGGCGACTGCAGGCATCGACCGGCCCGACGTCGTCGCCGCAACCATCGGGCCGGGCCTCGCCGGGGCATTGCTGGTGGGTGTGGCTGCGGCCAAGGCCTATTCGGCGGCGTGGGGCGTGCCGTTCTACGGCGTCAATCACCTCGGCGGACACCTGGCCGCCGATGTGTACGACCACGGGCCGTTGCCCGAGAGCGTCGGCCTGCTGGTGTCCGGCGGGCACACCCACCTGCTGCACGTCCGGTCGCTGGGTGAGCCCATCGAGGAACTCGGCAGCACCGTCGACGACGCGGCCGGTGAGGCGTACGACAAGGTCGCCCGCCTGCTCGGGCTCGGCTACCCCGGTGGCCGGGTGCTCGACGAGCTGGCCCGTACGGGCGACCGGGACGCCATCGTCTTCCCGCGCGGCATGACCGGGCCGCGAGATGACCCGTACGCCTTCAGTTTCTCGGGCCTCAAGACCGCGGTCGCCCGCCACATGGAGAAACATCCAGATGCCTCGCACGCCGATGTGGCGGCCGGTTTCCAGGAGGCCGTCGCGGATGTGTTGACCCGCAAAGCCGTTCGGGCCGCCACCGACCTCGGGGTGTCGACGCTGCTGATCGCCGGGGGAGTGGCCGCCAATTCGCGGCTGCGTGAGCTGGCCGAAGAGCGTTGTGCCGAGGCGGGTTTGACGCTTCGCGTGCCGCGGCCGCGGCTGTGCACCGACAACGGCGCCATGATCGCCTCGTTTGCCGCGCACCTCATCGCGGCGGGAGCCACACCGTCGCCGCTCGATGTGCCGAGTGATCCGGGGCTGCCGGTGGTGAAGGGCCAGATCGCGTGAGTCTTCAGGCCGCCGCGGACAAACTGGAGATCACCGAGCTGCTGTACCGGTACGCCGAACTGATCGACGCCGGCGACTTCGACGGCGTGGGAAACCTGTTGGGGCGCGGCAACTTCATGGGGGTGGCCGGCGCCGAGGCCATCGCGGCACTGTTCGCCAGGTCCACCCGCCGTTTCCCTGATCACGGGAACACCCCGCGCACCCGGCATCTGGTGCTCAACCCGATCGTCGAGCTCGACGGCGACACTGCCCGCGCGCGGTCGACGTTCTGCGTGGTGCAGCAGACCGATACGGTGCCGCTGCAACCCATCGTGGTGGGCCGCTACGCGGATCAGTTCGCGCGCGACGAGACCGGCTGGCACTTCACCGAACGTGTCGCCGATGTACAGATGGTCGGCGACGTGTCCGACCACCTGTACATCGCTCTGCAATGAGCCCCAACCCCACTCGGCATCTGGGCTTGCTGCAGATCTCTGCCGCGAGCGTGTTGTGGGGCACCGGTGGCCTGGTGGTCACCGTCCTTCACGACCGGAGCGGGCTGGGCGCCATGACGGCCAGCGCGTGGCGAATGGCGCTGGCGACGGTCGCGCTCGTGGCGTTCATTGCGGTCACGGGCCGTCTCGGACAGGCGATCACGATGATGCGGTCGCGCCCTGTGGTCCCCATCGTCGTCGGTTGCGGTACCGCTCTCTATCAGGGCCTCTATTTCGCCTCGGTACTGTCCGTCGGGGTGGCCATCGCCACCGTCGTCTCGCTGGGATTGGCGCCGATCCTGGCGTCGATCTGGCAGCACGTCACTGCGCGCACCTCACCGTCGCTGCGCGAGGTCGTCGTGCTCGTCGCCGCACTCGTCGGGTTGTGCCTGGTTACCTTCGGTGGCGCCCCGCACGAACGTGGCGGCGGCGCAACCAACTTCGCGGCGGGGTTACTGCTCGCCATCGCCGCGGGCGCCACCTATGCGGCGACGACGATCCTGGGGCACCGGCTGGCGAGCCGGACCGACCCCGTCGTGATCGCCACGTGCACCACGACTGCCGGGGCGGTGGCGCTGGCGCCACTTTTCTTCGTGGCTTCGCTGCGGGGCGAACCGGTTCTCCCGCCGGACCTGATGTCGCTGGGGCTGTTGGTCTATCTCGGGGTCTTCACGTTCGCGCTGTCGTATGGGCTTCTCTACGCCGGTTTGCGCACCACGTCAGGGGCAGCTGCGACCGTGGTGACCCTCGTCGAGCCGATCTCGGCTGCGGTGCTGGCCGCGGTGCTGCTCGGGCAGCAGCTCACCTGGATGTCCGTGGTCGGCGCGATTCTGATCCTGGGGGCCGTTGTCGGGCTGCCCGCGGGTCGGGACATCCATCAGGGACGTCCCGACCCGGGCGTGTAGTGCGGCGCTAGGCGTCGTTCGCGGCGGGCGAGATCGGGATGAGGGGCAGCCGCAAGGCTCCCGGAGCACCCTCCGGCACAACGGGTTTGACCGGAGCGACGGCGACCACCCGGCGGTACGGCTGCCCCTGCTCGGGACGCAGGTCCTCCTCGCCCTTGTTGGGCCACATCGCCGCCGCACGCTCGGCCTGGGCGGTGATGGTCAGTGACGGGTTCACGCCCAGGTTGGCCGAAACCGCCGAGCCGTCAACGACACTGAGAGTCGGGTAGCCGTAGACCCGGTGGTAGGGATCGATGACGGCGTGCTGGGCATCCGAACCGATGGCGCAACCGCCGAGGAAGTGCGCCGTCATCGGAATGTTGAACAGCTCGCCCCACGTGCCGGCCGTCACGCCGTCGATCTTCTCGGCGACCCGGCGAGTCGCGTCGTTGCCGGCCGGGATCCACGTCGGGTTGGGCTGGCCGTGCCCCTGCTTGCTCGACAGGTGCCGCCCACGCAGTCCGCGCTTGGTGAACGTGGTGATCGAGTTGTCCAGGTTCTGCATCACCAGCGAAATCACCGTGCGCTCACTCCAATTGCGCACCGTCAGCACCCGCAGCAGCGCGCGCGGATGCGTCACGGCCAGCCCCAGGGCCTTCAGCCAGCGTGGCCATCGGCCGCCGCCGTCGGTCATCAGGGTCTGGAGCAAACCCATCGCGTTGGAGCCCTTGCCGTAACGCACAGACTCGATATGGGTATCGCTGGTCGGGTGGAACGACGACGTGATCGCCACGCCGCGCGTCAGGTCGAGAGCCGGGTCGACCTTGTATTTAATTGCGCCGACGATGGATTCGGAGTTGGTGCGGGTGAGCACACCGAGCCGGTCCGACAGCTGGGGCAGGGTGCCGCTGTCCTTCATCTTGTGCAGCAGGTTCTGGGTGCCCCAGGTGCCGGCCGCCAGGACGACGTGCCGCGCCGTGAAGGTGCGACGGTTCTTGCGCAGGGTCCTGCCGGTGCGCACCGTGTCGATCTCCCAGATTCCGCTCGGGCTCTGCCGCACCGAGTCGACCGTCGTCAGCGGATGCACCGTGGCACCGGCATTCTCGGCCAGACCGAGGTAGTTCTTCAGCAGCGTGTTCTTGGCGCCGTAGCGGCATCCCGTCATGCAGCTGCCGCATTCGATGCACCCGGTGCGGTCCGGCCCGACGCCGCCGAAGAACGGGTCGGCGACGGTCTTTCCGGGCTCACCGAAGAACACCCCGACCGGGGTCTGGACGAACGTGTCGCCGACGCCCATGTCCTCGGCCACCGACTTCATGATCTCGTCGGCCGGGGTCATGCTCGGGTTGATCACCACCCCGAGCATGCGCCGCGCCTGGTCGTAGAACGGCGACAGCTCGTCGGACCAGTCGGTGATGTGGGCCCACTGCGGGTCGTTGAAGAACGTCGCGGGCGGTTTGTAGAGGGTGTTGGCGTAGTTCAGTGACCCACCGCCGACACCCGCCCCGGCCAGGATGACGACGTCGCGCAGCATGTGGATGCGCTGCACGCCGAAGCAGCCCAGCTTGGGTGCCCACACGAATTTCCTGACGTCCCAACTGGTTCTCGGGAACTGGTCGTCGGTGAACCGGCGGCCGGCTTCCAGAACGCCGACGCGGTAGCCCTTCTCGGTCAACCGCAACGCGGTGACGCTGCCCCCGAATCCGGACCCGACGACGATGACGTCATAGTCGGTGTTGGACATGCACATTCTCCTTTAGGTGGCGGTGAAACGGCTGGTTTCGTCGTCGACCATGTCCATGGCGATACGCCGGGCCCGGATCGCGGCCCGGTCGGCCTTGACGTTGATGTCGCGCCGGCGGGCACCGGGTTCATCGAGCCGCCGCTGAATCGTCTCCAGGATGGCGGCGTCGCGAACGGCCCACTCGTGAAACATGATCCGCAGGTACTCGGTGACGGTGTCCTCGGCACTGGCGTAGTTGCGGGCCATCTGCAGGAAGACGTGCGTCGAGCCCGGCGATTCGGGGGTGAACCCGTGAATTCGCAAGAGCCCGTAGGACTCTCCGCCTTCGACCTCGATGGCGTAGTGCTGGGTGTGCAGCGCGGGTGACACGAAGGTCCCCTCTTCGCGCCGCGTCGCCACCGATTCTTCCGGCAAGCCCGTGATCGCCGACTCCCACGGGGCCAGCCGGCTCGGGGGAGTGGACCGGGTGTAGGCCACCGAGCGTTCGGAGATCTCGACCTCGTTGAGCGGTGGCAGCTGCTGGATATCCGGTGGCACGACCTCGGGGTGCGTCACGAACACATCGGTCAGATCGAGGTAGTGCTCATGCAGCAGAAGGTAATTCGCTTCGACGCGCAGAACCTCGGTGGTACTGGTCCAGCCGGAACCGTCGAGGTACCACGGCACGCGTGGCGGTGGGCGCAGGGCCGCGGCACGCGGTTCGCCGAGCCAGATCCAGACGAACGGCGCGGTTTCGACGACCGGGTACGCCGGCACCCGTGCCCCGGGCGGCACGTTCTCCTGCGACGGCACGTCGGCCAGGCAGCCGTCGGGCTCGTAGCTGAAGCCGTGATAGCCGCAGACCACGCGGTCGCCGTCGAGTCGGCCCTCCGACAAGGGATAGGCACGGTGGACGCAGCGGTCCTCCAGGGCGACCACTTCGCCGGACGCGCGGCGGTACAGGACCACGTGCTTGCCCAGCAGCCGCCGGGCGAGTAGTCCCGCGCCGACCTCATCGCTGAGCGCGGCCACATACCAGCAGTTGAACGGGTAGTTGGTTCTCATAGGTCGAGCACCAGCCTTTCGGACCGGGAGCGCGAGACGCAGATCATGATGGTTTTGTTCTCCGCCTTCTCGGCGTCGTTCAACACGGAGTCGCGGTGATCGCCGATACCGGCGATGATTTCGCATTCACAGGTGCCGCAGACGCCTTCCATGCACGACCCCAGCACGTCCAGGCCGTTTTCTTCGGCGACGTCGTAGATCGTCTTGTCCGACGGCACGGTCAGCGTGATGCCGGAACGCTGGCATTCGATCTCGAATGTGTCGAGGGCGTCGGCCGGCTCCTCGATGGTCTTCGCCGAGAAGCGCTCGAGGTGCAGGCTGCCGTCGGGCCAGGCCTGGCAGCCCTTCTCGACCGCGTCCAGCAGGCCCTCGGGACCACAGCAGTAGACGAGCGTGTTGTCCTGCGGAGCCGCCAGCACCGCCGCCAGCTTCGTCCGGAACCCGTCGCCCTCCTCGTCACGCGCACAGATGGTCACGCGGTCGCCGAAGCGCTCCAGCGCGTCCAGATACGCCATCGAGGAGCGGGAGCTGCCGCCGTAGATCAGCTGCCAGTCGGCGCCGGTGGCCTCGGCGGCTTCGATCATCGGAAGCATCGGCGTGATGCCGATACCGCCCGCGACGAACTGGTAGCGGGGTGAGCTCACGAGGGCGAAGTGGTTGCGCGGCCCGCGAACCCGGACCGTGGTGCCTTCGTGCAGCTTGTCGTGGACATGCTGCGAGCCACCGCGGCTGTTGGGGTCGAGCAGGATGCCGACCTGCCATTCACTCCGGCTGGCGGTGCTGCCGCACAGGGAGTACTGCCGCGTCAGCGACGGCGTCATGACCAGATCGATGTGAGCGCCGGGTGTCCACTCAGGTAGGTCGGCGCCGGAGGGGTCGGCGAGCGTCAGCGTGACGACACCGTCCGCGGACTGCTCACGTCGACGTACCTCGAGGTCGACCTCGACTTCCCGGTATGCAGCGTTACTCACAGTGCCCTCTGCTCTTCGCCCGAGCGGTTCATCGCTGACCGTCGAACGGGGATCGACTTGTACTGGTTGAGGAACAGCGCCCGCACACGCGTCGGGTCACCGTCCAACGTGAGATCGGGGAACCGGCGGACGGTCTCCTGAATCCAGAGCTTCAGTTCCAGCCGCGCCAGGTTGGCGCCCAGGCAGAAATGCTTGCCGCGGCCACCGAAGGCCTGGTGCTTGTCCGCCAGCCCCTCGCGGGTGATGTCGAACTCGTGCGGATTCTCGAATGCGGACTCGTCCCGGTTGGACGCCAGGTACCACAACAACAATCGGTCACCTTCCTTGATGTGCTTGCCGTGCAGCTCGAAGTCCGTCGTGGCGGCGCGCGCCATGAACGCGAAGGCGGGCGCGTAGCGCAGGCCCTCTTCGACGGTGGGTTCGAGCAGTTCGGGGTTCTCCTGCAGCAGGATCAGCTGATCCGGGTTCTGCATCAGGGCCAGCATCGTCGCGCTGTAGGTCGCCCGCGTCGAGTCGTTGCCGGCCGTCATCAGCAGCGCGAAAAATGTGGCCATCTCGAGCTCGTTGAGCTTTTCGCCGTCCACTTCGGCGTTCATCACCGCGGTGATCAGGTCGTCGCGCGGGTTCTCCCGGCGCTGGTTCATCTGATCGCCCAGATACGTGATGATCTCGGTGACGATGGCGCCGGCGTCGTCCCACTGTTTGCGGATCTCCGGGTCCTCGAAGGCGCTGAACACGTTGGTCCAGTAGACGAGGCGCTCGTCGTCCTCCGGCGGCGTGCCGAGCATCGAACCGATCACCCGAGCCGGCACCGGCCGGGCGACGTCGCGGACGAGGTCGAAGGTCTCGCGGTCGGCCACGCTGTCGAGCACGTCGTTGATGATCTGTTTGATGGCCTCTTCGTGGGCCGCGACGCGTTCGGGGGTGAAGGCCTTGATGACGAGCGCCTTGAGCCGGTCGTGCCGGGGCGGGTCCATCGAAATCAGTTGCAGCCGTTGAATATCGAGCGGGACGCCGATGTCGTCGACGTTGAAGATGCCGCGCTTCTCGGACGAGAACGTCCGGTGGTCGCGGCTGATGGCGCGGACGTCGTCGAAGCGGGTGATCGACCAGAAGCCACCTTCGCCGGGGACATTGCGCTGTGGGCTGTAGTGCACCGGGTCTTCGCGCTGCATTCGGGCGAACAAGTCGTACGGCGGCCCGTCGTCCCAGACCGCGGAATCGGCCAGGTCGACGTCGGCGAGGTCCACATCGGCAGGGGCTGCTGTGGTCACGGTTGCCTCCTTCTTGGTCTGCTGTTGACGAAAGCTATTCACCAAGGCGGTGCGGATCGACGTCTCGGGACGACCAACTCTCGCGGCGTTTGCGGAGCGTCCTTGTCGTGCGGCGACAAAGCCCGATTTGCAGCAACTTCGACGCCTCGTGATCTACGGTCATTTCATGCCGGAAAGACGTGTCGACGAGGGCGCTGTCGTCGCACGAGCAGCGGAGATCATCGGTGGGCTCGACAGCAAGCTGAAAGACATCACGCAGTCGATCCAGAAAATCCTCCTGAGCGAGATTTCCGAGCTCAGTGAGGATGCGCAACTGCTCGAATTGCAGGCGCACACGGTTGCGGCAAATGTCGAGACCGTCTTCGCCTCGATTCGGCACCGAATTCCGATCGAGGACGTCGCACCGCCGACGGAGGCGCTCGAGCATGCACGGCGGATGGCGCAGCGGGGTGTGTCCGCAAATGCGGTGGTGCGCGCCTACCGCCTGGGTCACCAGGAAGTGCTGAACTTCGTCCTCGACGAGATCGCCTCGTCCGGCATGGATCCGCGCTGGAGCCTCGATGTTTTCAAGTACTTCCAGACAGTCTCGTTCGGCTACATCGACTGGATTTCGCAGCAGGTCCTCATCACCTACCAACGCGAGTACGACCGGTGGGTGGAGAACCGAAACAGCATGCGGGCCCAACGGGTTCGCGCGATCCTCACCGCAGCCAGCGGTGACGTCGACGAGCTGACGGAGGAGATCCGTTACCCGTTGCGGCGCGTGCACCTGGCGCTGGCGCTGTGGTACCCGGACGACAACGGCGGCGACGAGCTCGTGCGGATGGAACGGTTCGCGAACCACCTCTCGACCACACTCGGCACCCATGAGCCGCCGCTGATCCTGTCGGTGGACCACCTCACCGCGTGGGTCTGGCTTCCGCTGTCGGCGCGCGGCGCCGAAGACGTGCTGGACCGGGTCCGAGAATTCGCGGCGGCACAACAGGATTCGCCGTGGATCGCGATGGGCAATCCGCTGCCGGGCATCGAGGGCTTCCGGCGTTCGCACGAACAGGCGGTGGACGCCCGCGCGGTCGCGGTGGTGTCGGGATCCACTGAGCGCCGCATCACCGCCGCGAGCGATCCCGGGCTACCTGTCGCGACTCTGCTCGGCGACAACGTCGGATCGGTCGGTGCGTGGGTGGCCGAGATCCTGGGACCGCTGGCGAGTAACACCGAGAACGACGAGCGGCTGCGCGAGACGTTGCGGGTGTTCCTGCGCACCGGATCGAGTTTCAAGGCGGCCGCCGACGAAATGCACCTGCATTCGAATTCGATCAAGTACCGGGTGAACCGCGCGATCAGCCGCCGCGGCACGCCCATTGTCGACGACCGCATAGAGGTTGAGGTCGCATTGCTGCTGTGCCACTGGTTCGGCACCGCAGTGCTGAACTGACAATTCGCCGCGGCGGGCCATTTGTGGACCGTCGACAATGTGCACCTTGGCGGTCTGGCGAATTTTGGTCGTTTGCGACGTAGTTCCCTTTACGGTGTGGTCGTAGCTTCTTCAGCAACTACTCGAACGGCGCGGCGGAGGGCACATCATGGGCGATGATCCAAAAGCCAAGGAACCCCGGATCCAAAGAACCAAGCAATCCGTTGGGCGCGATCGTCGACCCGCTGACCAAGCTGGGTATCGACACCGCCCGTGACATCGCGGCGGTCGTGCAATCGACGCAAGCAGCCGGGCGTGACCTGTTGCGGTTGGCCAACATCTTCAGCCGGCTGCCGTCGCGCGAGGCGCCTGCGGAGCTGCCGGCGATCTCGCCGGCAGCTGACGACGACGCCGACGATATTGACGATGTCGACGAAAATGCCGGTGCCCCAACCACTGTGCTGCCCGTCGTGGCTGCGGAGCCGCCGCAGGCCGAGAACTCGGGGCTCCTCGGTGGCCTGAAGCGCGCTGCCGAGTCGGCGCTGAATCCCGCGGCCGTCATCGGCGTCGCCGTCACGCCGGTACGTCGCGTGATCGGCGGTGCCGACGATCCGGCCAAGAAGAAGTCGGGCCATCACGACGACAAGAAATCCGGAAAGCACGACGACAACGATGCGGATCTGCGCCACTACGGTGACGAACTCATCGCAAAGTCGCAGAAGCCGACCAATAAACAGCCGCACCGGCATCCGGCATTCGAGGACATTCTCCACGAACTCGACCCTGACGAAGTCAGGATCTTGCGATTCCTGGCCGTCGCCGGAGTGCAGCCGTCGATTGATATCCGAACAAAAACAATGTTCCAGGTCGGGTCGGAGCGGCTCGTCAGTGGCGTCAATATGATCGCGGAAATGGCCGGCTGCCGTTGGCCGGAAGCCGACCAACGCTATCTCGCGAATCTGAATCGTCTCGGTCTGGTGCGCTTTTCGGCCGAACCGGTGGCCGACTACCGGCGTTACGCGCTGCTCGAGGTGCAACCGCGCGCACTCGAAGTGACCGAGGTCATCCCCAAGACCATCAGCGTCTACCGCAGCATCTACCTGTCCGAGTTCGGCGAACAGTTCTGTGAGGTCTGCATCGACACCGACGGCTACAACGCCGGTGGTTGGGCTTCCGATGAGCGGGGCGACAAGATCGTCGGCAAAGGTCCGCCTGATCCCGCTGCCGGCGAACACAAACACTGACCCGACCAACCCAGGAACAATCCAATGACAACGCTCGCAGCCGGGCCCTTTCTTGACTGGGAGGAGCTGACCGGACAGTCCAAATTCGTCGTCGACATCATCAGCGTGCCGATCTTCAGCGCCATCGCCGGCTTGATCACCAACTGGACCGGCGTCATCATGTTGTTCGCGCCGGTGCGGTTCACGGGGTTCTACGTGCCGGGCCTGAAACGGATATTTCCCTTTCTGCCCCGCAAGGTCCAGATTCTGCCGACCTTCGCGCCCAACGGGATTCTGGGTTTCCAGGGCTTCATCCCGTGTCGCGCCGAGAAGATGGCCAGTCTGATCGTCGACACGTCCATAGCCCGGATCGGCAAGATCTCGGATTTCTATGAACAACTCAACCCGGACAAACTCGCCAAGGCCATAGCCGTGGCCGCCAGACCCGACATCGGCCGCCTCACCACCGAGATCATCGAAGCCCGGCATCCACAGATGTGGCGGTCGCTGCCGCAGCCGTTGCGTGACGAGGTGCTGCAGAAGGTCGACGCCGAGCTGCCGACCATCTCCAAGCGCGCTTTCGCCAAGATCGGCGAGAACATCGACCAGCTGCTCAACGTCAAGCTGATGACCGTCAACTTCCTGCGCCGCAACCCAGAAGTGTTGCGCGACATCATCAAAGGCATGGCTGTGCCCGAGCTGCGCTTCATGGTGCGCATCGGTGCGCTGGGCTTCCCCTTCGGTGTGCTGCTCGCGCTGTGGTTGTCGCTGATCTACTACTCCAGCGACGAAGCGCACGAGCACGCGGCGGCCCACGGCGGTTTCGCGATTCACCTGCCGGGATTCCTCGACTCGATCCTGCACTTCCTGCCGACCTGGCTGTGGGTCCTGGGCGGTGCCGCGGTGATCGGCATCGTCGTCAACATCATCGCCATCAAGGTTGTGTTCGAGCCCGGCGAACCGCAGCCTCGCTACAAATACCTCTGGAAACAAGGGCTTTTCGCGCGGCGTCAGCACCAGGCCGCCCACGAGCTCGCCACGATGTTGTCGCTGCAGGTCCTCACGGTCAAGAACTTCGCGCACGAGTTGCTCAACGGCGCCAGTGCCGACAAGACCCGGGCGCTGATCCAGACCGCCGTCGGGGAAGAGGCCGAGCGCATCCTGGGGCCCTACCTCGTCATCGCCCGCAACTCATTCGGCGTCGTCGACGTCGAAAGCCTGCAACGCGGCGCCGGCGACAAACTGGTCGACTTCGCCCCGAGCGTCCTCTACGACCCCGGGTTCAACAAGACCCAGGCCAAGAAGATCGAAACGTTCGCCACCGAGAAGTTCCGGGCGCTGCCGCCGGACAAGTTCGGCGAGATGCTGTACTCGGCCATCGAGCAGGACGCGTGGCTGCTGTACGCCCACGGTGGACTGCTGGGCATCCTCGTCGGCGCCGTCCACATCCTCATCTTCGGTGCCTGACACCACGACGAAAGGACCGCAATGGCGCCCTATTCCAGAATCGTCATCGGTACCGACGGGTCCGACGAGGCGACCGATGCGGTGGCCGTCGGTGGTGTGGTGGCCGCCGCACTCGGCGTCCCGGTCACCGTCGTCACGGCCTGGAAGCCCAGCGTCTCGGTACCGGGAGGCCGCGAACAACCGTGGGCTGATCTGACGGCTGAGGGCGCCGACGTGGACCTCACGGCTTTGGGTGTCACCGCGATCGACCGGATCCCGGTGAAAGGCAACGCCTTCGACGCACTCATCGATGCTGCCGCGCAGTCGGAGCGGGCACTGATCGCCGTCGGTGCCGCGGGTCTCGGTCACACCTCCAGCCGGCTGCTCGGGAGCACCTCCAACGAGCTGTCGCACCGGAGCCCTGTCGATGTGTTGTTCGTACGCAAGCGGATCGGGGCATTCCAGGCCATCGCTCTCGCCACCGACGGCTCAGACACGTCGCTGCGCGCGGTGCGGGCCGGCTATGACCTGGCCGTTGCGATCGGGGCCCAGCCGATCCTCGTCACGGTCGCGAGCGACGCGGCGGCGGCCGAGGAGACACTGACGAATGTGGAAAGCCAACTGGACATCGGCGGTCGGCTGGGCCGGCAGGCGCTGCTCGGTGATCCGGCCGACGTGCTGGCGGCCGCTGATTACGACCTTCTCGTGATCGGCAACCGTGGGATGGCGGGCTTCGCCCGCGTCCTGGGGTCGATGGCCAACACCATCACTCACCGGGCGACGTCCAACCTGCTTATGGTCAACACGACGCCGGTGCCTGATTAGGCGGGCGGCGCAGGAGCGGATAATCAGAGCAAACGCTTTTCGGGCCGTTTACAATTAGACGGCACCGTAATTATCGGGCCGCCGCAAAGTGTCGGGCAATGGCCCGAACGGCGGGGTGCTGGGATGCCGGTGCGGGGCATCGTCGGGTCAGCGCGACCCTGTCAGCGTTATTCGCTACATGCGGCCACCGTCAATATCAAGCAAATATGCTTTTAGTAGCAAACCGTACGTTCGGTGATCGCGAGTTTTCGGTGTTCGGCCGGGGCTATATTCTTAGATCAGGCTTCAGTTCCCATCCTACCTGTGATTATCGTCCGAGCCGACCCGGGGACTCCTTGCGTGCAGCGCCTGGTGAAAGTTTGCCAGATTTGGCGCGGCGGTGCCAAAATCGATACTCCAGCAAACTTTTACGTGCATGTATGATATTTGCATATCGTGACAACTCGCCGCGATGCGCTCACAATGTTCGTACGTGGAACCCACCGCGCGTACTCCGAGGTATTGGGAGACATGACATGGGCGTAGGAATCGCGAGTTACCGCTCGTCTCTGGCAAACGCGACGGCGGAACGCTGTCAGCTGTGGGACCCGGTTCCGGTCCGGCGAGACGCCGGCGACGTTTCGCCGGCCGGTCACACCGAGCGGGTCTATCGCCGCACGGGCTGCAGCTCGATCGGTGTTGCGGCCGACTTGTCGAGCGGCGCTGCCAAGGGTGTCCGACCGGGCCGTGAATCCCGGTCGGGATTGGTGGGGTTACACACTGTCGGTTCTCGCGACGAGACGCAGCTTCCGAGTGAGTCACGATTACTGATCGTCGATGACTGCACGCTGTATCGCGAGTATCTGGCCGCAGAGTTCGCGGCGGACGGCGCACCGGAACCCGGCGTGGCGTGGGACTTCGAGTCTCTGCTCACTGCCTTGACCGAGAGTCGCCCGAGCCTGGTTCTGGTCAACCTCGACACTCGAGACAGTGCGATGTTGCTGCGCGCGACGTTCGAAATCTGCCCGAACTCGAAAGTCATCGTCCTGGGTATGGCGGAGGACGACGAAACCGGCATCGTGGCGTGCGCGGAAGCCGGTGTTGCCGGCTATCACCTTCGTACGGATTCGCTGAGCGACCTGCGCGGACTCATTCAGCGAGTCTCCGATGGCGAGACATCGTGTTCGCCTCGGGTGTCAGCAATCCTGATGCGGCGGTTGTCGGCCTTGGCCACCCAGCGCCACCCGGCGGCCAAGGATCTGGTCCTTACCGTGCGGGAGGCCCAGATCCTCCGAATGCTCGAAAAGGGCCTATCGAACCGGGATATCGCCGATGAGCTCTGTATCGCGATCCACACGGTGAAGAATCACGTGCACAACCTGCTGCATAAGCTCGGAGTGAGCACTCGTGCCGAGGCGGCGGCGCGCTTCCGCACCGTCGTCTTCACCGAGAGCGATCTAGAGGACTAGACCGGTCCGGATCGAAACTTCGCTCCGATGGCCTATGGCCGCTCCGGTCCCGAGTATCGGATAGTTGGTTCCTGACACGCGGTACAGCAAAGCCTCCATGCATTAGCTGTCTCTTCCCTGGAGCGTAGCGATCCGCTGTGCGGTCCGATCGAAGTCTTCGGCGGGAGGTCATGGCCATGCGCGAAATCAACGGTACAGCAATCGATCTGACATCGGAGGAGTTGCTCCGGGGTAATCGGGATGCCAGCGCAGCCGGGCAACTGGCGAAGGTTGTCGCGGGCATTGCGGCGATCGGTCAGGCCTGTGAGGCACTGCGCGCGGCAGATTTTCGCGTGAGTGTCGCGGGCAACCGCATGACCGTCGACGATGAGTTCTTCGTGGTTTTGATCGGGGCGACCGAAGAAGCCGACGGCGGTGCCGACGCGCGCTGGGTGATCTACCCGGTCACCGGTGGCCCTCCGGTGTGGGTGGTGAGCGCCGAACAGGCGCACCGGAAAGGCCAGGCGCCTGCGGTCCGCGCGTCCATCGAAGCGGCGCCGATCGGCAGGCTCCAGCTGGCGGGCCGAAAGATGTTCCCCGCCACGCCACGCACCCATGTGGCCGAACGGCGTTGGCTGTGACCAGCCCCATGTACGTCGACCACATGGTGAATGTCGACGACATCGTCGAGATCTTCCGTCGGGTGCTCGACGGCAAGGAGTTGAACCGGTATTCGGATTTCTTCGAACTGGGCGGCGATTCTCTGCTCGCGATTCGGGTGCTCAGCGCGATCGCCCGGGAGATCGGGCCGGAGCTGACGTACGGCGACTTTGTCGAAAACCCTTCGTCAGCAGGACTATTCGGCCGGATAACGGCAGTAATGGCATGAGGAGAGACGGCATGCGCGTTGTTGTGGTCGGAGCCGGTTTGGCCGGGTTGACAGCTGCAGTGGACCTTGCGGAGTCCGGCGTGGACGTCGTCGTGCTGGAGGCCCGCAACCGGGTGGGTGGCCGGATGCACGGTGTCCCGGTGTCCGGAGGGGTCGTCGCCGACGCGGGCGCCGCTTATCTGGGCATCCGTCACACCGAGTTGTTGGCCATGGTGCGCCAGTACGGCCTTCCGCTGACGTCGACCGAGATGACGGGGGACAGCACCTTCCTGATGTCCGGTGATCGCACGACGACGTCGGGCCGGATGCCGCCGCTCGATGCGGTCGCGCTGGGCGGTCTGTTCGATCGGCTCGAGGACCTCGTGGCCCAGATCGATTGCGAGGCACCATGGCTGAGCGCCGAGGCACAATCTCTGGACCGGTTGTCGGCGGCCGACTGGCTTGCCGATCAGGCCCCCCATCTGGACGCGCGGACCTTCTTCCCCCTGTTCCTCGGCGAGATGATGGCCGCCGATCCGGCGCAGATCTCGGTGCTGCACATGGCTTTCTATCTGCGATCAGGCGGCGGGATTCGCTACCTCAACGCCTTCGAAGGGGGCGCGCAGCAGTGGCGGATCGAAGGCGGCTCGCATCAGTTGTGTGAGGTGCTTGCGGAACGACTTGGTGACCGGGTCCTGCTGGGACACCCGGTATGCGTCATCGATCAGACCTCTGATGAGGTTGTCGTGCAAGCGATTTCGGATGACGATGGCCACCGGTCCGAGTTTGTTGCCGATGAGGTGATCGTCGCCGTGCCGCCACTGCTGGCGCAGCGGATCGCGTTCTGCCCTGCACTGCGCGCGCCGCGGGCGACGAAGGTCACGGGCCGCGGATGCGCTGTCAAGGTGCACCTGGGCTATCCGACGCCGATCTGGCGCGAATTCGGTTTGTCGGGGTGGTCGATGAGTTCCGACGGGCCACTGCTGTCCACGGTCGACGATTCACCCGCGGATGAGCCCGCGGGCGTGCTGACCGGATTCGTCACCGGCGCGGCCGCGTCGGCGTTCTCGGCGCTCTCCGAACACGAGCAGCAGGAAGCGGCACTGGCTCACGTCGCCCGGCTCTTCCCTCAATTGCCGCCGCCCACGTCCTGCACGGTGACCGATTGGCCCAGCGAGAAGTACAGCAAGGGCTGCTACGCCGCGCTGTTCGGTGTGGGGGACTGGTTGCAGCTCGGCCCGACCAGGACCACCCCACACGGCCACGTCCACTGGGCGGGTACCGAAACCAGTCCGGAATTCTTCGGCCTGATGGAGGGTGCGATCAGGTCGGGTCACCGCGTTGCGATCGAGCTCGTCGGGCACACGGCGCCGTTGGCCGCGTCGTTCTAGCCAGGCATTCCGCCCTGCTCCGTCGAACGGGCATTTCAGCCCTGAGCGAGTTGGACTCATCCGGCACTGCCCCACCCTTGAGCGCTAGCACTCGCGTGTATAGAGTGCTAGGTGGCACGCGGCCAACCGCGCTCCGGCACCCGCGACGACGGTGTGTGGTCAGGACGCTTGCCGAACAACCTGGCATCCGGGGATTGGCCCTGGATCGACATACCAACCAAGTGGAGGGCTTCCATCGTGGCAGTCAACATCAAGCCACTCGAGGACAAGATCCTCGTTCAGGCCAACGAGGCCGAGACCACGACCGCTTCCGGTCTGGTCATCCCCGACACCGCCAAGGAAAAGCCGCAGGAAGGCACCGTCGTCGCAGTTGGCCCCGGCCGCTGGGATGAGGACGGCGAGAAGCGGATCCCCCTGGACGTTGCCGAGGGCGACACCGTCATCTACAGCAAGTACGGCGGCACCGAGATCAAGTACAACGGCGAGGAGTACCTGATCCTGTCGGCTCGCGACGTGCTGGCCGTCGTCTCCAAGTAAGCATTCGTGTCCCGCCCCGGTCGTCCCCGCATGCATGTGCGGGTGATGTCCGGGGCGGTATGCGTATCAGCGAAAGGCTCTTATGAGCAAGCAGATTGAATTCAACGAAGCTGCGCGCCGGGCCATGGAGGCCGGTGTCGACAAGCTTGCCGACGCAGTCCGCGTCACCATCGGCCCGCGTGGCCGGAACGTCGTGCTGGCCAAGGCCTTCGGCGGCCCGCAGGTCACCAACGACGGCGTCACCATCGCCCGCGACATCGACCTGGAAGACCCGTTCGAGAACCTGGGCGCCCAGCTGGTCAAGTCCGTCGCGACCAAGACCAATGATGTCGCCGGCGACGGCACCACCACCGCGACCGTGCTGGCCCAGGCCATCGTCAAGGCCGGCCTGCGCAACGTCGCTGCCGGTGCCAACCCGATCGCGCTCGGTTCGGGCATCTCGAAGGCCGCCGACGCGGTGTCCGAGGCCCTGCTGGCCGCCGCCACGCCGGTGTCCGACAAGACCGCCATCGCCCAGGTCGCGACCGTTTCGTCGCGCGATGAGCTGATCGGCGAGCTGGTCGGCGAGGCCATGACCCGCGTCGGTGCCGACGGCGTCGTCACCGTCGAGGAGTCCTCGACCCTGAACACCGAGCTCGAGGTCACCGAGGGCGTCGGCTTCGACAAGGGCTTCCTGTCGGCGTACTTCGTCACCGACTTCGACGCCCAGGAAGCCGTCCTCGAGGACGCGCTGGTGCTGCTGCACCGCGACAAGATCAGCTCGCTGCCCGACCTGCTGCCGCTGCTGGAGAAGGTCGCCCAGGCCGGCAAGCCGCTGCTGATCGTGGCCGAGGACATCGAGGGCGAGGCGCTGTCGACCCTGGTCGTCAACGCCATCCGCAAGACCCTCAAGGCTGTCGCGGTCAAGGCGCCGTTCTTCGGTGACCGCCGCAAGGCGTTCCTGGAGGACCTCGCCGTCGTCACCGGTGGTCAGGTCGTCAACCCCGACGTGGGCCTGGTCCTGCGCGAGGCCGGCCTGGACGTGCTGGGCACCGCCCGTCGCGTCGTGGTCAGCAAGGACAGCACCGTGATCGTCGACGGTGGCGGCACCGCCGAAGCCATCGACGGTCGCAAGGCGCAGCTGCGCAGCGAGATCGAGGCGTCGGACTCGGATTGGGACCGCGAGAAGCTCGAAGAGCGCCTCGCCAAGCTGGCCGGCGGCGTGGCCGTCATCAAGGTCGGCGCCGCCACCGAGACCGACCTGAAGAAGCGCAAGGAAGCCGTCGAGGACGCCGTCGCCGCCGCCAAGGCCGCGGTGGAAGAGGGCATCGTCACCGGTGGTGGCGCCGCTCTGGTCCAGGCTCGCACCGCTCTGGATGGCCTGCGTGGCTCGCTGACCGGCGACGAGCTGATCGGCCTCGAGGTCTTCTCCTCGGCGCTGTCGGCCCCGCTGTACTGGATCGCCACCAACGCCGGCCTGGACGGCCCCGTCGTGGTGAACAAGGTGTCGGAGCTGCCCGCCGGGCACGGCTTCAACGCCGCCACCCTGACCTACGGTGACCTGCTGGCCGACGGTGTCGTCGACCCGGCCAAGGTGACCCGGTCCGCGGTGCTCAACGCCGCGTCGGTGGCCCGGATGATCCTCACGACCGAGACGGCCGTCGTGGAGAAGCCGGCCGAGGAAGCCGATCACGGGCACGGCCACCACGGCCACGCCCACTAGATAGTTGCAACGAATCACCCCCGGTCCTGTTGGGCCGGGGGTGATTTCGTAGTCGGGTCAGAACGCCTGGTCGTAGAACCCGTTGGTGGTGTAGGTGTTGTCGTGGTTGTCGACGCCGTAGTGGGGACCGATCGGGGTTCCTGTGGTGGCCTGCGCGGGGACGGCCAGACCCAGCACGGCGGCGGTCATGCTCGAGGCGATCAGGGTGGCAAAGCCGAACTTCTTCATTTTGAACCCCTTCTTCGGTTCTTGTGGTGCTCTGATGGTTGAAACCGGTTGTGCGGCAGGGCCATTCCACTCGGCAGGATTTAATGCACGGTTGGCAGAATTAAGTCTTTTGTGATCAACGTGAGGGCTGGCGCGATGCTTGCGTCAGAGGAGGGCAACATGACCGAGACGACGCCATCGCTGTACCGGCGGCTGGGCGGCTACGACGTGATCGCGGCCATCATCGACGACATGTTCGCCTTGTTGCGTGCCGACCCGGCGTTCGCGCGTTTCGGGTCGGGCCGCAGTGCCGATTCGCATATGCGGGCACGGCAACTGCTCGTTGATCAGATGTGCTTGCTGACCGGCGGGCCGTGCCACTACATCGGCCGTGACATGTTGACCTCCCATGCGGGACTGGCGATCTCGGGTGCCGAATGGGAAGCCAACATGAAGCACGCCGACGCCGCGTTGCTCAAGAACGGCGTCGCTGATGCCGAAAGAGCGGAATTCCTGGCGCTTTTCGAGCGCTACCGCGGCGACATCGTCGAATAGCGGCCTCGATCTGCCCGGGACTCCGCTATTTTCGCCCTGTGGGTGCGCAAGCGGTGCGGTGCTGGGTGCAGCAGCGCCATGCCCAACTTCACATGCGCAAGTGGATGCTGGATTTCGACGATGCCGACTCCGAGCGGGAGTTCCGGGCGCATGACGACGCGAACGGGCTGCGAGCGGCGACGTTCGCGCAAGTGGTCGGCATCCTGTTCACCATCGTGTACGCGGGCGTGGACTTCCTTGTCCTGCGCGGTTTCGTCCCCGGCGCGCTGATCGTCCGGGCGGCCACCATCGGCGTCTTCCTCCTCGGGATCGTGGCGCTCCGCCGGGTGCGAACGATCCAGGACCATCTGCAGGTTGCCATCGTCGTACTGCTGACCATCGTCCAGGTGCTGCTGGTACCCGTGCTGGCCGGCGTCGGCGATTTCCCGACCACGTATCTGATGACGTCTGCCACCGTCACGCTCCTGGGTGCGGTCGGCCTGTTGCGGCTGCGTATGCACGCGGCGCTGGCCAACACCGCAGTATTCGTCGCGGTGTGCCTGGCGCTGCCGGGCGTCCGGGGGAGTCTGGAGGACCTCGGCACGATGGTGCCGCAGATCGGGGGACTGGCGGCGATCAGCCTCCTGACCGCCTATGCGTTGGACCGGCTGCGGCGTATCGACTTCCTTCGGCAGCGGGAAGTCGAGCAAGCGCAGGCCAGGACCGAAGAGATTCTGTACAACGTGCTGCCGGCCTCGATCGCTGACCGGCTGCGCGACGGCGCGATGACCATTGCCGACTCGGCGGCGAGTGTCAGCGTGTTGTTCTCCGACATCGTCGGCTTCACCCCGGTGTCCGAGACGTTGACGCCGGAAGCGCTGGTGCAGCTGCTGGACGAGATGTTCCGGGCTTTCGACGAGCTCTGCGATCAGCGCGGCATCGAGAAGATCAAGACGGTCGGTGACGCCTACATGGCCGTCGCGGGCCTGCCCAACCCCGACGATGACCATGCGGCATCGATGGCCGAGTTGGCACTCGACATGCAACGCGCCGTCGACCGCCTGGCATCGAGCTGGCCGAGTCCGATCTCGATGCGGATCGGCATCTCGTCGGGCCCGGTGGTGGCGGGTGTGATCGGGCAGCGCAAGTTCATCTACGACCTGTGGGGCGACACCGTGAACACGGCGAGCCGCATGGAGTCGAGTGGCCGTCCGCGCCGTATTCAGGTGTCCGAGTCGACGCACACGCTGCTTGAGAACCGCTACGAATTCAGCGACCCGACGGTGGTCGACGTCAAAGGCAAGGGGCCCATGACAACGTATTTCCTGGTGGGTGCGCGCGCATGAGCGAACCGCTGCTGCGGCACGACCGCGATGACCGTGGTGTCGTCACACTGACGCTGAACCGCCCGCAGGCCTTCAACGCGCTGTCCGAGGCGATGCTCGCAGCACTGGCGGAGGCGTTCGCCGCGCTGGCTGCCGACGGAACAGTGCGGGCCGTCGTGCTCGCGGCATCCGGCAAGGCTTTCTGTGCCGGGCACGATCTCAAGGAAATGCGCGCCGAGCCGTCACTGGAGTACTACCAGGAACTGTTCGCGCAGTGCACCGAGGTGATGCTCGCGATCCAGCGCCTGCCGGTGCCGGTGATCGCGCGGGTGCATGGGATCGCGACTGCCGCGGGGTGCCAGCTGGTCGCGATGTGCGACCTCGCGGTGGCGAGCCACGACGCGCGCTTCGCCGTCAGTGGCATCAACGTCGGATTGTTCTGTGCGACACCGGGAGTCGCGCTGTCGCGCAATGTCCCGCGCAAGGCCGCCTTCGAGATGCTCGTGACCGGCGATTTCATCTCGGCCGACGAAGCGAAAGCCCTCGGACTGGTCAACCGGGTGGCGGCCCGGGACGCGCTCGACGACGAGGTCGGGGCGATCGTCGCGAGCATCGTCGCCAAGCCCGCCGTCGCCGTCGCGATGGGAAAGGCGTTGTTCTACCGCCAGATCGAAGTCGGTATCGAAGCCGCCTATGCGGACGCCGGATCGACCATGGCCTGCAACATGATGGATCCGAGCGCGCTTGAGGGCGTGTTGGCATTTATCGAGAAACGCCCAACCAAGTAGTTGACGGTTCGGCCGTCCGCGGCGCACTGTGATGTGAGCCATATTTCTATCTGGACACATCGGGGCAGAGAGGCGGCCGCTCGTGACCACGAAGGACAAGTACACGGAAGTGCCCACGCCCTACTCCTGGGACGTGCCGAGCGGTGGCGACGCGCGCTTCACCTGGGAGTATGACGACGGCCGCGGGCGTCTGCTGTCTCTGTACCAGAAGGGCAAGGACAAGCAGTGGGACGCTCAGTCGCGCATCGACTGGTCGCAGGACGTCGACCCCATGAACCCGATCGGCTTGCCCGACGAGTTCCATCCCCTGTTCGGCAGCCCGATGTGGGAGTCGGCCGACGAGAAACGGCGTGCCGAGATGAAGCGCCACTCGCAGGCCTGGCAGTTCTCGCAGTTCCTGCACGGCGAGCAGGGGGCGATGGTGTGCGCGGCGAAGATCGTGGAGGTCGTGCCCGATCTCGATGCGAAGTTCTACGCGGCCACGCAGACCATGGATGAGGCCCGGCACGTCGAGACGTTCTCCCGATTCCTGCAGGAGAAGGTCGGTCTCGTCTACCCGATGAACAAGAACCTGAACACCCTGCTGGGGGACACGTTGCGCGACTCGCGCTGGGACATGCCCTACCTCGGCATGCAGGTGCTCATCGAAGGACTGGCCCTCGCCGCGTTCGGGGTGCAGCGCGACCTGGCTGCGCCCGGTTCGCTGGCCAAGCAGGTGTTGGCCTACGTCATGCAGGACGAGGCGCGGCACGTCGCATTCGGCCGAATCTCGTTGAAGGACTACTACTCCCAACTCACCGAAGCCGAGCGGGACGAACGCGAAGAGTTCGTCGTCGACGCCTGCTATCTGATGCGGGACCGGTTCCGCGGCGAGGAGGTTTTCGAGACCCTCGGACTCGACGTCAAGGCGTGTGCCGAGTGGGTCGACACCTCGGCGCCGATGATGAAGCAGTTCCGCGCGCATCTGTTCAGCCGCATTGTGCCGATTGTCAAGGACATTGGGCTATGGGGCCCGAAGGTGCAGTCGGCGTTTGCGGATATGGGCGTGCTCGACATGGCCGGTCTGGACATCGAGGCGCTGATGAAGGCGGACGAGGATCAGGCCGAAGCGCTCGACAAAGCCCACGCCGAGATGGCCGTCCGGGCTGCGGAAGTGGACCACGTCATTGCGCAGGCGGCGAGTTAGAACCTGCCGAAGGCCACCGGAAGGGCGCTCGGACCGATCACACCGAGCATCGACGGCCATGGGGCCGGACCGGTGCGGCGCAGGTTCGGCATGCGTTGGGCCATGATGCTCAGTGCCTGAGTGAGTTCCAGCCGGGCCAGATGTGAGCCCAGGCAGTAATGTGCGCCGTTGCCGAAAGTGAGTGTCCCCGTCGCGTTTTCGCGGGTGATGTCGAACCGCTCCGGCTCGTGGAACACCGCCGGATCACGGTTGGCGGCCGCGGTGTTGACGAACACCAGGGTACCTGCGGAGATGGGAACTCCGGCCAGTTCGACGTCCTCGATGGCAACGCGTGGCAGGCTGAATCCGATTGGGCGGTAACGCATCACCTCATCTACTGCCTGGGAAGCGAGCGCGGGCTGCGCGCCGAGGAGCGCCCATTGATCAGGGTGGTCGCAGAAGATGTCGATGGCTGCCGCGAGCTGATTCCGGGTGGTGTCTGTGCCCGCACCGAGCAGGGCGACAGACAATGCCAGCAGTTCGTCATGATCCAGCGTGGCGCCGTCGTCTTCCGCTCGGATCAATTCGGAGATCAGATCGTCTGTCAGTTCATGACGACGGCAGGCGACCATGCGTTCCAGATACGCGTCGAGTTCTTGCCAGGCTGCCAGAATTCGCGGCCCATCGACGGAGAGATTGAACTCGAACATCTTGCTGATCTGGCCGACCCAATCGGAGAACAGCTGCCAATCCTGACGGGGCGCTCCGAGTAGTGAGCAGATGATCGGGACAGGAAACGGACGCGCGATGTCGGCGACGACGTCGCAGCGGCCAGCGGGCACATGCGTGTCGAGCAGGTCGGTGATGACCTCGGTGATCGCCGCATCCAGCCGGGCGACCGCGCGGGGTGTGAACGCCTTGGCCACGAGCCGACGCTGCCGGTGATGGCGGTCACCGTCGATGGCGAGAATCAGTGAGGTGATCCGTTGCCACAGTGGACCTTCGGTGACGCCCTGGGCTTCGGCGGCCGCGCGTTGTGCCACGGCGAAGCGTGGGTCGCGCAGCACGGCGCGCACCAGGTCGTAGCTGAGGATCTCGAGCCCCAACGGGCCGGACGTGATCGGTCCGTGCCTGCGTGCGGAGGCGATGGCGCAATGTGCTTCTTCTGGGTGGTGGGCCTGTAGGTAGTTCAGCATGGGCAAGCAGGTATCGATGGTCATGGCATCGAGCATCGGACGCAGGCCGGCGACAACCATCGGGGTAACCGCGCACATTTGCCCGCGAGGGGGTCGTATACGACCCCCTCGCGGGCGCTTCTGCGCGGTTGTCACGATGTTCTGGCGGTAGAGCGCGCGCACTCTGATTAGCATGATCGACACTGGCGCGGCGTTGCTGAACTGCGGAGACCTGGTTATGGGCGAGCTGATACCGACCGGCACGGTCACGCTGCTGCTTGCCGACGTCGAGGGTTCCACCAGGCTGTGGGAGACGCGGCCCGACGACATGACGGCCGCCTTCGCGACGCTGGATCGCACGCTCGCCCGGTTGGTGGAGCCGCACCACGGCGCCCGTCCTCTCGAGCAGGGGGAGGGCGACAGCTTCGTCATCGCCTTCGGGCGGGCCAGTGACGCCGTCGCGTGCGCGCTGGATCTGCAACGGGCGGCGCTCGACCCGATCCGGCTGCGCATCGGTATCCACACCGGTGAGGTGCAGCTGCGCAACGAGGCCAACTACATCGGGCCCACCATCAACCGCACCGCGCGGCTACGGGATCTGGCCCATGGTGGCCAGACCGTCTTATCCGGTACCACAGCCGATCTGGTCATCGACCGACTGCCGGACGCGGTGTGGCTGACCGATCTGGGTCGCCATCCCGTGCGTGACCTGCCGCGGCCTGAACACGTGATGCAGCTCTGCCATCCGGACCTGAGCAACGACTTTCCGCCTCTTCGCACCGCGAAACCTGCCAGGGCGCACAACCTTCCGGCGCAGCTGACATCGTTCATCGGCCGCCGGGCACAGCTGGCCCAACTGCACGAGAGTCTCGCGGACCATCGGCTGGTGACGCTCACCGGGGCCGGAGGGGCCGGAAAAACCCGGATGGCAGTTGAAGTTTCATCCCAGTTGATCGCGGAGTTTCCCGACGGGGTGTGGTACGTCGACCTCGCTCCGATCACCGATCCGGCGATGGTCGCCGTCACCGTCGCGCATACTTTGGGGCTGCCTGACCAGCCCGGCCGCTCGCTCGTCGAGATCGTGGTCCGCTTTGTTGCGGACCGAGATGTGTTGCTGCTGCTGGACAATTGCGAGCATCTCCTGGACAGCTGCGGCGACCTGGTCATGACGCTGCTCGCCGGCTGCCCGCAGCTGACGATTCTGGCCACCAGCCGGGAACCCATCGGGCTTGCGGGAGAGGTCATTTGGCGCGTTCCGTCGCTCGGTCTGGAGGATGAAGCCGTCGAGCTGTTCCTCGACCGGGCCCAGCAGGCCCGTCCAGGATTCCGGCTGACGGGCGACAACGCGGAACGGGTGCACGACATCTGCCGCCGGCTCGACGGCATGCCGCTGGCGATCGAGCTCGCCGCTGCCCGGGTGCGTGCCCTGTCACTCAGCCAGATCGTCGAGGGCCTGCAAGACCGCTTCCGGGTGCTGACCGGTGGCGCCCGCACCGCCGTGCGCCGGCAGCAGACTTTGCGCGCATCGGTGGACTGGTCGTTCGGGTTGCTCACGGAACCCGAGCGTATGCTGTTCCGCCGGCTCGGCGTCTTCATGGGCGGATTCGATCTGGAGGCCGCGCAGGCGGTGTGTGGGACCAGCGCGGTTGAGCAATACCAGGTACTGGACCAGCTTGGCCTGTTGGTCGACAAGTCGCTGGTGGCCGCGGACGACGGCACCGGGGTCATGCGGTACCGCATGCTGGAGACCATGCGGCAGTACGCGCTGGAGAAGCTTGGCGAGTCCGGTGAATCCGCGGTGGTACGCGACCGGCACCGCAACTACTACGCCGAAAGAGCGATGCGCACCGCGCCACATCTGGTTTCCGACTGGGCCAATGGCGAATTCGACAATGTGCGGGCAGCCTTGGCTTGGAGTCTTGAAACCGACGATGCCGAGACGGCGATGCGTCTGACCTCGGCGCTGCAACCGTTTTGGTTGGCGCAGGCGCGATTTCATGAAGGTCTCATGTGGTTCGATGCGGCGCTCGCGGACGAGCCTGGTGACGACATGCCCGTCGAGGTGTGGATACGTGCCGTGGCCGACCACGCGACGCTGGCGCTGTGGGATGTGGCACCAGTCGGCGTGGAGCGAGTCCATTCGGCGCTGTCGGTCGCGCGGAAGCTCGGCGACCGTTCGCTGACCGCCGCCGTGCTGAATGCGTGCGGCCATCTCACTCTCACTCAGCTCGAGACGGAAACCTGCCGAACGTATCTGGAGGAGGCCGCACATCTGGCCAAAGAATGCGGCGACCTGCGGACCCTCTGCGAAATCCGGCTCACTCAGGCAATTGCGGGTCCCTTCGGCGGCGACCCGGGCAGCCGGGCGGCTGCAGAAGAGGGGCTCACCCTTGCTGATCAGCTGGGTGACCGATTCATGTCATGGAACATCCGCTGCTGGCTTGGCATCACCCTGTTCACACTGGGCGAGCTCGACGAGGCTGACCGAACGCATCGCCCGCTGACGACGGGAACCGCCTCGGACGAGCGATTCCGGGTCTGCCTGGCCAATATCGGACTGGCGCACGTTCATGCTTTCCGGGGCCGACTGGCCGAAGCCCGTGCGTGCAACGACGTGGCGATCAAAACCTCAGCAGCCATGGGTGGTTGGGCCGAAGATGCCATCTACACGGTCATCGCCTTCACGGCACTGGCAGGTGGGGACGGCGCTGCCGCGAGGGCAGCGTGTGAAACGTGTTGGCAGAGCACGGTGCCGCAGCGCCGGCCTTTTATTCGCAGTCTCAACCCAATGGCCGAGGCGCTGTTGGCTTGTGGCGAACTTGCTGCGGCCCGGCGCTGGGCTGATGACACGGTCGCCCTGGTCTCGGGTTGGCACAAAATGGTTGCCCTACATGCACGTTCGCGCGTCGCCATCGCGCAGGGGGAATTGGAACAAGCCGAGCGCGACGCCCACGAAGCCCTCGCAATCGCAGCGCAGGTACGGGGATTCATCCGGCTGCCGGACATCGTTGAGCGACTGGCCCAGCTTGCGGTCGGCGTCGGTGACCACCAGTTTGCGGCCAGACTGCTCGGTGCCGCCGACGCGATGCGGCAGCGCGGCGGCATTGTGCGGTTCCGGATCTACGACCACGAAGTTGCGGCGGCACAAGCGGCGGCGCGACACATGCTCGACGAAAAAGGCTTTCAGAGTGCCTGGGCTGAAGGTGCTGCCCTATCTGACGACGAGGCGATCGCGTTCGCTCAGCGCGGACGCGGCGCCCGCAGACGACCGGCGAGCGGCTGGGAGTCGCTGACTCCGACCGAACGTGACGTCGTGCGTCAGGTCAGTGACGGCTTGTCCAACAAGGACATTGCGGCCCGGCTGTTCATCTCGCCGCGCACGGTGCAGACACACCTCACGCACGTGTACGCGAAATTGGGGCTCGAGTCGCGTGTTCAGTTGGTGAAGGAGGCCGCGCGCCACACCTGAGCCGAATCAGGCCCTCAGTGAAGTAGAGACGTGCACCGACGACGTCAGCGTCCGGTGCACGGGACAGCGTTCGGCGATGGAGAGCAGCTTTTCCCGTTGAGCATCGTCGAGGTCGCCGATCAATTCGATCTCGCGGTCCATGTGGTCGATCATGCCCTGGTCCGTCTCGCAGTCGGCGCAGTCTTTCGCGTGAATCTTCGCGTGCCGCAAGGACACTCGCACCTGCTCGAGTGGCCAACCTTTCTTGTTGGCGTACATCCGGACCGTCATCGACGTACACGCACCCAGCGCGGACAGCAGGAGGTCGTAGGGCGACGGTCCGGCGTCGTCGCCGAACGGGCGTGGCTCGTCGGCGATCAGTCGGTGTCCACCGGCGATGATCTCCTGGGTGTAGGTCCCCGCGCCGGCCTCGGCGACGGTGACGGTGCCTTCGGGCGTCGCGGCAGCGTGGTCGGGCTGTTGGGTTGTCATGGAAGTCTCCTCGTGTGGGGTGTGGTTCGCGTCGTGGTCGGTTGGCATCACATTCGTTCGACCCACTGGGCGCGAGATGGGTCAGGCTCGAATGGCTCTGTGAAGTACTGGGTTTCGCGCACGACCTCGCTTCCGGAGAACTCCATGATGCTCACTGTGTAGAACGGTTGCCCGTCGTACGTCATCACCAACTCGGTGAGCCACAGGTCACCTGAACCGATGATGCGCCGCACCTCGAAGTGCTTGGCGTTGGGTTGTGCAGTCCGCGACGCCTGGATGTTGTGCCGTCCGCGGATGCGCTCGCCTGACTGCGGATACTCGAGAATTGCGTCGTCTCGGTAGATCTCGTGTTCGGCGACGAAGTCATTGGCATCGGATGCGGCCCAGTGTCGATTCAGTGCGGTATGTACGTCGTCGTCGCGCATCGATGTTCTCCCTCGTGCCTCGGCGACGACGTTAGCCGCGGCGTCACGGTTGCGCTGCCGCCTTCGTACGATCGGCAGTCGCGTCCTGAAAGATAGCCGACCGGTCGGCTAATATTGGGGAATGCCACGCCCAGCGAATCCCGACGTTCGCCGCCGACTGTTGGCCGCCGGGCTCGAGCTAGTGCACTCGCGCGGATTCGCGGCCAGTGGCGTCAAGGAGATCACCGACGCCGCGGGTGTGCCGAAGGGGTCGTTCTACGCGTACTTCCCCAGCAAGGAAGCACTCGCGGTGGCGATTCTCGAGCACTACTGGTCGGATATCGAGGCACGGATACTGCCGGTGCTGGGCGGTGACGGATTGGCGCGCGAGCGCATCGCCAGGTTTTTCCATGCGCTTGCCGACGAGCATGAGTCCGCGGACTTCTTGCTCGGCTGCCTTGTCGGCAACATGTCTTTGGAGCTCGGCGGGGCCAGTGAACCGGTCCGGGTGGAACTGGCCCGCATTCTCGACCGCTGGTCCGAGGCTCTTGCCGATTGTGTGCGGATGGGGCAGGGGAGTTCCGGTGACGTCGACGCCGACCTCTCCGCGACGGAACTGGCGGCTGTGCTGATCGAGGCTTGGGAGGGCGCTGCTCTGCGAGGCAAGGTGTCCCGCAGTCGCTTGCCTTACGACCGATTCGAGGCTGTCACGCTGCCGGCGCTGCTGCGCTGACCTGAGCTGTCGTGCAAAGCACATCCGACTGCTCTTGATTTATAGACGACCGGTCATCTATGTTCGGGTTATCAGCAACCAACGATTACGAAGGCCGTCTCATGACAGACCACACCGATTACGCCGAGCCGGCGCATCCCGCGTTACCTAGTTCGGGCTTCGTACTCGACCCTGCGCATGCGGCGCTCGTCGTCACCGATCCGCAGATCGACTTCCTCAGCCCGGGCGGGGTGTCGTGGCCGGTGTTCGGTGCAAGCGTCGAGGAAAACAACACCGTCGCGAATATCGGCGAATTGTTCGAGGCCGCAAAGCGGGCCGGAGTCACCGTTGCGGTGTCTCCGCACTACTTCTATCCGACCGACAAGCAGTGGCGGTTCGGTGATCCGCTTGAGCAGTTCATGGGCGGCGTCGGAATGTTCGCGCGCAGCGGTGCCTACACCATGGATGGATTTGCCGAATCCGGTGCGGATTTCCTGCCCGAGTATCGCCGCCACATTCATGACGGATCGACCGTCATCACCTCGCCGCACAAGATTGTCGGTCCTGAGTCGAACGACCTTGTGCTGCAACTGCGTAAGCGAGGAGTGAGCCAGGTGGTCCTGGCAGGGATGGCCGCCAATCTGTGTGTCGAGGGACATCTGCGTGAGCTGGTTGAACAGGGTTTTGAAGTCGCCGTGGTCAAGGACGCCACCGCGGGTCCGCGGCTGCCCGAAGGCGACGGCTATCTGGCTGCATTGGTGAACTTTCGATATCTGGCGAGCGCGGTATGGACCACCGCTCAGGCGGTCGCCATCCTCGACGGGAGTGCCGATGGCGGTCGCTGAATTCGAAACGCCATGCCCCCAAACACTTTTCCGGAATCCGCACACTATGAAATTGGAGACCACGACCATGACAATGAACGACGATCCACGACAGCGACGCTTCCCGTTGAACAACGGCAGTGGCGCAATCCCGGCCCTCGGGTTCGGGACCTTGTTGTCCGACAGCACCAAGACGGAAGCGGCGGTCAAGTCTGCCGTTGAAGCAGGCTATCGCCACCTCGACGCTGCCGAGCGGTACCGCAACGAAGCACAGGTCGGCGCGGCACTCAAGGAACTGTTCGCGAACGGCACCGTGCGCCGCGAAGAGTTGTTCGTGACCAGCAAGCTCTGGAACAACAATCACCGCCCGGAACGGGTCAAGCCTGCGTTGCAGGCCAGCCTGAATCGACTGGGACTGGACGCGCTTGACCTGTACCTGGTGCACACGCCATTCGCGTTCCAACCAGGCGACGACCAGGATCCGCGCGATGTCCACGGAAACGTGATCTATGACAACGGGGTCACCTTGGCCGAAACCTGGACGGCCATGGAAAGCCTTGTCGATGAAGGGCTTGTCGGGTCGATCGGCCTCTCGGACATCGGTGCCGAAAAGGCCGCGCAGGTGCTGAATTTCGCGCGGATCAAGCCGGCGGTTATCGAGGTCGAGTCGCACCCGTACCACCCTCAATGGGAGTTGCACGAACTCGGCAAGGCGCATGGAACCATCTTGTTGGCCTTCGCGCCGCTGGGGCATGCTCTGGAACCGCGACTGCTCGACGACCCGCTGATCGTCTCGCTGGCGCGGCAGTTCGGTAAAACACCGGCGCAGGTGTTGTTGGCCTGGGGTATTCAGCGCGGCAGCGCAGTTATCACCGCATCGGTCCGCCCGTCCCGGATCGCAGAGAACTTCGATGTCACAGCGCTTCCTGACCGAGCGATCGAGGAAATCACTCGGCTGGATACCCGGATCAGGTTCAATTCCGTCGTCGACGGGGGCGAGCCTGGATTCACCGAAGTGCCCTCGGACCGCTGAAAGCGGCATCAACCATGACCAAATTGCGCGTCTGAAAGCAGGTCATGGGATGAGAGCGATGGCAGGCATCGGGATGTCAGAGGAGCTCCCCACTGTGGTCACCGCCGCCGACGGTGTGACGAGATGTCGATGGGCAACCGAAACCGGCCGGGATTTGAGGGCGTACCACGACCACGAATGGGGAGTGCCGACGCACGGCGACGCCGCCTTGTTCGAATTGCTCGCATTGACATATTTCGAGAACGGATTGTCCTGGGCTGCCGTGTTCGACAAGCGGGGACACCTACGCAACGCGTTTCGCGGATTCGACCCAGAGGCCGTCGCGGCGATGACAGCCGACGATGTCGAGCGATTGATGTTGGATGCCAGCATCATTCGCAATCGGAGGAAGATCGAGGCCACTGTGCACAACGCCCGGTTGCTGTCGACATGCTCGCTTTCCCGGCTGTCCTGGCAGCATCAGCCGCGGCAGCGCCATCGAATCACGAGTTGGGCCGACGGCAGGATGACCAGCCCGGATTCCATCGGGCTGTCAGTGGCGTTGCGGGAAGCGGGATTTCGGATGGTCGGGCCAGTCGTCGCGCATTCGTTCATGCAGACCGCGGGCATCGAGAACGGTCACTTCGAAGGTTGCTTCCGAGCCTAGGCCGCGGCTAATCGCTGCCGGACAGCGGAGCCAGGATCAGCCGGCAAGCCAGCTGAATTTCGTTCTCGGTCTCGTCGGCGTCGATCCGGCCGTTGAGGCTGGACTGCAGGATGCCGTGCCAGGTGTGCTGGACCAGGCGCATCAATGAAATATCTTGTGGCTCTGGATCGTCCACACCGCAAATGGTCAGCAGCATGTCCCGGACCTGACGGTCGATGTGTCCCACCTCGGCCACGGCCGTCGCATCGGCGGTGTTCAGTGAGTTGAGCATCGCGGCGGTCAGGTGGGGTTGCCGCAGCATGGGGCGGGTGGCGCGTGACAGGACGTCGAACACGCGATCGGCGGCGGTCCCGGCCGGCGCCTTCCGGCGTCGGATGCCGTCCTGCATCCGGCCCACGCGGTCGGCCATGAGGCCGACGAACAGGTGGGTCTTCGATGGGAAGTAGCGGTACAGCGTGCCCAGTGCGACCCCGGCCGCGCGCGCGACCTCGTTCATCTGTACCTGGTCGGCCGGCTTCTGCGCGGCCAGAGCCGCCGCGGCCTGCAGGATCGCGTCACGACGCTGCTGCTGCACGGCTGAGCTGGGCTCGGCGGCGGGGCGTGGTTCGGCGATTCGTGCCACGGGGCTGCTCCTTTTGGGTCTGGAACGAATTCTAGATGTTGGGTAGAGTCCCGAAACTGGAATTGATTCTAGTCATCTTGGAGGTCTGTACATGCCACGATTCACCCAGGACGAGCTGATGTCCGCGCTCGATCACTACACCAAGGTCGTCGAGGTCTGTTCCAGCACGGGGGACTGGGGACCGTTCGCCGATCTGTTCACCGAAGATGTCCACTACATCGAGCACGCGTACGGCGAGATGCACGGCCGCGAGGCAGTCCGCGAATGGATCATCGGCGTGATGAAGCCGTTCCCGCACATGCGATTCCCACACACATGGGTCGCGATCGACGAGGAGAACGGGGCGATCGTCACCGAGATCATCAACGCCCTCGACCATCCGACCGAGCCGGGCAAGGTGTTCGGTTTCCCCAACATCACCCGCCTCGTATACGCCGGCGACAACCTGTTCTCCTCGGAGGAGGACATCTACAACCCCGTCCGCGACGCACCGCGCGCGGTCGGCGAGTGGCTCCAGGCCGGCGGAGTCATGCAGGCCGAGCCGATGGCGGCCAAGCATGGCTGACACCGTCAAGCTGATCTACGCCCTGTGGGGCTCCGGCCTGGACACCGCCCTGCAGTCGGCGCAGTTGCACACAATGCTGCGGGCCGCGGGCGTCACCCGGGTGCAGGTCAACGTCGACGACGCCGACGTCGCGGAGGCGATGTTGCGCATCACCACCTTCGACAGCCCGGTGTCGGCGGTGGTCAGCGTCTGGACCGAACCCGGCACTGACCCGGAACCCATTTCGGACCTGCTGGCGGCGATCTCGCAGCGCAGTGCCGGCTGGGAGGTCGAGGAGACGGTGCGGCTGGTCCCGCCCGTCGTGGAAAATGGCGTTCGCACAACGGCATTGGCGCAGATCGGCTTCCTGCGCATCCCGGCCGATCTCGATCCGGCCGACTGGCTCCAGATCTGGCAGGGGCAGCACACCAGCGTCGCCATCGACACCCAGGACACGTTCGGCTACGTCCAGAACCGCGTCCTGCGGACGGTGCACGGCACCGACCGGGTCGACGCCATCGTCGAGGAGCTGTTCCACATGGCGGCGATGACCGACGTGCACGCGTTCTATGGCAGCGGGGGCGACGATGCGGAACTGCAGCGGCGCATGACGCTGATGATCGAGAGCGTGATGCGCTTCGGCGCCCACACCAATCTCGATTCGGTGCCGACGAGCAGGTACTGCTACGCGCTCTAGCTGCCGTGGATGAGGTCGCGGATGTCGCCGTCGACGGATTCGTCTGCGACGAACAGCAATTCGTCGCCGTCCTCGAAGCTGTCGCCGGATTTGGGCACGATGATCCTGCTGCCGCGCTGCACCGTCACCAACAGTGTGTTCGGCGGCAGGGTCATGTCGCCGATGGTCCGTCCGATCAACGGACTATCGGGCGGCAGCGTGAACTTCGTCAGGTTCGCGTGGCCCTGTCGTAGTCCCATCAACCGCACCAGGTGGCCGACGTCGATGGCGCCCTCGACCCCGGCGGCCATCGCGTGCGGCGTGGACACCGCGACGTCGACACCCCAGTCGTCGGTGAACAACCACTCGTTGGCCACGTTGTTCACGCGCGCGACGACCCGCGGCACACTGAACTCGGTTTTCGCCAGCAGCGCCATCGCGAGGTTCGCCTTGTCGTCACCCGTCGCGGCGATCACGACGTCACACATCTCGATGCCGCATTCTTCGAGCGAGGCCACCTCGCAGGCATCGGCCCACAGCCAGTCGGCCTCGGGGACCGTGTGCGGCTCGTACTTGTGGATGTCGCGCTCGATCAGTAGGACCTTGTGTCCGTTGGAGACCAGTTCCTGCGCCACCGACCGGCCGACCGCGCCGGCGCCGGCGATCGCCACGCGCATGCCCCGGGTGCTCACGCAGTCATTGTGACCTACCGGCGGATACATTTGGCTCGGCCGTGGCCACTGACCTGAACGGGGATCGGATGACGCTGGAGGAGATGAACCGGGTACTGCTCGTCGGTGCCCTGGTGCTGCTCGCCAGCATCGTCGCCACCAGACTGGCCACCCGGGCCGGCCTGCCGAGTCTGCTGTTGTTCCTGGGTGTCGGGGTTCTGCTGGGCGAAGACGGCATCGGACTGAGGTTCGACGATGTCACGCTCGCCCGCGACCTCGGCACGGCCGCATTGACCATCATCCTCATCGAAGGTGGTCTCACCACCCACTTCAGTGACGTCCGAAAGAGCATGGCGCCCGCGGCGGTGATGGCCACCCTGGGCGTGGCGATCAGTACGGTGGTCACCGCGTTGGGAGCGCACCTGCTCCTCGGCCTCCACTGGCAGCTTGCGCTACTGCTGGGCGCCATCGTCTCGTCGACCGATGCGGCGGCGGTGTTCTCCGTGCTCCGGGTGCTGCCACTGCCACGACGGCTCGCGGGCCTGCTGGAAGCCGAATCCGGTCTGAACGATGCGCCGGCCGTCATCCTGGTCTTGATGTTCAGTGCGGTCCCACTGCATTTCGACGCGGGGGAGGCGCTGTTCAGCCTCGTGTACGAACTGCTCGCCGGAGCTGGGATCGGCGTCCTGTGCGGCTATCTCGGTGCCCTCACCCTGCGTCGGATCGCACTACCGGCCTCGGGCTTGTACCCACTGGCCACATTCGGCCTGGGCATCGTGGCCTTCTCGGCATCGGGGGTGCTGCACGCGAGCGGGTTCCTCGCCGCGTACGTGACCGGCCTGGTGCTGGCGAATTCCGGGTTGCCGCACCGGGCCGCCACGCGGTCCTTCGCCGAAGGACTGGGTTGGCTGGCGCAGATCGGACTGTTCGTCCTGCTCGGGTTGCTGGTCGACCCGAGTCAGCTCGGCCGCGACCTGATTGCGGCCATCCTCGTCGGTCTCGTCCTGCTGCTGCTGGCCCGACCGCTCTCGGTGGTGGTGTCGCTGCTCGGTTTTCGAGTGCCCTGGCGCGAACAGGCCTTTTTGTCGTGGGCGGGGCTGCGCGGTGCGGTGCCAATCGTGCTGGCGACCTATCCCATCGTCACCGGGGTGCCCGACAGCCACCGGCTGCTCAACATCGTGTTCGTGCTGGTGGTGGTCTTCACGCTGGTCCAGGGACCCAGCCTGAAGCCGATAGCGCACTGGCTCGGGCTCATCCGCCGCGACATCACCCGCGAGCTACAGGTGGAATCGGCGCCGCTCGACGTGCTCGACGCCGAGCTGCTGACGCTCACGGTGTTGCCGCGGTCACGGCTCCACAACGTGACGGTGCTCGAGCTGCGGCTGCCCGATCCGAGCGTCATCACCCTGATCATCCGCAAGGGTGAAACCTTTGTGCCGCAGCCCGAGACCCGCATCGAAGCGGGCGACGAACTGCTCATCGTGAGTACCAGCACCACGCGGGAGGCCACCGAGCGCAGACTGCGCGCGGTGAGCCGCCGCGGGAAACTTGCCTATTGGTTCGATGAATACGGTGAGCCGGACTGATGATTACGACGCGCGGCGGATGCCCCGCTTCAGCAAGAGTTCACGCTCACCTTCGCTGAGTCCGCCCCAGATGCCGTAGGGCTCGCCGACGGCCAGTGCGTGTGAGCGGCACTGGGTGATCACCGGGCAGGCCCGGCACATCTCCTTGGCGCGCATTTCGCGCTGGGCACGCGCGCGGCCACGCTCGCCGTCGGGGTGAAAGAACACTGCGGAGTCGACACCACGGCAAGTGCCGTGCATCTGCCAATCCCACATATCGGCGTTGGGTCCGGGAAGCTGCTGCGGCTGTGGCATTGGGAATGACTCCTCCCCGCGCATCCCATTGACAATCTGTGGGTGCGCGTCGATCTGCAAATGACCCGAGAACTTGTCGCCGATGACAACTCGTGCACACAACGTAGAAGGATTCGGCAAATTCCGTCAATAGCCGCGCTCTGTGCGAAACCCCATAACCGCAGGTCAAGAATTTACATCTCGTTCATCTTCGCGATGCTTTGGAAACGAAACGGGTGGTCCTGAAATTATCTGTCGCGGCCGAAAAGATCGTGTTTCGGCAGTTCGCGAGAGATCATCGCACCGGTCAATTTTCATTCCAAATGAATGTAATTGACATGCTGTTAACACGGTGAGCATTCATTATTAACGAAAGTCTCCGGACGCGCAGCGCGAGTGAACGTGGTGGCGCGCCGGGGTGGCGTTGATACCGTGCTGACTCGATGACCGCAACCGGTACTACGAAGCTCGCCGTCGATCAGCCAGCCGTCCGACTCCGTGCCGCCGCTTTTGGCAACGATCTGCCTTGCTGGCCGCTGCCGTCGGCGCACTCGGCCGACGAGTTGTGGCTGCGTGCCGTCGCGGCGGGCGGTGAGGGCCGGTACGCCTCGGCCCTGACCGACCTCGATGCCGTCGCCCGGCGGGGGCAGGGTGCTTTGCTGTCGTTGGCGCACAGCACCCGCGCATCGTTTCTCCGGCAACTCGGCTGGCACAACCTGGCGCGGGTCGCCGACGGCCGGGCCTGGGCGCTGGTCGCCCATCGGCCCGACGCGGCGGAGGCGCGGGCCGACGCGCTCGTCGGGCTGGCCGCCGACGCCCTCGGGGCCGGCCGGTTCGGTGTGGCGCACCGGTTGCTCGAGCGGGCGGCGGCAGACACCGCGAACAGCGGCGTGCCGCGTCAGCGGGTCCGGCTGGCATGGGTCGGAGCGGAACTGGCCATGGTCAGCGGCCACGGCGAGGAGTCCGTCGCGCATGCCGAAGGTGCGGTGGAGCTCGTCGGCGACCTGGACTCGCCGCGCCACGCCGTGAAGACCGACGTCGTCTACGCGGCGGCGTTGTGCAGCGCGGGCCGGTTCGACGACTCCCGCCGCGTTGCCGATGCCGCGCTGGCACGCACCCACCAGTTCGGGTTGGTGCCGCTGACCTGGGCGTTGAGCTGCTTGTTGAGCGATATCGGAAGTGCCGAGCACAGCCCGGACGAGATGGTGCAGATGCGCGACAATGCGGCAGCGACAGTGCGAAACCGCGGCGGGCGATGGGCGGGATGAGTCTGACGGCCCGCAGCAGTCATTACTGTTGTCCTGACATACCAACCACGGCAACGCCTCGTCCGTAACGCTGGAGAATGCGCCCACGATGACATTTTCGGGAGATGGTCTCGATGCTGTCGTTGCTGATGCAGTTGCCGGCAATCGCGACGCGCTCCGCAAGGTGTTGGAAACCATCCGCCCGATCGTCGTTCGGTACTGCCGCGCGAGGTTCGGGGTCGGCGAACGACAGGGTGTTTCCGCAGACGATGTGGCTCAGGAGGTGTGTTTAGCCGTGATCACGGCGCTGCCGCGGTACAAGGATCAGGGACGGCCGTTCCTGGCATTTGTGTACGGCATTGCCGCTCACAAGGTTGCTGACGCGCATCGTGCCGCGGGCCGCAACCGGGCTGAAGCCACCGACGATCTGCCCGATCGTCCGTCGACCGAACTGGGTCCCGAACAGTTGGCCATCGATGCCGACGCGGCGGCCCGGATGAACCGGTTGCTGGCGGTGCTGCCCGAGAAGCAGCGCGAAATCCTGATCCTGCGTGTCGTCGTCGGCATGAGTGCCGAGGAGACCGCCGAGGCCGTCGGCAGCACCGCCGGTGCGGTCCGCGTCGCCCAGCACCGGGCACTGGCGCGGCTGAAGACCGAGATCGGTTCTACGGAGCGTGGCCATGCCTGACTCCGGACAGTGGTCGCCGAACGGCGGAGACCCCTCGCTCAACGAGATTCGACGGGTCGACCGGTACTTCGACGCGCTCGCGGCCGACCAGCACGCATACTCCACGGATTCCACCGAAGCCGAACTGGCCTTTCTCCTCGCCGACTGGCGCGACAGCATCCGCGAACCCGCGATGACGACGCCCGTCACGGCCCGCGACGCGGTGGCGGCTCTACAGAACGGGTTGCACCGCAAGGAGTCCCGGACCTCGCTGACGATCGTCGGCTCCGTCGCGGCCGCGCTGCTGTGCCTCGGGGGCTTCGGTACCGCGATCTACACGGCCGGACCGGACTCCTCGCTGTACGGCCTGCATACGGCCATGTTCGGCACCGACAAGGCCAGCCGCGACGATCAGGTCATGCTGGCCGCGCAGACCGAAATGCAGCAGGTGCAGCAGCTGATCGACAACGGCCAGTGGCAGCAGGCGCAGGAGAAGCTGCAGGCGCTGAGCCCGACAGTCCAGAGCGTCGACGCCCCGGAACACAAACAGCAGCTGATCAAGCAGTGGAATGCCTTGACCTACAAGGTGGTTGAGCAGGACCCCGCTGCCACGCTGCCGCCGGCGGGGGAGCCGATGCCGGTCCTGCCGTCCTCGCCGCTGACGCTGCTGCCGGTACCGGTGGTGGAGACGACGTCGTCGTCGAGCTCGTCATCCAGCACGTCGACCACCTCGACGTCGGACACGAGCACGTCCGCGTCGTCGTCCACCTCGCCGACGTCCTCGACGTCGCAGCCGTCGGAATCGACGTCCCCGACCGAGACGACGAGTTCAGCGTCGTCGACGGCGTCGAGCAGCTCGACGGTCACCTCGTCGCCGTCATCCTCGACATCGGCAGTCACCTCGGCGCCGTCCACGGTGTCGTCGACCGCTTCGGCGACGGCCACCTCGACCGCGACTGTGCCGTCGAGCGAGCCCGTCGTCACCAACCCGCCCACGGCGACTGCCACGGTCATTCCGTCCACGGTGGCGTCTCCGACGCAGAACCCGGCGCCCGCGCAGACCGTCACGACCGTCGCCCCGACCGTCACGACGCCCTCAGTGACCACACCGGCACCGACTGTCCCACCGGCTCCTGCGTCTCCGTCGGTCAAGGAGACGCAGCAGCAGGAGCCGACGCGCGAGCGTTCGGTCGTGACCACGACGGAAGTACCGTCGGGATCAGGGCACGGCCAGCACTGAGCCACGCGGCGGTTGGTCCGGCCGTTGAGTCTGTAATGAGAGCGCGGCTTACTCGGCTTTTTGTGCCGTGAGTACAGGGTGAATGCGGAATGCCCCGGTTTGGGCGTTGACTCTGAAGCCTCGGCGCTGCTTACTCGGCTTTTTGCGCCCTCAGCGCAACATCAACGTGACCAGACGTGACGTCCAGCACGTCAACAGAAAAAATCAGCGGTAGCCGTCGTGCTCGGACGTCGCCTCGTTGAGCGACGCATCCGCGTAGCCCCGGCAGTAGTCCCACGTGACGTAGGCGTCAGGCTCGGGATCGTAGGCGGGCTCGTGCGGGCGGACGGTACCGTCCACCAGAAGCTGCAGCAGGTTCGCCCGCAGCATGTCCCAGTCGTGGTAGTGGTCCTGCTGACACTCGTCACAACAGACAACGAGACCGCGAATGCCCTTGTGTGCCAACAAGGTTTCGTAGACCGCCAGATCGGCGAGATCGGCCTCTACGGCCATGCGTTCCTGTGGATCCAGGGGCTGCCCTGGCTCCAGTGCATCCAGAACGGCCGACGGGTCCATGGGATCGTCGGCGAACGGGTCGGGTGGCAAGCCCGGCGGCAGGTGGTCACGCACAGGTCCACCCTACTTATCACCCCTGGCGATGCGCCAGCCGTTACCCCGGCGAGCCGTCGCAATAGTGGGGTTCGGCGCACATTGTTACGGCCGATAGGATGGATTTTTAGATCCACGACTGTGTCTGCCCTGGAGGCCCCACCCATGTCGATCGCTGAAAGCAGCGTTCCCATCTCTGTTCCGGTGCCGACCGGCGGTGACGATCCGACCAAGGTCGCGATGCTCGGGCTGACCTTTGACGATGTCCTCCTGCTGCCCGCGGCGTCGGACATCATCCCGGCCACCGCCGATACGTCCAGCCAGTTGACGCGCAACATCCGGCTGCGGGTGCCGCTGGTCAGTTCGGCCATGGACACCGTCACCGAGTCCCGGATGGCCATCGCGATGGCCCGCGCCGGCGGCATGGGCGTGCTGCACCGCAACCTCCCACTGAGTGAGCAGGCCGCCCAGGTCGAGACCGTCAAGCGGTCCGAGGCAGGGATGGTCACCGACCCGGTCACCTGCTCGCCGAGCAACACCCTGGCCGAGGTCGACGCCATGTGCGCCCGGTTCCGCATCTCCGGCCTGCCCGTCGTGGATACGACAGGGCAGCTCGTCGGCATCATCACCAACCGCGACATGCGGTTCGAGGTCGACCAGGACAAGGCCGTCGCCGAGGTGATGACCAAGGCTCCGCTGATCACCGCGCAGGAAGGTGTGTCCGCGGAAGCCGCGCTGGGCCTGCTACGCCGGCACAAGATCGAGAAGCTGCCCATCGTCGACGGACACGGCAAGCTCACCGGCCTGATCACCGTCAAGGACTTCGTCAAGACCGAGCAGTTCCCCCTGGCCACCAAGGACAGCGACGGCCGCCTGCTGGTCGGTGCCGCCGTCGGCGTCGGTGACGACGCCTGGACCCGCGCCATGACGCTGGCCGACGCCGGTGTCGACGTGCTGATCGTCGACACCGCGCACGCGCACAACCGCGGCGTGTTGGACATGGTCGCCCGCCTCAAGAAGGCGGTCGGCGAGAAGATCGAGGTCGTGGGCGGAAACGTCGCCACCCGGTCGGCCGCCGCCGCGCTGTGCGAGGCCGGCGCCGACGCCGTCAAGGTGGGTGTCGGGCCCGGCTCCATCTGCACCACCCGCGTGATCGCCGGTGTCGGCGCGCCGCAGATCACCGCGATCCTCGAGGCGACGGCCGCGTGCCGGCCCTACGGCGTGCCGGTCATCGCCGACGGTGGTCTGCAGTACTCGGGCGATATCGCCAAGGCCCTTGCCGCGGGCGCGTCGACCGCCATGCTCGGTTCGCTGCTGGCCGGTACCGCCGAATCGCCGGGCGACCTGATCTTCGTCAACGGCAAGCAGTTCAAGAGCTACCGCGGGATGGGCTCGCTGGGCGCCATGCAGGGCCGCGGTCAGGGCAAGTCCTACTCCAAGGACCGCTACTTCCAGGACGACGTGCTGTCCGAGGACAAGCTGGTGCCCGAGGGCATCGAGGGCCGGGTGCCGTTCCGCGGTCCGCTGTCCACCGTCATTCACCAGCTCACCGGCGGTCTGCGGGCTGCCATGGGCTACACCGGTTCGGCCACCATCGAACAACTGCAGCAGGCGCAGTTCGTACAGATCACCGCGGCGGGCTTGAAGGAAAGCCACCCGCACGACATCACGATGACCGTCGAAGCACCGAACTATTCCTCGCGCTAACTGACAGGGAAGTCAAAGAACACATGCGTGACATGGTCGAAATCGGCATGGGCCGGACCGCTCGTCGTACCTACGAACTCGACGACATCAACATCGTGCCGTCGCGGCGCACCCGCTCCAGCCAGGACGTGTCCACGGCCTGGCAGCTGGACGCCTACCGGTTCGAGATTCCGGTCCTGGCGCACCCGACCGACTCGTTGGTGTCGCCCGAGTTCGCCATCGAGATGGGCCGTCTCGGCGGCCTCGGTGTGCTCAACGGTGAAGGACTCGTCGGCCGCCACCGCGATGTCGAGGACAAGCTCGCGCAGGTGGTCGAGCTGGCCGCCAAGGAGGACGACCCGTCGGCAGCCGTCCGGCTGCTGCAGCAGCTCCACGCGGCGCCGCTGGACCCCGAGCTGCTGGGTGCCGCCGTCGCGCGGGTCCGGGAGGCCGGCGTCACCACCGCGGTGCGCGTCAGCCCGCAGAACGCCCAGGCCCTGACGTCGACGCTGGTCGCAGCCGGGATCGACCTGCTGGTCATCCAGGGCACCATCATCTCGGCCGAGCGGGTGGCGCAAGACGGTGAGCCGCTCAATCTCAAGACCTTCATCTCCGAGCTGGACGTGCCGGTGGTGGCCGGTGGCGTGCTCGACCACCGCACCGCGCTGCATCTGATGCGCACCGGTGCGGCCGGCGTCATCGTCGGCTACGGCTCGACCTACGGCGCCACGACCAGCGACGAGGTCCTGGGCATCAGCGTGCCGATGGCCACCGCCATCGCCGACGCCGCCGCCGCGCGCCGCGAGTACCTCGACGAGACCGGCGGCCGCTACGTGCACGTGCTGGCCGACGGCGACATCCACACCTCGGGCGACCTGGCCAAGGCCATCGCCTGCGGCGCCGACGCGGTCCTCCTGGGCACCCCGTTGGCCGCCGCTGCCGAAGCGCCTGGTGACGGCTGGTTCTGGCCCGCCGCTGCCGCGCATCCGTCGCTCCCGCGCGGTGCGCTGCTGCAGGTCGCGCTGGGTGAGCGTCCGTCGCTCGATCACGTGCTCAACGGCCCGTCCGACGACCCCTTCGGCTCGCTCAACCTGGTCGGCGGTCTGCGTCGCTCGATGGCCAAGGCCGGGTACTGCGACCTCAAGGAGTTTCAGAAGGTCGGGCTGACCGTCGGTAGCTAGTACCGACGGTAGCGAGTTAGGCATACCTTGGTAGCTGGTTACCGAGCGGTAGGTCCATACTTCTGCCATGGAGCCTGACTACGACGTCTTGATCATCGGCTCGGGGTTCGGAGGCAGCGTCAGCGCCCTCCGACTCACCGAGAAGGGTTACCGCGTTGGAGTGTTGGAAGCCGGCCCCCGGTATTCCGACGCCGACTTCGCAAAGACCTCGTGGGACCTGCGAAAGTTCCTGTGGGCCCCCAAGTTCGGCATGTACGGCATCCAGCGGATCCACCTGCTGCGCAACGTGATGATCCTGGCCGGCGCGGGTGTCGGCGGTGGTTCGCTGAACTACGCCAATACCCTCTACATCCCGCCGGACCCGTTCTTCAACGACCCGCAGTGGAAGAACATCACCGACTGGCGCGCCGAACTGATGCCGCACTACGAGCAGGCGCAGCGCATGCTCGGTGTGGTCAAGAACCCGACGTTCACCGACGCGGACAGGATCATCAAAGAGGTCGCCGAGGACATGGGCTGCGCCGACACGTTCGTCGCGACGCCCGTCGGCGTGTTTTTCGGCCCCGACGGTGAGAAGACCCCGGGCAAGACGGTGCCCGATCCCTACTTCGGCGGGGCGGGCCCGGCGCGCACCGGCTGCATCGAGTGCGGCGAGTGCATGACCGGCTGCCGGCACGGCGCCAAGAACACGCTGGTGAAGAACTACCTCGGTCTTGCGGAAAAGGCTGGGGCGCAAGTACATCCGCTCACCACGGTCACCAGCTTCCAGCAGCGCGGCGACGGGCTGTGGGAGGTGTCGACCCGACGCACCAACGGCAAGGTGCGGCGCGGCAAGCGGACCTTCACCGCCAAGTACCTCATCGTGGCGGCGGGCACGTACAACACCCAGAAGCTGCTGTTCAAGGTGCGCGACACCGGCAAGCTGACCAAGCTGTCGGACAAGCTCGGCGTGCTGACCCGGACCAACTCCGAATCCATCGTGGGTGCCCAGACCCGCGAGGTGCCGACGGACATGGATCTGACGCACGGCGTGGCCATCACGTCGTCGATCCACCCGACGCCGGATACCCACATCGAACCCGTGCGGTACGGCAAGGGCTCCAACGCGATGGGCATGCTGCAGACGCTCATGACGGACGGTGCCGGCCCGCAGGGCACCGACGTGCCGCGGTGGAGGCAGTTCCTGGATCAGGCCGGCGAGGATCCGCGTGAGCTGATCCGGCTGCTCAACCCGCAGCGGTGGAGCGAGCGCACGGTGATCGCACTGGTGATGCAGCACCTCGACAACTCGATCACCACGTTCACCAAGCGTGGTCCTGGTGGCATCCGCATCATGTCGTCCAAGCAGGGCCACGGCGAGCCCAACCCGACGTGGATTCCGGTGGGCAACGAGGCGACCCGGCGGATGGCCGAGAAGGTCGGCGGTATCGCAGGCGGCACGTGGGGCGAGCTGTTCAACATCCCGCTGACCGCCCACTTCCTGGGCGGCGCGGCGATCGGCGACAGCCCGGCGAGCGGTGTCATCGACCCGTACCACCGCGTCTACAACTACCCGACGCTGTTCGTCACCGACGGTGCCGCGATTTCGGCGAATCTCGGTGTGAACCCGTCGCTTTCGATCGCGGCGCAGGCCGAGCGTGCGGCATCGCTGTGGCCGAACAAGGGACAGGACGACCCGCGTCCGGCACAGGGTGAGCCCTACCAGCGGATCGATCCGGTCGCGCCGGACCGTCCCGTCGTCCCCGCCGACGCCCCCGGTGCGCTGCGCCGGCTGCCGATCACCCCGGTTTAACTGGGATTTTGTGCACGATTTTCCGCGGTCGCCGCGAAAAATCGTGCACAAATCCCTGGGTCAGGCGGCGCCGTGACTCCCGATGCCCACCACTAGACTGAGCGGGTGCAAACACCAGCTTCACAGCCCGTCCTGGTCATCGACTTCGGTGCGCAGTACGCGCAGCTGATCGCCCGCCGGGTCCGCGAGGCTCGGGTGTTCTCCGAGGTGCTGCCGCATACCGCGACGGTCGAGGACATCAAGGCCAAGAACCCGCAGGCCATCGTGCTGTCCGGTGGTCCGTCCAGTGTCTACGACGAAGGCGCGCCGCAACTCGACGCGGCGATCTTCGACCTCGGCGTCCCGGTCTTCGGTATCTGCTACGGGTTCCAGGCCATGGCCCAGGCGCTCGGCGGCACCGTGGCGCACACCGGCACCAGTGAATACGGCCGCACCGAGCTGAAAGTTGCCGGCGGAGAACTGCATTCAGGCCTGCCCGCCACGCAGCCGGTGTGGATGAGCCACGGTGATGCGGTCACCGCGGCACCCGCCGGGTTCGACGTGGTGGCCAGCAGCCCCGGCGCCCCGGTCGCCGCCTTCGAGGACCGGGCCCGCAAGCTGGCCGGCGTCCAGTACCACCCCGAAGTGATGCACTCGCCGCACGGCCAGCAGGTGCTCAGCCGGTTCCTGCACGACTTCGCCGGCATCGGCGCGACCTGGACCGCGGCCAACATCGCCGACCAGCTGGTCGAGCAGGTGCGCGAGCAGATCGGTGACGGCCAGGCCATCTGCGGACTGTCCGGCGGCGTCGACTCGGCGGTGGCGGCCGCGCTGGTGCAGCGGGCCATCGGCGATCGTCTGACCTGCGTGTTCGTCGACCACGGTCTGCTGCGTGCGGGCGAGCGTGAGCAGGTGGAGCGTGACTTCGTCGCGGCGACCGGCGCCAAGCTGGTCACCATCGACGTGGCTGACCGCTTCCTCGACGCGCTGTCGGGCGTCACGAATCCCGAAGGCAAGCGCAAGATCATCGGCCGCGAGTTCATCCGGGCGTTCGAGGGCGCGGTGCGCGACATTTTGGCGGACAGCGAAGCCGTGCCTGATTCTGGGATCGAGTTCCTGGTGCAGGGCACGCTGTACCCGGACGTCGTCGAATCCGGCGGCGGCACCGGTACCGCCAACATCAAGAGCCACCACAACGTCGGCGGCCTGCCCGAGGACCTGAAGTTCAAACTTGTTGAGCCGCTTCGGTTGCTGTTCAAGGACGAGGTGCGCGCTGTCGGTCGCGAACTGGGCCTGCCCGAGGAAATCGTTGGGCGCCAACCTTTCCCGGGTCCGGGTCTGGGCATTCGCATCGTCGGCGAGGTGACGGGGCCGCGGCTGGACACGCTGCGCCGCGCCGACGCGATCGCCCGCGAGGAGCTGACCGCCGCCGGCCAGGACCAGAGCATCTGGCAGTGCCCGGTGGTGCTGCTGGCCGACGTGCGTTCGGTCGGCGTGCAGGGTGACGGGCGGACCTACGGACATCCGATCGTGCTGCGTCCGGTGTCCAGCGAGGACGCCATGACCGCCGACTGGACCCGCGTGCCTTACGAAGTGCTGGAACGCATTTCGACCCGGATCACCAACGAGGTGCCCGAGGTCAACCGCGTGGTGCTGGACATCACCAGCAAGCCGCCGGGCACCATCGAGTGGGAGTGAGTCAGCGCGGCGGGTCGCCCCGCCAGGCGAAGCTGTTGACGTACTGGCCCATGTCGAGCGCGAGTTGCAGGCCGACGGCCGACGGCTTCCCCGATCCGAAGTCGGGCCCGAATCGGTGATATGGGCCGGCTGCGGCGGCAATCAGTGCCAGGTCGTTCTTGACTGCCACCAACGCCAGCAGCCGCATCCGGGTGTATTCACGGCTGGCGCCTTGTGGATACCAATCGGCAACGACGCCGTAGCCGGCGTGGTACCCGACCATGGCGTTCGGAATCTCGTACGCCGTCTTGGCATCTGGATAGGAGGACTTGATCAATTCGGCCGCAATGTCTTTCGGGCTACGTCCGGCCGCCGGACGGCTGAACAGCTGCAGCATCCCACCGTCGCCGGCCAGGAGTTTCGCGAGCACACCGTGATCGTCCTTGGTCACGTCATAGGCCGATCCAGCGGCCGGGTAGGCGACGCTGAACGAGCCGTCGGGCGCGGTGAATCGGGGGTTGAGCGTCACCGGCTCGCCCATCGGCGGGTGCCCGCACTCCGGGGGACACATGTACCGCATCGCCGGTTTCGACAGCAGCCCGGACACCCCGACCATGAGCGCACCCACCACCACAGCGGCGAGGACGAGTGCCAGGCCGACCTGTGCGCGTTTCGTGGTCGGGGTTGGCGTGCCGGCATAGGCGCCGGAGTGCCACGAATAGCCGGGGAGCAGTCCCACGCTGAGATCGTCGTCGGTGGCGTCGGCGGCTCGCGTGAACCGGCCGTGCCGCTGGCTGTATCGAGCAGTCCGTGACGATGCCCGGGTCGCCGCGCCGCAGGCTGCGCAGAACGGGGCGTCGGGGACCACGTGGCCGCATTGAGCACATAGCAGCGGTTCGTCCATGTTCACCGCGTCGTGCTCTTCATGCAGCAGGGCCAGATGCAGCCCGATGCGTAATGCCAGCAGCGCGACAGCGGTGAGCGTCAGATCCAGGGTGAGCAGCAGCCACTGGGACAGCTGAGCGGCATCGATCAGCCCGAGCAGAGCGAACAGTACGCCGACGATGACCGCCGTCGCCGTCAGAATCAGGCGGACGTAGCCGCGGTGCTGATGCGCTTTGTTCGGTGGGCGGGTGAACCACAGGGCCGCACCGATGAGGCCACCGACCGTGGCGGCGATGATGGGCATCGCGAAACCGCGGATGGCCCCCTCGATCAACAGCCCCTGCAGCGGACGGTCCCGGTTGACGACACCGGTGGCGAATTGCGGGGCCAGCCTGGTCAGACACGCGGCGGCGGTGAAATAGATGGCGGCATTGGCGCCAATAACATAGCCGTGCAAGGCTTCTCGGTGTCCGGGCCGGACCAGTCGGATTACCAGGGTCGGCACTTGCATGATCAGGAGGCCGCCGAGGGTGACGCCGCTACCGGTGCTCAGCACGCGGGCCGCCGCGACGCCGGCACCAAACGGGATGCCGTAGGACCGCGCGGTTGCGGCACCGGTGATCAGTGCCCAGGCCACCCCGAGGATGACGCCCATCACTGCGGCCAATAGGAGATTGCCGCGGGGGGCATCCCGGTTGAATTCGGATTCCCGGACATAGATTCCGAAGATCACCGGCAGTCCCAGGACTGCCACGGCAGCCAGTGCGCCGGGCAGGCGCAGGGTCGCGGTGGCCGCCAGTGCGAGCACCAGGGCGACGATGCCGATCAGGAACGACGTCCGCGACTTCGGGGACAGGTGCGGGAACAGCGAACTGGTGATCGACAGCCGGAACAGTCGCTCGCCCGGCGCGGCACTGAATGAACGGGCCCGCAGCCAGTCTGGTCCGTCGTGCTGATGCTTGCTCAGCGGTGCGCCGCACAGTCCGCAGTACTCGCCGGCCGGGACGTCCAGCTGGCAGACCCCGCACTCCATCACGGGCCGGTCTTGGAGCTCAACGCTCATGCGCGATCCGCCTCCGCTTCTCGCTGAGTCATTGCGTCACTTTCTGCAGCAACAACAGGTTTTCCGCCAGGTTCTCCAGGTTCGGGGTGCCGAGGCCGCTGACCAGGTCATAGCCCGGGCCCGCGGTGTCAATGGCGTTGCCGCCCAGGATGACGTCGCGGAATGCCGGTCGTGGGGCGCCGGTGGCGATGCGATACAGCAGCGGGTTGAGCGCACCGATCGGACGCCCACCGTTCGCGGTGAGATATTGCGTCATGACCGCGGTCAGTCCTGCCCAGATCGGCGCGGCCTGCGAGGTGCCACCACCGACGACCACCTCTTTGTCCACCACGATCCGCACGCCGGTGTAGGGATCGGCGACCGCCGAGATATCCGGCGTCATGCGCTTCCCGGCGCTGCGCTTCGGGTCCACCTGGGTCGCCGCGTCCGCCTGCCAGCGGGGCTGGTCGAACAGTGCGGAAACACCGCCACCGGTGCCCTGCGACAGTGGGACGTTGAACCAGGCCTGTTCGTCCAACCACTGGCCGTCGGCGTCGGTGGACAGGGTGCTGCCGCCGACGTTGGTCATCTCGGGCAGCGACGCCACCGAATCCAGCCCGACGTCGCTGGGGCCGGGTGGGGAATCCCAGTCGTCGCCGCCTTTACATTCCAGCCCGGCCAGGTCGCCGCTGGCGTCAAAGGCTGTGGTGCCGTGGGCTTCTGCGGCGGCCAGCGCCGACCGCACGGGCGCGAGGTCGGCCGCGGTGGTCAGCTTGTCGCAACCCCAGCCGATCGACAGGCTCCAGATCGCGCCCGGGAAATCACGGTCGGTCTTCTCGAACATCTCGCCGATCTTCAGGTACGCGCCGGCGCCGGTGACGGTGGGACGGGCGTTGACCACGACCAGCCGGGCGTCGGGCGCGACGGCATGGATGACCTCGAGGTCCATGGTGGTCTCGCCCCGCTCGTCGCCGGGTTGGCCGCCGACCAGGGTCGGGGTGAATTTGGGCAGGCCGAAGGTGGTGGAGAACTGGTCCAGGTCGGCTTGGTCGTAGCCGTTGAAGGCGAAGACCACCACCGTGGTGCCCTTGCCGGTATAGCCGGCGGCTCCCAACTTGTCGGCGTGGTAGGCGCTGAGTAGGTGGCTCGGGGCCAGGCCGCGTTCCGGGACGCCCGACGGCGGGTCCGGCGGTGTCGAATCGTGGTGCGGGGTGTAGCTGAGGATCCGGCCCAATTCGCTGACGGTGCCGTGCAACTCGGAGGGAATCCGGGGTTGTTGCGGTGCGGCGTAGAACTCCTGCCCGCGCCGGCTTCGGTAGTCGTGCACCTCGACGCCGAAGGCGGCGCCCATGCGATCAGGATCGCCTTCGACGACGGCCCAGTTGTCGCCCGGCCGCCAGCGCACCGAAAGCCGTTGCAGCTCAGCCCAGTTGATCAGCGCATCCGGGCGGTAGTCGTCATCGAGGGCGGCGGTGAGCTGGACGCGCTGCGGATGCGCGAGCCCGAGATCGGTCGAGGAGGCCAGCAACGACGCGAAGGGGCCGTCGATGGTGCCTGACGGTTGGTCCGGCGCCGCGGTCGGCCGGCCCGGGGTGGGCAGGTTGAAGACCAGGGTCAGGGTGGCGATGAGGGCCAGGGCGACCAGCCATCGCTTTGACGGTGTCCGAGTCGGCGGCGACATGTAGCAACGGTAGCGCCGACCCGGATTGTGCTGGGTCGGTTGGCGACCCGGGTCGGTTGTCAGTTGCGGTGGGTGCCGGGTGTGGCAGTGGGCGCCGGGTTGGCGGTGACCGACGGAGTGAACAGGTTGCCGCCGTTCGGGTTGAGGGACTTCTCGGTCGGGGTGACCGCCGATGTGGTCGTGGTCGTCGTGGTGGTCGACGAGGGCGTCTCGGGGGCTTTCTTCTCTCCACCGCAGCCGGCGGTGAGGCCGATCATCGCGATGAGTGCGGTGCCGCCGGCGGCGGCGGTGACGCGGTGGACCAGGCGGTTCGAGCGCATGTCGGGGTCCCTTCGACTGGGCGGTGGTCCACCAGACCCGGGATGAGTTCTGGGGGCGGAACTTCAGATCGGTTCCAGATTCGAGCGTACCGCCTGGACGCGACGGCGGCAGGTGTGTGGTGCGCAGCGCGGCTTGACCGTGTCGGTGGGTGGGTGTTTACTCACGATATCGAACAAATATTCGAATTCGAGTGTGGCTGATGGTGCGGGAGGTGTTGTTGTGGCGGCTGTGACCAGTCTGGCGAATAGCCGGATTGACCGCGCTGACCAGCTGGAACAGCTCCGGCGCAAGATTGCCGAGATGTCCGGGCCGGCAGGTTTGCGGGGACGGGACCGGGGGCGGCCGGAGCCGGCCCCGAAAGTTGTCGAAAGTTTGCTGGAGCCCAAGGATTCCCAGTCTGAGCTGCTACCTGACGTGTTGCCCCGGGGCACCGTCGCGGTGCTCTCGGGGGCCCGGTCGTTGCCGTTGCGGATGGTGGCCGCGGTGACGGCGTCCGGTGGGTACGCAGCCATCGTCGGCCAGCCCAGGGTCGGGCTGCTGGCCGCGGTGGAGATGGGGGCCGACCTGGACCGCATCGCGCTCATCCCCGATCCGGGACCGGACCCCGTCGAGGTGGCCGCGGTGCTCATGGACGGGCTCGACCTGGTGTTGCTCGGCCTGGGCGGAAAGTCGGTTCCGGCCGGCCGGGCCCGGGTGGTGGCGTCCCGGGCCCGACAGCGCGAGTGCACCCTGCTGGTCACCGACGGCGACTGGCCCGGGGCGACGGCCCGGTTGGATGCCAGGGTTCGCGGGTATGAGGTGGTCGGCGCGGGTGCCGGGGATCCGGTGCCCGGGTGCGGGCGGATCGGCCGGGTGCGGCTGGACACGCGGGCCCGGGGCCGCTCGATGCGCCCGCTGCGAGCGGTGGGTGGCTGAGATGTCCCGGGTACTGGCCATCTGGTGCATGGACTGGCCCGCGGTGGCGGCGGCGGTGGCGGCCGGGCTGCCGGTGACCGAGCCGGTGGCGGTCACCCTGGCGAACCGGGTGGCGGCCTGTTCGGCGTCGGCTCGGGCAGCGGGGGTCCGAAGGGGCTTGCGGCGCAGGGAGGCCCAGGCTCGCTGCCCGCAATTGCACGTCGCCACAGCCGATCCGGGGCGCGACGCCCGTCATTTCGAGGGTGTGACGGCCGCGGTCGACGAGGTGGTGCCGCGCGCGGAGGTGCTGCGGCCGGGCCTGCTGGTGTTGCCGGTGCGTGGGGCGGCCCGGTATTTCGGATCCGAGCAGGCCGCGGCCGAGCGGTTGGTCGACGCGGTGGGCGCGGCCGGGGTCGAATGCCAGGTGGGCATTGCCGACCAGTTGCCCACGGCGGTCTTCGCGGCCCGGGCGGGACGGATCCTCGCGGCGGGGGAGGACGCGCAGTTTCTCGCCGGATTGTCCATCCGGCAGCTGGCCACCGAACCGAGCCTGTCCGGTGAGGGCCGGGAAGAGCTGGCGGATTTGTTGTGGCGCATGGGTATTCGGACCATCGGGCAGTTCGCCGCGCTGTCCCGGACCGACGTGGCGTCCCGGTTCGGGGCCGATGCGGTGGTCGCGCACCGGTTCGCCCGGGGCGAGCCGGCCCGCCGGCCGGCGGGGCCGGAGACGCCGTCGGACCTCGATGCCGTGATGGACTGTGATCCGCCGATCGACCGGGTGGACGCGGCCGCTTTTGCCGGGCGTTCGTTGGCGGGCCGGTTGCACCGCAGCCTGGAGGCCGCCGGGGTGGGGTGCACCCGGCTGGCCATCGATGCGGTCACCGCCAACGGGGAAGAGTTGCAACGTGTTTGGCGGTGTGCCGAGCCGCTGACCGAGGAGGCCACGGCGGATCGGGTGCGGTGGCAGCTGGACGGCTGGTTGACCAGGCGGGGGCTGGGCGGGGCCGGACCCACTGCGCCCATCACGGTGCTGCGGCTGCACCCAGTGGAGATGGTCTCGGCCGCGGCGCTGCAGTTGCCGTTGTGGGGGTCCTCCGGCGATGACGACCGGATGCGGGCCCGGCGGGCACTGGTGCGGGTCCAGGGTCTGCTGGGGCCGGAGGCGGTGCAGGTGCCGGTACTCAGTGGTGGACGGGGACCGGCAGAGCGCATCACGCTCACCCCGCTGGGGGACGAGGTGGTGCCGCGCAGCGATCCGACGCAGCCCTGGCCGGGACGGCTGCCGGAGCCGGCCCCGGTGGTCCTGCTGGATGATCCGGTGGATCTTGTTGATGTACGCGGTGATTCGGTTCGGGTGACCGACCGCGGCATGTTCTCCACCGATCCCGTGGGGCTGACGGGTTCGGGGTATCGCGGGGCGTTGCGGTGGTGGGCGGGGCCGTGGCCCGTCGACGAACGCTGGTGGGATCCGGAGCGGGGGAAGGGTCGCACGGCTCGAGCTCAGGTGCTGCTCGGGGGCGATGGGGAGAGCCGTGCGTTGCTGTTGTGTTACCGGCAACGGCGGTGGTATGTGGAGGGGGTTTACGAATAGTCGTGATTTCACAGAAAGCCCCCAGCAATCGCTATTTCGACTCTAAAATCGCACGGTTGGGAATAGCGCAGCAGTCTTTGGTAGGTGCGCCGATGGTGGGCGTAGTGATCACGTATCAAACATGCATTAGCTGATCCGAGGGAATTCGCCGATGAGCGATGTGACCGGAACCCGTATCAGTCGTACTGCATTGCTGCCTGATCGCCCCGTGCCATGACCTCTTCCGATGGGCAGTCTGACGGACCGCTCGCCGCGGCCACCTCGAAAGTGGTGGCGTGGCTCAAGGACATCTCGGGCGATGCGGTCCAGATCGCCCCGCCCAAGGTGGCCGATGAAGGGCTGAGCGTCTGGCCGCTCGAGTTGCAGTCCGAGCGTGAATTGCGGACCCACCGCGCGCTGGAGCCGCTGCGCCTGCGGGTCCGGCATCTGGTGACCGGCAACGCCGTCATGCTCGGCAAAGCCCTTGTCGCAGCGACCGAGGCCGGTGACCCGGCCGTCGACCTGACGCCGCTCAGCCCCGAAACCTGGCTCGCGTTGGGGTGCGCGCCGCGGATCGCGCTGCTGTTCGACATGCCCGTCATCATCGCCCGGCCCACCCCGCAGGTCCCGATCGTCACCGAGGAACTGCGCATCAACCTCACCCCGAAACCCGCATCCGAAGGAGTCCGACCATGACGAGTGCAATTGGGGCGCCCGGCGTCTACGTGCAGGAAGTCCCGAGTGGCGCACGCCCGATCCAGGCCGTCGGCACCAGTACCGCCGCGTTCGTGGGTCAGGCTCCCGATGCCGGGGCGCTGCTCGGGGAAGCCAAGGCGGTGAACAGCTGGACCGAGTTCGTGCGCAACTTCGCGAACGTCCCACGGCCACAAGGCACCGCGCTGTCCCGGGCGGTGTGGGGCTTCTTCGCCAACGGTGGCGGACGCTGTTACATCGTCAACCATCCCGAGGGCCAGGCCATCGAGGGCGGCGGCGCCCGGCGCAGTGGCCTGCAGTTGCTCGAAGCGGTCGACGAGGTCGCGATCGTCGCGGCGCCGGGATACGTCGGGGTGCAGAGCTACGAGGCGCTGCTGGGGCATTGCGAGCGGCTGGAGGACCGGGTCGCCATCCTCGACGCGCCCGCCGAGGTCGACGACATCGGGAGCCTCGTCACGGTCGGCACCCTCGAGTCGCCGCGTGGTCCCGGCAGACCGGACAAGCCCGACAAACCCGAGGACGGAGCCGAAGGCGAGGCTCCACCGCCCGCGCATGCGGCCGCCCCGGAGGCGAACGGACTGCGGCCGCGGCCGTCCAGCTACGGTGCGTTCTACTTCCCGTGGATCGTCGCGTACGACACGCTCTCCCAACAGAATGTCCCGACGGCCCCCAGTGGTCACATGGCCGGCGTGTGGGCGCGCGTCGATGCCAACCGCGGCGTGCACAAGGCCCCCGCGAACGAGCCGATCGTCGGCGCCCTCGACCTCACCTATCTGGTGACCCGGGGCGAGCAGGCGAACCTCAACCCGGCGGGTGTGAATTGCATCCGCAAGTTCGGCGCCGAAGGTATTCGGGTGTGGGGCGCCCGCACCGTCGCGCCCATGGGCGATCCGTTCATCTATCTGAACGTGCGCCGGCTGTTCAACATGTTGAAGGAATCAATCGCGCAAAGCACGACGTGGATTGTTTTCGAACCGAACGAATACAAGTTGTGGACGTCGATCAGCACATCGGTCAGCGAATTTCTCACCCGCGTGTGGCGCGACGGCGCGCTGTTCGGCCGAACCCCGCAAGAAGCGTTCTTCGTCAAATGCGACGAGGAGACCAACCCGGTCGAGGAACGCAATGCCGGGCGGGTCACCGCGCTCGTCGGTGTTGCCCCGGTCAAGCCCGCGGAGTTCGTGGTCTTCCAGATAAGCCAGTGGAGCGGAGGAACCGAGATCGAAATGGTAGGTGGCTGAAATGACCGCACCAGCAGCACAACCGGGCAACTGGGTGGACCCGCACCGGTCGTACAACTTCGAATTGATCATCGACAAGGTCGCCAGCGGCCACTTCACGGAAGTCAGCGGTCTCGGCGTGAAGATCGAACGGATCTCGTACCGCGAAGCCGGACTGAGCCAGGTCGTCCGCATGGTTCCGGGGCGCGCCGTGTACTCGCCCGTGGTGCTCCGGGCCGGCCTCACGTCGTCGACAGAACTGTGGGACTGGCTGATGCTGGCGGTGTCCGGTCAGGTCGACCGGCGGCTCGTGCAGATCGTCCTGCGCGATCCGGCGGGTACCGGGGAAGTCATGCGATGGACGCTGGCCAACGCGTGGGCCTCCGAGTGGCACGGTGCGGTGCTCGACGCCATGAGTCACGAGCTGGCCATCGAGACGTTGGTCATCGCGCACGAGGGCATCCAGAGGGTCACCAACAATGGCTCCGGCGCGTCGTCTGCGTAGCTTTCTGGCGCGGGTATTCCGGTACCTTGCCGACGCCGTCCAGCCCGGCACGGGGGCACCCGTGGCGGTGGCCGAACCGTTGCCCGCCGCCGCGGCGGGCAACGAACACTGGTTCGCCGTGGTGCGCGAGCGTGCCCCAGAGTTGTTGAGCGGCGGCGGTATTCACGCCGGAGGCGTCCACGCAGGCGTCCCGCCGCGCCGGCCGTCTGCACTGAACATCGCGGCCCCGCAGCCGGTGGCGCCGGCACTACCGCCGCCGGACCTTGACGACGAGCCTCCGCAAAACAGCCACAGGCCGGTACCGCAATTCACGGCCGCCGTGAGACGGCTGCGTCGGCGGCTCCGCCTGATCCGGCGCAGGCCCGTCAAAGGACCGCCGTCGGTGCGCACGACGACACCGGTCGCCGACCACAGGCCGGCGGACCACCCGAACGACCCCGAGCCCAGCGGCCCTGCGGCAAGGACCTGGCCGGCTGTCGGATTCGACACCTCGCGGACCAGAGTGCTTGGGAATCAGTACGTTTCAGAAGTAGAGCAGCGACCGAACGCCGCGCCACGGCCGACGGTGCACTGGCCCGTCACGCCGGCGCCTTCGGTGGCCGCGCCGGCGTTCGAGGACCACGGGAGCCCGACGCGGCAGCAATGGCCGTCGTTCGAGCGCGCAGCGCCCGCATCCGGCGGACAGCCGGAATTTCCCCTGCCCGAGGAACGGGCGGCCGGATCGGTCTGGCTGGACGAGCGCGGTGACGACGACCGCTGGCCTGAGCTGCCCGATGACGAAATGCTCTGGGAGCCGGCGGTATCGACGTTCAGCAGTCACGACGTCACGCGCCTGGACGATGAACAGCGAGGCCGGTGATGGAGCGCGTCGCATTCCTGGTCGACAAGACCGGCGAGCGCATCGACTGCATGCTGAACCCCGAGTCCGTCACGATGACGCGCCTGGCCGGGGTGCGGACCCGCGGTACCGCGTCGGGTCAGCTGACGGGGACAGGCCTGGCCGACGATCCGTTGCAGTTCACGGGAGGCGGTCGCACGGAGCTGACGCTCGACCTGCTCTTCGACGTCGACTTCGTCGAGGAACAGAACCGGCCGACGGACGTGCGCGCCCTGACCAACAAACTGCGCATGCTGGCCGAGAACTCGGACGAAGAGCTCGGTAACTGCCGGCCACCGCTGGTCCGGCTGGTCTGGTGCAAGAGCTGGAACATCCCGTGCATCATCACCGCGCTGGCCGAACGGTTCGACGCCTTCGGAGTCGACGGGCGGCCGCGCCGGTCGTGGCTCCGGATGAAGATGGTGCGGGTGGCGCAGTCGGCGGCCGAGGCGGCGCTGTCCTACGAGGACGAACTGGCGCGCGCATCCGCCGATGCCGTTGGTGCGCAACAGGAATCGGCAACCACCGGTGTCCAGGACGCGGTCCAGGCGGTCGGTGAGGGCGAATCGGACCCGGAGTACACCGGGGTGCGCTTCGACCTGCTGGCCACCGACGCGTTGGGTAACCCGTTCCTGTGGCGCCGCCTGGCCCAGCACAACGACATCGACAATCCGTTCAGTATCAATCCGGCTCTTCATGATTGACGGTGTAGTTGGGGTCTGAATCCGCCGGTTTCGA